>JAGPMA010000089.1 GCA_018053145.1 Oscillospiraceae bacterium | reverse complement strand
CTTCAGAGACGGATCTAAAAGAAAGAGAAAGACTTGGCTTGTCCAACAACGATTTTGCTCCAATTTCAAGGCAACCATTAAATTGGTTGCCGGGAATCGAATTGTTTGGTGAAGGAATTTTTATTCAGTTAAATGAGAAAGCTGTCTGTGACTGGGAACGTAGAAATCTCGGTAGATACGCTGCAATGGCAAAGAGACTTGACCAAAAATGGATTGGCAAAGAGATGTTCGACGAAACATCTCCTAGATTTGTTTTGCTACATACTTTTTCGCATCTACTTATCAGGCAGCTTACAGCACAATGCGGGTATGCCACAGCATCAATCAAAGAGAAAATCTATTCGACATATCCCGGAACTGAGGATAGTATGAGCGGTGTCCTTATATATACGTCTGCTACCGATACTGACGGAAGTCTAGGTGGGCTTGTACGAGAAGGTTATTCTGATCGCATTGGTAATACGCTTAGAAACATGCTACAAGAAAGTTCGTGGTGCTCAAATGATCCCATTTGTATTGAGTCGCTAAATCAAGGCTATAAAGGGTTAAACTACGCTGAAGCATGTTTGAACGATTACAATAGAGAATTGGTAACCGTTTCAACTTATCATGCGCTTTTGCAAAAGGCTCTCAACAATCCAGCCTACTTTAACAAATCTATCGAAGAAATAAGTAATGCATTTTTAAAAAGTGATATTAAGTCAACGTGCTTTGATTGCTTAGTGATAGATGAGGGGCAAGACTTAATGCAAACCTCTGCTTTAGAGGTGATGGAAAAGTATGTCATTAACGGTCTTGCTAATGGTGAATGGGTAATGTTTTTAGACCCTAATCAAAATATTTTTAACGCAACCGTGGAATATGACTTTGCGTTGGAATACTTGCGAGAGGCATACAATCCAGTTGTATTTTCATTAAACCATAATTGTCGCAATACCGAACAAATTGGGCGAAGGACATCTGTGCTTACCTTAGTACCAGCTGCAAAACACATGAGATTGTCGGGCCCAAAAGTTTTTACTAAAAGTTACTCAAACTCAATGGATTTGAGTAAGAAAGTTCGAACCGAATTAGCTTCATTGTTTAGTGGTGGAATATCGTCTGATGATGTTGTGATGCTATCGCACTACAAGTTGTGCAATTCAAATTTAGCAGCGCAAACTTCTATGTGCAATTTGGAAATAGTAGCGCGTGATAATATCGATGATTTCGGTAAACACTGTCTAAATTATTTCACTATTCAATCATTCAAAGGGCTGGAGTCAAAAATTGTTTTTTTAATTGACGTTGATGGATTCGAGTCAAGTAACGAACGAATGCTCAATTATGTAGCGATGTCGAGAGCAATGATATCTCTTTATGTATTCTACGATGAAGCGTTAAACGATGAATACCATGATATGGTTGACCGTGGACAGGACTTATTGTATTAGTTAGATTGTAAAGCGAAGTGCGCCAACGCAACCATGACAAGTGGAGACTAGTATCAAGCCGCGACATCGCGCGTGTTTTTGAGAAACGGCATGCTGATGTAATGAGGGACATACGCGCTATTACTGAAAGCAAGGACGATTTTAACGAACGCAATTTTGCACCCGTTGAATATTGTGACGGCAAAGGTGAAATGCGCCCGGAGTACCTCATTACCCGTGACGGCTTCACACTTCTGGTCATGGGCTACACTGGCGAAAAGGCAATGGTCTTCAAGAAAGCCTACATTGCGGCATTCAATGAAATGGAGAGCAGGCTTGCCCCAAAAAATTACAAGGAATCGTTGCTTGCTCTAGTGGCTGCTGAGGAAGCGCGGGAAGCACTTGAATCACAAAACAAGGTGCTGCAACTGACCGCCGCCAAGTATGAAGGGCAGACGGACACGGCTGAGCTGTACAAAATCGGAGAGATAGCCGAGGACTTGGGAACGACCGCTGTCACGCTGAACCGGTTTCTGCAGGATTGCCGGGTGCAGTACAAGCCTAACGGCTCCGATACATGGCGGCTTTATACCAATTACATCGGAGAGAACATTGCTTTCCCGCGATATGTTACTTTAAACAACGGTCACGACGTTCTTATTCTGCTGTGGACTCCAAAGGGGCGGGATTTCATCTTTGACCTTGCCGAACGGGAGATGCCAAAATGGTACGTCTGAATTATTTCAAAGTGCGACGGGAGGTGATGCCAAGTGAAGTTCATACCGCATGAGTACCAGAAATATGCAATCGACTACATTGAGAGCCATCCTATTTCCGCAGTCCTGTTGGATATGGGCTTAGGTTGACAAAACGGCAATAACACTTACCGCGCTGAATGATCTGCTGTTCGACAGCTTCGAGGCACATCGCATAATAAAGATATCATCTTGAAAATCGAGTGTTGCTCTGTGGATAACTTGCAGGGTTTAATAAGTATCTTTACTCCAAAGTTGCAATCAATAATTTATTGAAAAAGATTGAAAGGTGGTGGTAAATAATGTTACAATGTGGGAGTATCAGTTTAAATTCTTCTTGAAATAGTGTTCTTTTAAGCTAATAAAAAATGCACGTGGAATTTAGGTATAAATTATTAGGAGGATTCTTATGAGAAAAGCTTTTATCTGCCCCACAAAGTATGTACAGGGCGAGGACGAACTGCTGAATCTGGGCTATTTTGTTAAAGGATTCGGAAACTCTGCGCTTCTTATCGCACATCCCGACGATGTTACGAGAGTTAAGAGCAAACTTGACGCAACCGCCCAGAAATTTCAGATAACCTTTGTCGAGAGCGGCTTTGTAGGCGAGTGCTCCCGTCAGGAGGTTGCAAGACTTCAGGAAGTCGCAAAGAAAAACGGCTGCTCCTGCACCATCGGATTAGGCGGAGGCAAAGCCATTGACACCGCAAAATGCGTTGCAATGGGCGACGCCCTGATTATCTGCCCCACAATCGCGGCAACCGACGCGCCGACGAGTCACTCCGCAGTTTTGTATACTCCCGACGGCGCTTTCGACGACTATGCTTATTTCAAGCAGAGCCCAAGCCTTGTGCTTATTGATACGACAGTTATCGCAAACGCTCCGACACGCTTTTTAGTTTCAGGAATGGGCGACGCTCTCTCCACATATTTCGAAGCGAGAGCAACGGCAAGGTCCTTCTCAAATGTCAACGCCGGACTTCCCTGCGGTTATCGCGAGGGCTTCTGCGGCGAGGCAAAGGGAACAAATACTGCTCTTGCACTGGCGACCCTCTGCTATCAGACCTTGATTGCCGACGGCGAGAAAGCGAAGATTTCCTGCGATTGCAACATGGTAACACCCGCGCTTGAGAACATAATCGAAGCCAACATCCTCCTTTCGGGTCTCGGCTTTGAAAGCGGCGGACTTGCCGCAGCTCACGCGATTCATGACGGACTTACGATTCTGCCCGGTACGCACCATTATTTCCACGGCGAAAAGGTTGCCTTCGGAACGATTGCTCAGCTCGTTTTGGAGAACGCCCCCGCGGAAGAACTTAATGAAGTCCTTGCCTTCTGCGTCAAGGTCGGTCTGCCCGTTTGCCTTGCGGATATCGGCGTTGACAGCATTACGCAGGAGGAGCTTATCGCTGTTGCTGAGAAATCCTGCATTGCAGAGGAATCCATACACTCCATGCCTTTCCCGATAACTGTTCAGTCGACTGCGGCTGCAATAATTGCCGCGGACGCAATCGGAAAAAAGTACAAGAACGCATAGGAGAAAAACCATGAAAAAAATCATTAACAGCCCCGATAATGTCGTCGTTGAACTTTGCAGGGGCATAGTCCTTGCTCATCCCGAGCTTGACTTTATCGAAAAATATAAAGTTATTAAGAAAAAAGAAGTTAACACCGATAAGGTGAGCCTTATTAGCGGCGGCGGAAGCGGCCACGAGCCCGCGCATGCAGGCTTTGTCGGAAAGGGCATGTTGGACGCTGCGGTTTGCGGAGATGTTTTTGCCTCCCCCTCAACGATTCAGGTTTATAACGCCATTTTGGCAACTCAGTCGAAGAAGGGTACGCTCCTTATTATCAAGAACTATTCGGGCGACTGCATGAACTTCGACGCTGCCGCCGATATGGCGCAGGATGACGACATAACGGTTGAAAAGGTCTATGTCAATGACGATGTCGCGGTTAAGGACAGCCTTTATACCGTCGGACGCCGCGGGGTTGCCGGTACTGTTCTCGTTCATAAAATTGCGGGAGCCGCCGCCGAAATGGGAAAATCTCTGGAGGAAGTGAAAGCTGTTGCCGAAAAGGTCATCGCAAACGTGCGTTCCATCGGCTTTGCGCTGACCTCCTGCACGGTACCCGCCAAGGGAACGCCGACCTTCACTCTCGGTGAGGATGAAATCGAGTTTGGCGTCGGAATTCACGGCGAGCCGGGAATTGCCCGCGAGAAACTGACTTCCGCCGACGAGCTTGCGGAAAAAATGGTCGACAAAATTGTGGTTGACCTTCCCTACAAGGAGGG
>JAGPMA010000012.1 GCA_018053145.1 Oscillospiraceae bacterium | reverse complement strand
AGCTGTACGCTGTTCGTTATTGAACTTACACCGGGTAGCCTTTTCATGAGCTTCTCTCCCCATGGTTCCTTTTGTTAGCAATTAAGATATTTTATTTCAAAAGGCAAAAAAAGTCTATATAAAATTTTAGAACAATATAACACGTCTTCAATAAGCCAGGGCGACATCCTTGCTCAAATAATGTCAGTCCTCACCAAAGTAATAGCCAACGCCCCACTTGGTCGCAAAGCACTTCGGGTCGGCGGGGTCAAGCTCCAGCTTTTCACGCAGTCTGCGAATGTGGACATCGACTGTTCGGGCGTCACCCTGATAGTCAAAGCCCCAGATGATGTCCAAAAGTCGTTCGCGGCTGTATACCTTGCCGGGGTTTCGCATAAGAAGCTCGGCAAGATTAAACTCCTTAGCAGTAAGCTCAACGGGAACGCCGTTTTTCAAAGCGATGCGGCGGGAAGTGTCGATTGCAACATGGCCGCGTGTCAGGCAGTCATCCTTGTTTCCGGGATTCTGGATAGCACTTCTACGCAGAAGTGCGCGAACCCTTGCTTTAAGCTCAAGAATGTTGAAGGGCTTTGTTATATAGTCGTCAGCCCCGTATTCAAAACCGATCAGCTTGTCCGTATCCTCGCTTTTTGCGGTGAGCATTATTATCGGAACGACCGAGCTCTCACGAATTTTCATACAGGCTTCCAGCCCGTCGAGCTTGGGCATCATCAAATCGAGAAGGATAAGGTCATACGAGCTGCTTTTTGCCATTTCAACAGCGGCCTCCCCGTCGTAACAGACGTCGACCTCATAGCCCTCGTTTTCCAGATTGAATTTTATTCCCTTGACAAGCAGCTTCTCATCATCCACGACAAGTATTCTCATTATAATGCCTCCGACTGTTTAGTCTACTGTGATGTTGTTCTTTAGGTTTTCAAATGTTTTTGCGCCGATTCCTTCAACGCTCATAATTTCATCCGTGCTTTTAAATAAGCCGTGCTCCTCGCGATAGGCAACTATTCTTCCCGATAAGGTTTCGCCGATTCCGGGAAGGGAGCATAGCTCCTGCGCCGTCGCGGTGTTTATATTCACAAGCGTAACCGACGAGATTTCAGGCGACGGCGCGGCGGAAGACGGTGAGACCGAGGCTTCCGCGCTTGCCGTGATGTCGGTTGAAATGGTAACAGCGGCTCTTCCGTCGCGGTCAATAAGAAAAGAGATAAAGGCTAGAGATACAAAAACAACAGTGATAACAATTATAATAATTTCGGCCTTGCTAAGCTTCAAATAATCTTCTCCTAACAGCCGCTTTGAACGGGCACATATATTTTGATTGATTTTCAATAGAAATGTTCGTATAATAAACGGTAGTGTTTTAAATTATATTATATACAATATAACATATTCTTCCGGAGATGCATATGAAAAAGTCAAAGATTTTATCCTATATTTTAATATTTACCATAATATCCGCGATGCTTATGCCATCCTCCGCAAAAGCATTATCCGACCCCGCACCGGAGGTAAAGGCGCTTGTACTTATCGATACGCAAACAGGCAATGTCCTTTATTCAAAAGACGAAAACGAAAAGGTCTATCCCGCCAGTACAACAAAGATTATGACCGTTTTGCTTGCGGTTGAAGCAATCGAGGCCGGAAAAGTCTCACTTACAGATACAGTAACCGCCGGAGCCGACATTTCAACGGCACTTGGGGAGGACGGTAGCAGTGCCGGAATTCTCGTAGGTGAAACCATGACGCTGGAGGACGTGCTCTACTGCGCAATGCTCTCTTCGGCCAACGAAGCGTGTAACATGGTTGCAAGTTACATAGCAGGGGACATCTCGACCTTTGTGGGAATGATGAACGCCAGAGCCAAGGAGCTCGGCTGTACGGGAACAAACTTTCAAAACACACACGGATATCCCGATTATAACCATTACACAACGGCGAAGGATCTGTCCCTAATCGCGTTTGAGGCTTATTCTCACCCGCTGTTTATGCAGGTCTGCAACACGGTTACAAAGACTATTCCGGCAACAAACCTTTCGCCGGAGCGTGTGATAAGCAACACAAACGGACTAATAAACAAAGATTCCGAGCTTTATCCCGGCTATTATTATGAATACGCCAAGGGAATGAAAACCGGCCACACAAACGACGCGGGTTACTGCCTGGTTTCAACGGCAAACAAGGACAGCGTATCGCTGCTTTGTGTTCTAATGGGCGGTGCAGCGGTAGAAAAAGTTGAAAAAACAGAATACACCAATTTTTCCGAGTCAATTCGGATTTATAATTGGGCGTTCGAGAATTACAGTTACCGCAACATTCTGGAAACAAACGACCTAATCAAGGATGTTCCCGTAAAAATGGGAAAAGACGCGGACTACGTGACAGTTCGTCCGGAAACGGTTGTTCAAGCTCTAATGGCAAACGATGAAGACAATTCAAGCTTTGAGCAGCAGGTCACAATTTACAGCGAAGACGAAGGCAAAGACCTTGTAGCGCCGATTGACGCTGGCTCTGTCCTTGGAGAGATATCCATATTACGCGACGGAGTTGTATACGGACAATCAAAGCTTGTGGCCTGCTCGTCCGTTGATTTAAGCTATTCGCAGTTTATAAAGCAAAAAATCTTTAAGTCGCTTTCAAACCCACTGGTAATCATTTTCATCCTAATAGTCCTTGGCCTTTTGGGTACATACATTTACCTTGTTGTGCGCTACCGCAGGGCGAAGAAAAGGCACATGCAGGAGCTTGAAATGCGGCGCAGGGCAAAGGAAAAAGCCTTAGGAGAGCGTCAAGCCTCAACAAGTCCGCCAAAAACACGTGCCGCGGCCGCCCCCAACAAAGACGAAAAAGTTGAATACAGGGAAGCTGAGTATTTGGGCAAGGATGACGGCAATGCAGGCGAATCCAAAGCCGAGCGTGACTATTTTGATGATTTTTTCGGAAGAAACAAAAAATAAACAGCTATGAAGGTCGCTAGCAACAAAAGCCGCAAAGCCAGCCTTTGACGATCTTTATAAAAGGAGAGCTCATTATGAAGAGTACTTTTGCATTTATCGGAGCCGGGAATATGGGCGGTGCAATTATAGAGGCAGTTTGCCGTGCAATCGAGCCGAAAAACGTGTTCGTTTATGACAGAGACACTGACAAAACAGCCGAGCTTTCCGCAAAAACAGGCTGTAGTGTTGCAGAAACTGCGGAGGATGCAGTGGCGAGAGCTCACTTTGTGTTTCTCTGTGTCAAACCGAACATTTTGGCGGACGCTCTAAAAGGCATATGCCCCATACTCAAGGAGTGCTCCGAAAACGGCGACGAAAAGGTGATTGTTTCGATTGCCGCCGGAGTTACAAAGGGCACCATTGCCGCCGTTCTTGAAAACAACGGTCTAGCTTTGCCTATCGTCAGACTTATGCCGAACACGCCTGTTGCGGTTGGCAAAGGGCTTGTTCTGGTTTCTCCCGAAAAGGATGTGTCGGAGGAGGATGTCGAGCACTTGCTTGCCGCTTTGGCTCCCGGTGGGTTAAGCTCACTTATAGACGAGAGCTATATCGACGCTGCGACACCTGTTTTCAGTTGTTCACCCGCATACACCTATATGTTCATCGAAGCCCTTGCCGACGGCGGCGTAATGGTCGGCTTACCCCGCGACAAAGCACAGAAATTTGCAGCGCAGGCGGTTTTGGGCGCAGCTGCGATGGTACTTGAAACAGGCAAACACCCGGGAGAGCTCAAGGATGCTGTCTGCTCGCCCGGTGGTTCAACCATCGTGGGCGTCGAAGAGCTCGAAAAGGCGGGTTTCCGCGCGGCGGCGGCTTCCGCCGTTTATGAGGCTTATAAAAGAACGACTACACTCGGGAAATAGTACAACACCCAAAGAAGTTCCACCAAATTGAGCCTTTATAATAAAGGCAAACCTTATTATGAGTTTTACACCACGACCAAACAAAGCATCATCTAAGCATCACAAAGACCAAATTATGAGCTTTGCACCGCATCAAAAAAAATTATAACCGCCGCGAGCAAACTGCTCACGGCGGATTTTTATGTTATATCTTTTTCAAATCCGGAAGAGAATCATCGTTTTGTATCCAGTCCGTAACATTAATGACTTCAATTCCGTTTTCAACGGTGCGGCAAATCACCTTTTCGATGCCTGCGTTAAGTATAAATCTTCGGCAGAGAGTGCAGGGAGCGGCGGTTATAAGAGCATTTGTTTTTGCATCGCGCCCGACAAGATAGATGACCGAGCCCAGCATATCTCTCCTCGAGCAGGAGATAATGGCGTTTTGTTCGGCGTGAACGCTTCTGCAAAGCTCATAGCGCTCGCCAGCGGGGATGTTAAGGTGCTCACGTGTGCAGTAGCCCAAATCGTTGCAGTTCTCGCGTCCTCTCGGTGCTCCGTTGTAGCCTGTTGAAATGATTTCGTCTGCTTTAACGATTATCGCGCCGTATTTTCTGCGAAGACAGGTGGAGCGGTTCAAAACAGAATCCGCTATGCCGAGATAGTAGTCGTCCTTGCTTGTTCTCTTGTCCATGTTGTTCCTCCAAATCGTACGTTCTGCCTTTTTATAGTTATTTTTTTTAATATACCACAACTGTTGTGCCGAGCGGAATGTTGTTGTAAATGTACAACACATCCTCGTCATACATTCTCACACAGCCGTGGCTGACGGGAAAGCCGATTGACGCGTCAGAGAGCTTTGTGCCGCCGGGGTTGTATAAACGGGAGTGGAAGGCATAGCCTGTATTTATCTTAAAGCCGACAACAGGCTTAACCGTATAGGAGGGGGTTGTCCAACCGGCCCACGACTTATAGGTGGTATTATATATGCCCACAGGCGTGCCGCGCCCCGGAGCGCCCGTTCCAACGATGCAGCTGTAGCACAGCGACCATGCGCCCTCGCTGCCTTTGAAGATGTTAACTCTCTGCATCGAAAGATTAATCCATAAAAGATATTCGGTTTTGCTTGTATATTCCTTCGCGTTAACCCAGATTTCCTTTTCCGAAGTCTCGTAGTCGTGCTCCTGAGCCCATTTTAGTGTAAAGTCTCCGGCGTAACCGAGAGTCACAAGCTCGAGTACACGGTCTTCCTCTGCCTGAATGCCGTTGTCGGCTATAGTTTCTGCCGCAAGGCTAATAGTGCAGTCCGAGGCGCTGATGTTTAGGCTTTTGACTTTTCCGCTGCCGTCAAGAATGGTCTTTCGTCCGTAAAGAGTTATATTGTCGGCAGCGCCGTTAATTGTGACGGTATTGCTCAACCCCTTCGTTTGGGCGCTGACAAGCTCGTTTTCCTCATATAGCACGAAAACGTTGTTCACTCCGGGGATTTCGACAGCCTCTACCTTGCCGGCGTCTTGCTTATTCACGGTGTTGTAGTTTCCGGATATCACAACTGAGGATAGGTTTTTGCAAACAAGAGAAAGCCAGTTCGAATTGCCCGAAAGTGTCACAGCCTCAATATTGCCCTCGCTTTTTGCCGAGATGTTGTTAAGCGAGCCGCTGACTAAAAGCTTGCAGGGGGTTTCGGCAGAATTGTTAAAGGCAAGGGTGTTTCCATTTCCCGAAATCTCGATATCCGCACAGGAAGCGCTGCCGCCGAGAGAAGCGGAGTCGGCCGCTTTAACGATATTATTATCCCCCATAATTTTCACCTTTGTAAGAGAAACACCGGCGGAGAGAGTAACAGTGTTGTTACTGCCTGTGATGATCAGTGAATCGTGCGTTCCCGAAATACTTGTGGAAATGCCGTTTCCTGTTATCTCAATAGAGCCGACGCCCGAGCCGACACTTGCGCTTGTGCAGGCTTCAAGCTGAAGCTGACCGATTTTTGAGCTTCCGATAAAATCAAGAGCAGCGCTGCCTGTTCCGACGGCGATGACCAAACGAGAAAGGTCTGAACCGTTACTGATACTAAAACTATTAAGCTTGTGACTGCGAAGGGTAACCGTGTCGGACTTTACGCCCGAAAGTGTGACGCTTTCCGCTGAGGAATCAAACCAGATTTTGCCTGTGCTGATATAGCTGAGAAAGCTGTTGCCTCTTAAAACGCTGTTGCCTTGCGTGCCGGAGCTAAGTGCGTCAGAAGTGATATAATTTTGGGCGACACGATAGAGAACTGTAAAAAATTCTGCCCGAGTGATACTGCTGCTTACGTTAAGCGCACCGCCGTAACCGGTTACAAATTTTTCGGAAACAAGGGCAGCTAAAGCGCCTTTGTTATTTGCCGAAATACTGCCTGTGTCCGAAAATTGACTTAATTCGGCAAAATTCGGCTCTGCCGGAACAAGGCAAAACGCCTTAGCCATCATTGATAGTGCATTCTGTCTTGTCATGTCGGCTTCCAAATTTCCCGTTTCGGAAGAAATCAAGCCAAGGCGAAGAGCCTTGCTTGCGGAATCGAAATACCAAGCGTCGGCGGAAATGCCAAGACTTGAAGCATCAGCGGTTTCGGTTGCGCCGAGAACGCGGCACAGCACGGTTATCATCTGAGCGGTAGTAATTGGTGCATCAGGTGCAAGCGTGTTGTCTTCAAAGCCTGAAATCAGTCCGTCATTGAAGCTGCGGCGAAGTGTCTCCTCCGCCCAATGTCCCTTTATATCAGAAAAATCTTCCCATTGTGCCGCGTATGTGTTTAAGGAAAGACTGATTAAAATTATCAGAATCAGTGCTCCGGAAATTGTTTTCTTTGCTTTCATCTACAGCTCCATCAGTGCTAATTATTGTTTTGCAATTGTCTGTTCATAGTATTATAATAATAACCCGTAAGTCAACAACAAAACTGTGTCATTTCATAATTTCGGATTCGGAACAGAGAGGGGAACTGCCATTGAAGCACAACTATCAGCTTGAAACAGACGATGTAATTGCGTCTCTTCGCGGTGCTCGCGCAAGCCTTCTTCTCCAATGCTGCTGCGGACCCTGCAGCAGCTATGTGCTGGAATATCTGACGAAATATTTCGATGTGGCCGTGCTTTATTACAATCCGAACATTCAGCCTGCCGAGGAATATGACAAGCGCCTATACTATATGAGGCAGGTCGCCTCAAAATATCCCGAAACCGTCTCTGTCATCGAATGCGCCTATAGGGGCGAGGACTTCATGGAAGCGTCACGAGGTCTTGAAAACGAGCTGGAGGGCGGCGAAAGGTGTGGCAAATGCTTTGAGCTTCGCCTTCGTGAAACGGCAAAGCTTGCCAAAGAGGGTGCTTTCGATTATTTCTGTACCACCCTGTCGGTCAGTCCTCATAAGGATGAGAAGCGATTAAACGAAATCGGCTTCTTGCTTGAGCGTGAGTATGGCGTCAAGTGGCTGCCCTCGGACTTCAAAAAGCGAGAGGGATACAAGCGCTCAAATGAGCTTGCGCGTGAATATGGGCTTTACCGCCAGGACTATTGCGGCTGTATATTCAGCCTTGCGGAAACAGAACAGCCTTGAAACAGAACGCTTACCAAAGCTCAGCTGCAGCCCCCAAAAAAATCAGCGCTTCGAAAAGCAAAGCCGAAAAGTCTCAAATCAATGCTTCCGATAATTCGACTTACTTCGGAATTTTAAAACCGGATGCACACGGAAAGGTGTTTTTAATGAATAGTAAGCTCAGAAAACTTGTGACTGCCGCCGTTATCGGCGCGGCTTATGCTGCCTTGACGATGATTAATCCCCTCAGCTATGGTCCAATACAGTTTCGTGTATCGGAAGTGCTGTGTATACTGCCGTTTTTCTTACCCGTCTCAGCTTTTGGACTTGCAATAGGCTGTGTTATCGCAAATCTAATCAGCGCATACGGGATGATTGATATTGTGTTTGGTTCGCTTGCGACCTTACTCGCGGGCTTATGCACTGCCGCTATTGGTATACACGCGCGCAAGACTGATAAGGCTGGGTGGGGAACGAATACCGCAGCCTGCCTGATGCCGGTCATTTTTAACACTCCGATTATCGGCTGCGTGCTTGCCTACGTCTCGCTTCAGGACCCGTCGTTTCAGGGAGGTTTTTGGCAAACAGCCGCAATTTTCGGCGGACAGGTCGGCTTGGGAGAGCTTGTTGTAATGCTTGGACTTGGGCTTCCTGCCATAAGATATCTGCAAAAAACTCCTGCGCTAAAGGAATTTTTCGTTAAGCTGCAATAGCGCCGAGTGCTCAGCTGCGCCCGCAAATACAGCGCAAATTCCTGTTGACACAGCGCGGACGAATACTGTATAATAATTTAGCTTTCTGTCCATAAATTATTTGTGGCAGTTTGCCCGCAGAAACAGCAGATTTCTGCAAGAATTTTATCAACTACTGCGACTTGCTTGCTGCTTGTTTTAGCACAAAACAGTACAAACAATTACGCTGTTGAGTACCATACAACGAAAGGAAGGTGTACGAAAATGGTTCGTACGTATCAGCCCAAAAAGCGTCATGCTCAGAAGGAGCATGGTTTCCGCAAGAGAATGTCCACAAAGAATGGCCGCAAGGTTCTCGCCCGTCGCAGAGCAAAAGGCAGAGCTAAACTCTCATATTGATCCTGTGATCAACATGAACAGTAAAGTGGGTTTCGCAATTTACTCAATAAGAGCGGAAGCTTCCGCGTAATACCGATTTTTCAGGGCGGAATTTTCCGCCCTTTAGGTGTTTACCCATTTGTTTTTCCGGCGAAAGGACTGTGAAATTTGAAATTTTCGGTTTCAATGAAAAAGAATCATGAGTTCCGCCGCCTATATGCAAAGGGCAAAAGCGTTGCCACTCCCTGTCTTGTCGTTTACTTTCGCAGAACAAACAGGGACTACAACCAGCTTGGACTTACCGTAAGCACCAAAATCGGCAACGCAGTATGCCGCAACCGTGTACGCCGCCGACTTAAGGAGATTTACCGGCTCAACGAGCCGCGTATGCAAAAGGGCCTTGATTTGGTGGTGGTTGCAAGGCAGAAAAGCCGCTATGTAAGCTATGCTGAGTTAGAAAAGGCATATTTATTCGCTTGCTCACGCTTGGGAATTTTGGCTGATTCACCTAAAAGCGGTGAAAACTGATGAAGAGATTTTTAATCGCGCTTGTCAGATTCTATCAAAAGCGCATATCTCCGCTTACGAAGCCCAGTTGCAGATTCATTCCGACCTGTTCTCAATATGCTTTGGAAGCTCTTGAAAAATACGGCGCGGCAAAAGGCTCGTGGCTTGCCGTTAAACGTCTCAGCAAATGTCACCCATTCCACAGAGGTGAGCACGATTT
This sequence comes from Oscillospiraceae bacterium, assembly GCA_018053145.1. Lineage (GTDB taxonomy): Bacteria > Bacillota > Clostridia > Oscillospirales > Oscillospiraceae > UBA2658. The sequence continues at coordinate 37,139 of JAGPMA010000012.1, read as the reverse complement.
CTATGATCCGGTACCGTAACCGGCCATACTGATAGGAGAAAACCTATGACCTTAACCGAAACAATAACCTGGCCATTTGCCCAGCTGTTGATGGCTTTTTACAACCTCGCGCTCAACTACGGTATTGCTATCATTCTCTTTGCCGTGGTTTTAAAGCTCATCCTTTTATATCCGATGATGAAGAGCAAGCAAAGCATGATGCGCTCTGCACGTCTTCAGCCCTACATGAAGGAGCTTGAAAAAAAGCACGAAGGCAACAAGCAAAAGTATCAGGAAGAAGTCGCCAAGCTCTACAAAGAGGAAAACATCAACCCCATGTCGGGATGCTTATGGTCTTTAATTCCAATGATCATCCTGTTCATGCTCTATGATGTCATACGCAAACCATATACAAACCTCATGCACCTTTCAGCTGACCAGTACACGGCGATTACCGATAAGGTAACAAGCTTGGGCGGAACTATCCCCACCGGCGGCTATTCTCAGCTGTCACTCGTGGATTTCGTTCACAAGAACTTTGATTCGTTCAAAAACATATCGGACAAGCTTATTGACCTAGATTTCAGCTTTTTGGGCATGAACCTCGGCGTTCAGCCTGATTTTAAATTCTTTACGAGCACTGATTGGAGCCAAACAGCAGTCTGGCTTCCGGCGCTGGGACTTTTCCTTATACCGTTTATTTCCGGTGCGCTTTCATATTTTTCCATGGTGATAAGCAACAAGGCAAACCCCGGAATGGCACAGCAGCAGGGCCAAATGAAGATGATGATGTACATGATGCCCGTAATGTCCATATATTTCGGCTTCATTATGCCGGGCGCTCTGGGTATCTACTGGATTGCAAACAGCTTGCTTGCGATAATTCAGGATTCGATTCTTAACAGCTATTTCGGAAAGCAGCTGGACAAAGAGGATGCTGAACGTAGGGAGAGAATGCGCGCAAGAGAAATTGAGCTTGAAAAGAAACGTCTGGAAACGGAAAGACTAAAAGAGCTGGGCGCAACCGAAGTAAACAAGAATACCAGCAAAAAGAAAATTCAGGCAACAGCAAAAGCTGCGAGCAATGAAAGACTTGCCGCAGAGCGTGCAGAGGAAAAAGCAGCACGTCGCACAGCACTTGGTCTTTCAAACGACACACCGGATTCGCAGGTCGGTGCTCGCCGTTATGCCAGAGGCAGGGCGTATGTAGAAGACCGCTATTATAATCCCGAAGGGGCAGAGGAAGCCACGAAGGCAGCGTCTGCGTTTTCAGATATTGACGAGGCAGTCGATACCGAATATGAAGAAAATACCAAGACCGAAACCGAAAGCACAGATTCCGAGGACAAGGCATAAGGTTTCGTCAAAACGACAATATTACAATGATAGATATAGCTTAATTCAAAGTCTGTCTTTTGCGTCAAGAGCTCTCTGATAATATGGTATATTAAAGGGCGTACAAAGGGTCGTTTTTATGACCGCTTGCGGCTTGGCGCAGCGAAAGGAATGGTCAGTATAATGCAGAATTCAATAGAAGTGACGGGAAAAACCGAGGAGGAGGCAATCGCTTCCGCTCTCCGTCAACTAAATCTTCAAAGAGACGAAGTATCAATCGAGATACTTGAACGCGCCAAAAGCGGATTTTTGAGAATTGGATCCTCTCCGGCAGTTGTTAAGGTGACCTATGATGTTCCCAACAAGCCTTCTGCAGATAACATTGCCGGAAAAGCAAAAAGCTTTCTTGAGGGACTCCTTAGCCGTATGGGCGTGGATGCCGAGATTGATGTCAATACAAAAGACGACAGCTCGGTTAATGTGGAACTTCGCGGCGACGGAATGGGCGCAATTATCGGCCGCAGAGGTGAAACACTGGACGCAATTCAGCACCTTACAAATTATGCGGTTAACAGAGGAAGCGAAGAGCGGACACACATCAGCATAGACGCGGAAAACTATCGCAGCAAGCGCGAGGAATCGCTGGTTCATCTTGCGGAAAAAATGGCCGCGAAAGCTTTGAAGTATCGCAGAAGCATGGCTCTTGAACCAATGAATTCCTATGAGCGCCATGTTATCCATACCGCTCTGCAGAATTATGAGGGGGTTTCAACCGGCTCTACAGGGGTTGAACCGAATCGCAGAGTTGTAATTTCCTGCGATAAAAACAAGTCGCAGGACTAAAATATACAAAAGAACAGAGGTGAGGGGCGGCTTGACCGCCGTAACATGGCAGATTTGAATTCTATTTTCGAAACCGTTAGAAAAACACTGTCAATGCAGCTTGAAATCAGCCCGGACATAATAACGGAAGACACAAAAATTGTTCAGGATCTCGGTGCAGATTCGCTTGATGTGGTTGAACTTATTATGACTCTTGAAGAGGGTTATAACATCATCATCTCAAACGATGATGCAAGTGAACTAATTACTGTCGGACAGATAGTTCTATTCATCGAAAAGCAGCTAAAAAGACCCATGTAATACCGCCCGGCTGCAAAATGCGATGGGAGTTTGATAGACATTAAGGGGCTGTTGCAAATTAACTTTGCAGCAGCCCCTTATATTTATTGTTCAGAAAGTGACCTTCTCGGCAAAGTTCGCTTTCCGTGAAGATTGTGCAGCAGCAGTCGACCAAAGTCTTTAAGCAGCTCTCCAATGAATTTTTTCATTTCCGGATCCGTATCCCTGATAGCTGTAAATATTGCGGAGAAGTTCTTTTTCCACTCCTGGGTTATTTCTGAAAATGTTCTTGCGTCGCCCGCGTCCAAAACGCCGAAAAGAAGGTCTATAAATTTTTCGCGGTCTTCAGGAGAAAGCCTGTCAATCCAATCCCTTATAGTGCGGTTAACATAGCGAGCGCCGTCCGAGACTTCCTCGACGGTGGAAAATCGGTCGCCTGCTATTTTCCAAGAAAAGGGGTCGTGCTGCATCACGCCGATGCGGCTGCTTTCAACAACGGTATATTTTTTGTGACCCTCCAGCAGCATTCCTATCATTGAGGACTGCGGAATGGTTTTTTGTATCCTGTCCTCGATTTGATGGAAGCCCTCGCAATCTAGAACGCCCTCCTTAAAGCCGGGGCCGTCGTGGTCGTAAATTAGCTGTATCCTGCGCCGAACGGACTCTGGAGCGGTGAAAGACGAGTATACCGCAAGGTTTCCGCCCTTTGAATGACCGCCGATAATTAGCTTTCCCGGTATAAGCCTCGAAATTTCCGTCAGGTACTCCAAGGCTCTCACCTGCGATGGAACAGGGTAGACAAAGGCCATGTTGAAATCTTCTTTCCAGCCGATAAGAGAATCATCTGTGCCGCGAAAGGCGATATATACGCTGTTATCGGGCAGAATATAAGTAACGGCTGAAAACTGTTTTTCTTTAACAGCGTCGAATTCGTTGACATAGCAGGTCATTTTGATATCTCTGAAGCGAGGATTTGCAGCCAAAGCAATGAGAAGGCTTCTGTTATGCTTCGGGTCGCGTGTTTGGATGAACATTGAGGTAAAGTGCTCTGCTTTAAGGCAATCCCCGATTCTAACGGTTTTGAAGCCGGACGAGAGCTCAGGCACAATGCCATCAAAGCTAATGTAGGCAAACTGCGACAATATAAGGCTGTCCACGGGGGAGAACGGCTTTTCTTCAAACAGGCTAAATTCCGTTTCTGCATATTCGACTATGTTCTTCATTTTCCCTCATCCCTTCAGACTTATAATGTGATTGTAGTATTATTATAAGCTCAATGTCAAGCAATTCGGAGAAGCGCGGCCAAACATTTTGCCATTGACGAATACCGAGAATAAAGGTAGAATAATACAGGACACGTTTCTCCAATATACTGATTTTCATACAGGGAGGCTCCGGCATGAAACTACTAATTGCGGTTATTAACAAGACGGACGCGCCTGTTGTTGCGAGCGCTATGTCTATGGCAGGTTATCACTCAACGGTGTCAGATAGCTACGGAGGTTTTCTGAAGAAAGAAAACTCAATAATTCTCTCCGCTATCGACGACACAAAGGTGAGCTCTGCTCTCAAAATTATCAGGGATCATACATCAGAGAGGATCGAGGACGTGCCGTCCGATGTTCTTATGGGCAACTTTAAATTACCAACCCAAATCAAAACGGGACGGGCTGTTGTTTTCACGCTGAATGTCGACCAGTTCGCAAAGCTATGACAAACGAAACTCTCGGAGGGGCAAAGCGCAATTCGCATGCATATATAATCGCGTCGCCCGACATCGAGCAAAGGGAGAAAAAAGCATTGGAACTGGCTTGCTCTTTTGTGTGCAATGGGCAAGGCCGCTCGCCGTGCATGGAGTGCCAAAGCTGTAAAAATGTTCTTGCGGGCTTTCACCCCGATGTTATTGAAATTTCTCGAAAGAGCGACGACAAGGGAAAGCTAAAACGCGAAATACAAATCGAGCAAATCCGGCATATGGCTGCAGACGCCTATGTTCGTCCTCAGCAGGCGGAAAAAAAGGTCTACCTTATAAAAGATGCGGGCACAATGAACATCCCCGCACAAAACGCAGCGCTCAAAATTCTGGAGGAACCTCCGGCTTATGCCGTTTTCATCCTCTGTGTCGACAGTGCAGAAACACTGCTGGCAACTGTGCGCTCCCGCTGTACCCTTATTCGTGTTGAGGGAGAAAAGCAGGGGCGGGAAAGCGAGCTTGCTGAGGAATATATCTCGCTTGCCTCAAGCAAAAATCAGGCGAAGCTTTGCACGTTTTTCGGAAAAAACGAAGTGCTAGACACCGAGCGGACAGCCGCTTTTGTTTCTGACGTCAGGTTTTGCTTAAACAGTTTTATATCAATGAAAAAAAAATACTCCGGTTTAACGCGCGAAGATGCATTTCGCCTTTTATCTCTGTGCGACAGGGCGGAGGAGTATTTGCGTCTTAACGTCGGCACAAAGCATGTTTTAGGCCTGTTTTGCGTGTTGACAGTTTGAAATGAGGAAAAATTTTGGTTAAAGTAGTCAGTGTAAAGTTTAATTGCCATGGTAAGGCATATTATTTTGACCCGCTTGAGGTCGAAGTTCATACGGGTGATACCGTTATTGTTGAAACCTCGAAAGGTCTTGATATCGGTGAATGTGCCTTTGGTGAGCACTATGTCACCGATGAAAGCATTATCCCTCCGCTCAGACCTGTTATCAGAAAAGCAACCGAGGAGGACCTCCGAGTTGCCGCCCAAAACAAGGAGAGGGAAAAGGAAGCCTTTGCAATCTGCAAGGAAAAAATCTTGGCACACAACCTCGATATGAAACTTGTCGATGTAGAGTGCGGCTTTGAGGGCAATAAAATGCTCTTCTTCTTCACCGCAGACGGCAGAGTCGATTTCCGCGACCTTGTAAAGGATTTGGCGGCTGTTTTCCGTACGCGTATCGAGCTGCGCCAGATTGGCGTCAGAGACGAGACAAAAATGCTGGGAGGGCTTGGAATCTGCGGCAGACCCTATTGTTGCAATCAATTTCTAAACGATTTCCAGCCTGTTTCAACAAAAATGGCCAAAACGCAGTCCATGTCTCTCAACCCAACGAAAATTTCGGGCAGCTGTGGCAGGCTTATGTGTTGTCTGCGATATGAGCAGGACGCATATGAGGATTTGATGAAAACAATCCCTAAGGTCGGAGCGTTTGTTCAGACACCCACGGGATATGGCAACGTGGTTTCGACCAATGTCCTTCGCCAGAAGGTTAAAGTGCGCATTGACGATAGCGGTGATGCCGAATTAAAGGTGCTCGATGCCGACCAAGTCGCATCGATTCCCGGCGGAAGACCAAAACCGGGTGACCCCCTCCCACAGGTGCTGGTTAAGGTTGAAAAGACCGAAGAGCTTCCTGAACCGATTTCCGACCCATGGACAGCTCCAACACTGTTTGCCGAAGAAGAGACCGCCCGCAAAAAAAGCTGGGCAGAAGAAAAAGCTCCCGAGGCGAGTATGCAAGCCAAACCTGAATTCCGCAGGCCGGAGCAAAATCGTCCGCGCCACGCGAACAATTCGGGCAAAAACTTCCATCAGAACAACAACAAACCCGTAGTAAAGCAGGGGAATACAGCAAGCTCACAGCCTGCACCGCAGGGAGGACAAGCTGCGCCAAGCCAAGCAAAGCCCCAGCCAACCGGTAACCAGCCGAACAACCCAAACAACAAACCAAACAATCAAAATCGCAACAAAAAGCACCATTACAACAGACCCAAACCAAAAAATGAGGGACAGGCAAAGAGCGAGTGACTTTATGTTCAAACACGCCTAATTACAAAAGCCCCGCTTAACAGCTTGCACATTTTGCAAAAAGACAAATATCATGCGCTGTTTCCGGCGCCGATACAATAAAAGCTATCCCCCGCGGACAGAAAAATGTCTTCCGCGGGGGGATAGCTTTATTATTTGATAAAACGGCGAGCGCTTAGTCTTATTCCGCCGAAATCATGAAGTAGTAAACAGGCTGACCGCCGTTGATAATGCTCATTTCAGCCGAAGGATGCTTAACAGAGAGTAAAGCACCGACTTGTTCCGCAGCCTCCGCATTAACATCCTCTCCGTAATACACTGTAAGGAACTCGGGGCTAAGTCCCTCGAGCTTTTCCGCCAGTGTTTCGACCAGAGCGTCAATGTCGGAATTGCTGCCCAAAAGTGCACCGTCAAGCAATCCGAGGTATTCGCCGGCTTTGATTTCGTAACCGTCAAAGTCCGAATCCCTTGCGGCATAGGTAATAAGAGCGGTGTGGACGTTCCCGATAGCGGCTGTCGCGCTTTCGGTTAACTCTTCCTCGCTTTGAGTGTAGGTGTCCATACTCAGCATGGCGGAAACGCCCTGAGGAATAGTCTTGGTGGGAATGATAACAACACGCTTTTCGGTCAGCGGTATGCACTGCTCCGCAGCCATTATAATGTTCTTGTTGTTGGGGAACACAAAAACCACAGAAGCCGGAGTAGCCTCAACAGCTTTTAAAATGTCCTCGGTTGAGGGGTTCATGGTTTGACCGCCGGTAACAATTTTGTCGGCTCCAAGCTCGATGAACAAATCGGCCATGCCCTTTCCGGCACAAACAACAACCGTTCCGAATTCCTTTTCGGGTTCGGCAGGCCTATCGGGCTGAGCATCCTCGGCAGGAGCACCCTCCGAAAGTGTGGAGTGCTGCTCGCGCATATTCTCAATCTTAATCTTAAGAAGGCTGCCATAGGTCAGAGCCTCCGTCAAAACCATTCCGGGGTCATTCGTGTGGACGTGAGTTTTGATTATCTCCTCATCGTCGACAACAACGACACTGTCGCCCATGTCCTGAAGAAAAGTCCTCAGCAGGTCGGCAGACTTGCCGGTTTCTCTGCCCACAATGAACTCCGTGCAGTAAGTAAAGGTAATGTCGCCCGTGTCAAAACGAGAGAAATCCGCCGTATCGTTTGTATCCGAAACCTCGATATTATAGGAGTCAGGCGTGACCTCGCCCCTCAGAGAAGCGAGCATTGCCTCCAAAATAACAACATAGCCCTTGCCGCCGGCGTCGATGACTCCGGCTTTTTTAAGGACGGGATTTTGATTGACGGTCTGAGCAAGAGCGTCCTTAGCTGTTTCCAGCGCACAGGACAAAAGAAGCTCGACGTCATTTCCGGTTTCCGCAAAATCGGAAGCCGCGGAAGCAGCCATACGGGAAACTGTCAAAATTGTTCCTTCAGCCGGCTTCATAACAGCGTTATAGGCGGCTTCGACACCGTCGCTAAGTGCCAGAGCAAAGTCGTATGAATCACAGGTGTCCTTGCCCTTCAAAGCTTTTGAAAGTCCGCGAAACAGAAGGGAGAGTATAACGCCGGAATTACCGCGGGCACCACGCAAAAGAGCATCGGCTGCGCACTTTGCGACCTCACCGACACCGACTGGCTTTTTACGACGCAATTCGGCGGCTCCCGCGCCCATAGTCATGCTCATATTAGTACCCGTATCACCATCGGGAACGGGAAAAACATTTAGATCGTTTATATGCTGTTTATTAGCTTCCAAAGCAGCGGCAGCGCAAAGAAGCATATTGGTAAATGACGCGCTGTCAATTGTCTCTCTCAAAATAAAACACCTCCGGGGAAGAAATGGCGGGGCTGAGCCCGAGCGAATGAAACAGTCGGGTTTTCAGCTTATCTGCATTGAGTCAACAAAAACATCGACATTTTTTACAGGAACTCCGGTCGCCTTTGAAACCTTATAGCTAACCTCGTTCATTATGCTTCCCGCTAGAACTTTAATGTTGACACCGTGATCAACCACAATGTGCAGGGCTATTGAAACGCTTCCGTCATCATTGAAGCTGACACCGACACCCTTAGACATTGACTCGCGTCGAAGCAGATGAACAAGTCCGTCGGTTTTTGAGCGCGCTCCCATGCCTTTGACTCCAAAGCAGTTTGTTGCGGCTTCTCCGGCGATGTTCATAAACACGTCGCTGGTAATACTAATCATGCCAAGTTCGTTTTCGATTTTTACCATGATGTCGGCTCCTTTCTTGAAATGGAATACCTCTCGCTGTTATACGAAGGAAGAAATCGGCTTTATGTTTCCTCAAGGTGACTTCTAATAACCTATCGGGAACATCTTGTAATTATAACCCGAATGATACGAAAGCACAAGCGAAATATTTCTGAGCACCCTATACGTGTCGGAAGTATGAGATGTTTGCTTTTATTTGTTAAAACAAAATAGAAGCCGAATAAGCGTGCAAATACTGTATATCCCGTTAAGTTCAAGCATTTTACAAAAATAAAAATAATTTCACTTCGCTGAATTTATGAGAAGGGGAAGAATATACTAAACGCAAAAGCGCTAGTGGGTCTAAGAACTCGTCAAATTTACAAGGAGATGAATTAATGGCAAGAAAACTGAAAACAATGGATGGCAATAACGCTGCTGCGCATGTTTCATATGCGTTTTCGGAAGTAGCGGCGATTTACCCGATTACACCTTCCTCCACAATGGCGGAGTATGCCGATAAATGGGCAGCAGCAGGGCAAAAAAACATCTTTGGACAGCCTGTCAATGTCGTCGAAATGCAGTCCGAGGGTGGCGCCGCCGGTGCCGTGCACGGCAGTCTGACCGCAGGCGCGCTAACGACCACCTACACAGCTTCTCAAGGCTTGCTGCTCATGATTCCGAACATGTACAAAATGGCGGGTGAAATGCTCCCATCCGTTATCCACGTCAGCGCACGTTCAATAGCCACCCATGCGCTTTCTATTTTCGGCGACCATTCAGATATTTATGCATGCCGTCAAACAGGTTATGCCATGCTTTGCGCAAACAGTCCTCAGGAGGCAATGGATTTGGGCGCGGTTGCACACCTTGCCGCCATAAAATCGAGCATCCCCTTTCTTCATTTCTTCGATGGCTTCCGCACCTCTCACGAGATGCAAAAGCTTGAAGTTTGGGATTACAAAGAGCTTGCGGAAATGGTTGATTACGACGCTATAAAGTCCTTTCGTGAGAAAGCAAGCAATCCCACCAACCCTGCGCTTCGAGGAACCGCTCAGAACGGCGATATTTTCTTCCAGATTCGTGAGGCGGCAAATCAAAAATACGACGCTGTTCCCGGAATTGTCGTGGACTATATGAACGAGGTCAACAAACGCATCGGAACAGATTATAAGCCGTTTAACTACTACGGCGCATCCAACGCAACTCATGTCATAATCGCCATGGGCAGTGTTTGCGAAGCCGCCGAGGAGGTCGTGGACTATCTCAACGGCAAGGGCGACAAGGTCGGCTTGGTCAAGGTTCGCCTTTACCGCCCCTTTGCCGTGAATTACCTTCTGGACGTGCTTCCCGAAACCGTTAAGACCCTCGGCGTGCTCGACCGCACCAAGGAACCCGGAGCCGTCGGCGAACCTCTGTATGTTGACGTGGTTACGGCACTTATGGGAACAAAGTTCCATAGCATTCCCATATTCGGAGGTCGTTACGGACTTTCCTCCAAGGACGTTACACCCAGCTCATTAATTTCTGCCTATCGCAACATTCAGGCAGCTTCTCCCAAAAAGAGCTTCACTATCGGCATTGTCGACGATGTCACAGGACTTTCCGTTCCCATCTTGGAAGACCCCGACACAACCCACTCCGACATTATTTCCTGCAAGTTCTGGGGCCTCGGGTCCGACGGAACTGTCGGCGCGAACAAGAACAGCATAAAAATCATCGGCGACCATACCGACCTGAATGCTCAGGCATACTTCCAGTATGACTCTAAGAAGTCTGGCGGTGTAACAATAAGTCATCTGCGCTTCGGTAAAAGCAAAATCAAGTCAACATACTTTGTTTCAAAGGCGAACTTTGTCGCTTGTCATAACCCGTCTTATCTTGATGCATTCGATATAGCTCAGGATGTCAAGCCGGGCGGCGCGCTGTTAATTAATTGTTCTTATGATATAAACGGACTTGCCGAGCATTTGTCCGGTGAGGCAAAGCGGCATATCGCAAACAACAAGGTTCATCTCTACACCATCGATGCAATCAAAATTGCCCGCGAAATTGGACTTGGCAACAGAACCAACGCCATCTTGCAGGCAGCCTTCTTCAAGCTTGCCAAAATAATGCCCGAGGCGGACGCTATTGCCTATATGAAGGACGCCATCCGCACGACCTATGGCCGTAAGGGCGAGAAGATTGTCAGCATGAACATCGAGGCTGTTGACGCAGGCATCGAAAAGGTACACGAGCTAACCGTTCCTGCCGAATGGGCAAATGCTCCGGCAGGCTCGCCGAAAGCAGTTCCTGTTGGCGGTCTTGACCATGCCAAAGACTTCGTTGAAAAAATCCTCGTTCCCGTCAACTCCATGCGCGGAGATAAGCTGCCGGTTTCAGCCTTTATGGATGTTGCAAACGGAACTGTTCCAAACGGCACCTCGGCGTTTGAAAAGCGCTGTATTGCTGTTGATGTTCCCCGGTGGATTCCCGAAAACTGCCTGCAGTGCAATCAGTGCTCCTTTGTCTGCCCCCATGCTGTAATTCGCCCCTTCGTGTTCACGGCAAATGAGCTTAAAAAAGCTCCAAAGGGAACAGTCACAGTTCAGATGAAGGGCAAGGGCTGTGAGGATTATCAATTTGCGATTATCCCCAGCGTTATGGACTGCACAGGCTGCGGAAGCTGCGTAAACGTCTGTCCCGCAAAGGATAAGGCAATTGAGATGGTTCCTCTGGAGGAAAGACTGCACGAGCAGGAATCCTATAACTACGCTTATAAGAACGTTTCCGATAAGGTCGTTCCCTTTGCAGAGAACACTATCAAGGGCAGCCAGTTCAAGACTCCGCTGCTTGAGTTCTCCGGTGCCTGCGCAGGCTGTGGCGAAGCGCCCTATGCAAAGCTTACGACTCAGCTGTTCGGCGAGAGAATGTATATCGCAAACGCAACCGGCTGTACCTCCATCTGGGGCGGCTCGGAGCCCAGCTTCCCATATACGAAGAACAAAGAAGGCCGCGGTCCCGCTTGGGCAAACTCACTGTTCGAGGACAACGCGGAATTTGGCTTCGGAATGCTTCACGGCGTAAAGCAACGCAGGCGAGCGCTTGTAGACGCTGCCGAAAACCTTGGGGCTGAGGGCCCCTGTAAGGAAGCAGCCGAAAAATGGCTGTCCGTCATGGATGACCCGCAGGCAGGTAAACTTGCCGGAAATGAGCTGCTTGCGCTTTGCCGTCAGAACGAGGGCAATGCTGACTGTAAAATCGTCATCGAGCACAACGAGCTGCTTATGAAGCCCAGCTTCTGGGTGTTCGGCGGCGACGGCTGGGCCTATGATATAGGCTACGGAGGACTTGACCATGTTCTTGCCGCAGGAGAAAACATCAATGTTCTCGTGTTCGACACCGAGATGTACAGTAACACAGGCGGTCAGGCCTCCAAGTCAACGCCGACAGGCTCTGTCGCACAGTTCGCAGCGGCAGGCAAGTCGATTAAGAAAAAGGATTTGGCTCAGATTGCCATGTCCTATGGCTATATCTATGTCGCACAGGTTTGCATGGGCGCAAATTATCAGCAGACCTTAAACGCTCTGCTTGAAGCAGAAAGCTACGATGGACCCTCCCTCGTAATTGCCTATTCTCCCTGCATAAACCACGGCAATAGGAACGGCATGGGCAAGTCGATTACAACCGAAAAGCAGGCGGTTGAAGCAGGCTATTGGAACATGTTCCGCTTTGACCCGCGCCTTGAAAAACCTTTGTCTGTGGACAGCAAGCCCGCAACGGCCAGCTATCAGGACTTTATCAACAACGACGTTCGTTATACCTCGTTAAAGCTTAGCTTCCCCGAGCGCGCGGAAGAGCTGTTCCCAAGAGCAGAAAAAGAAGCCAAGGCAAAATATGACAAGCTTGTTCGCCAGAAGGAGCTTTTCGAAGACAGCGTCAAGGAAACAAAGTAATAATCAAAGGAGAATATCCGAGGAACAATTAAACAATAACTAAGTAATAATTGAATCAAAACGCCGCTAATAATTAGGACAAACAAAAGCAATTATAGAAGAATTCAAACAAAACAACCAGCTAAGGTGCTGCCGTTAATTCGGCAGCGCCTTAGCTGGTTGTTGGTTAATTCTTCGTCCGATTTTCCTTCGCCATACGCTTGATTGCATCTTTTTTAAGAAGCTTTTCAACAGGGATTTTAGTTATTTTATCGGGAAAGTTCCCGTCATAACACGAAACGGCGCTTGAGCTTCCCTCAATGTCAGAATAAAGCCGGCAGAAAACACCGCTCTCGGGGGGAACGATTTTGCCGTTCCTCCTGTAGAAGCGCATGGAGCGTATATCGCCCTTTCCGTTTAACTTAAAAAGGCTTTCTCTCAGCACCCAAATATCGAAAAAAGACAGACCTGCAAGCTCGGCGGGGCTTGTCAGCTTTTCGATTGTAGTCTGCTTAACGAAGCGATGCGTTTCGGTGTCCACGCCCACAGGCTTTTTTGAAAGCGCAAGAAGAACGTGGGTTTTGCTATGGCTGACGGAATAGTGATATTCAGGCCGCTCGGGGAAAAGCGGCTTTCCCGTAAGCAGCTTCACAATTTTGGGAAGAGGTGCTCCGGCGTAGTCCTGATAGGCGGCGGCGAGCAGTGAAACGCCAAATGCCGAGCCTTTGCTTTCGCTGAGTGGAGGATAAAGCGCGTCGCTTTCGTCAATTCCGCGAATATCCGCATAATAAAGCCGCACCTAAGTCACCCCCAACAAGCTTCCTGATTCAAAGCTGTATCTTTCTGAGCTGTATTGTATCACAACATATTGTGATTTTGCACTACCATTTTTTATTTCGATGTGTTATAATACATTAGTTTAAATGTAAGCAACTTTCAACTTTTCTAAAAAGACAGGTTGGGTTTATCTATATTTTACGAAGGGATCAAGCTGCTATGAAAAAAGTTTTGGTTTTGGAAGATGAATCCAGTATCCGCAGCTTTGTTGTTATCAATCTCAAGCGCTCGGGCTATGAACCCATCGAAGCCGAAACCGGAGAGCAGGCTCTTGAGGAGCTGAAGAAAAACCCCGACATCAAGGTCGCACTTCTGGACGTTATGCTCCCCGATATCGATGGGTTTGAGGTTTGCAGGCGCATCCGCGCATCCGGCTCAAAAATCGGCATAATTATGCTAACCGCAAAGAGTCAGGAGATGGACAAGGTTACAGGTCTCATGACCGGGGCGGACGACTATGTTACAAAGCCCTTTTCACCCGCGGAGCTCACAGCCAGAATCGACGCGCTGTATCGCCGTACCGGTAGCGACGTTGAAGAGGAGTCGCTTAGCGGCGAGCTTTTGAGCGGGCCCTTCCGCCTGAACACCAGAAACCGCACACTGGAGAAAAACGGCAGCAGAATCAGGCTTACACAAATCGAGTATTCGATTATGAAGCTATTCATAGATAACCCGGGCAAAGCCCTATCGCGCGAGGAAATTTTGACCGACGTGTGGGGACGGGACTATTTCGGAGAGCTGAAAATCGTTGACGTCAACATTCGCAGACTCCGCATAAAAATCGAGGACGACCCGACCATCCCCTCCTTCATCACAACCGTATGGGGCTTTGGCTATAAATGGGGATTTTAGCACCGCTCAATAATAATAAACATGGTGGGTGAAGCGCATATGTATTTCAAGGGAATCAAGGGCAGGTGGATGGCAAACGGCATAGCCGTTGTTGTGCTTGTCGTTGCCGTTTCAATCATTGCGTTTGCCTTTGTTGTTTACAATTATTACTATTCCGCGGCCCGTATGGGGCTTGAAAACAAGGCGCAGACAGCCATCGCTTTTTTTTCGAGCGATGTTTCGCAAACCTATCAAGGCTATTACGACAGCGCCTGCAACTACACCGAGTCCTTTGAAGACACAGAAGCAATCGAAGTCCAGTTCATCGACACAAAAGGCCTTGTCAAGCTCTCAAGCAACGGCTTCACAGACGGCACCCCCCCCGGAACCTCCGACATTATCAGGGCTCTTACCGAAGGACAAATCAGCGACTGGAAGGGCACCGGCGCAACAGGCGAAAGGCAAATGTCCGTTTCCGTACCGTTGCAATATGGCGAAGATTCAATGGTTGGCGTTTTGCGTTACGTAACGAGCATGAAGCCCGTTCACCAGAAGGTCTTTGAAATCACGCTGATTGCTTCGGCAATCGGGCTTGTTATAATCATAATCGTCCTTTTCTCCAATATGTACTTTATCCGTACAATTATCGAGCCGATTCACGAGCTGACGAAGCTTGCTCGCAGAATTGCCGAGGGTAGCTACGGCATCCAGACCGAGAAGAAATACAACGACGAAATCGGAGAACTGACAGACGCAATCAACGAAATGTCGCAAAAAATCAGCCAGTCCGAAAAAATGCAGACGGAATTTATCTCCTCTGTTTCTCACGAGCTTCGCACACCGCTAACAGCGATTACGGGCTGGAGCGAAACTCTGATGTACGACCCCGAAATCAAGGGCGACTCGCAGAGGGGTGTTGCAATTATCTCAAAGGAAGCAGCAAGACTCACCAAAATGGTCGAGGAGCTTCTGGAATTTACCCGAATACAGGACGGACGTTTTAACCTCAACATTGAACAAATGGACGTTGAAGCGGAGTTGGAGGACTCGATTTTTGCCTATGGCGAGCTTTTACGCCAGATGGACATGGAGCTGGAATACGCTCCAAGCCCCCAGCCGATTCCGCCGATTCCCGGCGACCCCGAGCGTTTGCGGCAGGTGTTTCTGAACATTCTGGACAACGCTTCAAAATACGGCAAGGACGGCAAGGCAATCGGCGTTCAAATTGAAAAGCAAGGCGATTATGTGGTCATAAAGGTCAGAGACCACGGCCCTGGAATACCTCCCTCCGAATTGCCCTTCGTCAAGAAAAAGTTTTACAAGGGAAGCTCGAAGGAACGCGGCAGCGGAATCGGGCTTGCCGTATGCGACGAGATAGTTACTCGACACGGCGGCGACCTTATCATTGCAAACGCCGAGGACGGCGGAGTTTGCGTCACGGTCAGACTGCCTATCAGTAGGTGAAACGGCGTTATGCCGAAGCCTTAATGCAAACATAATTCGTTTATAACCCGAAAGGAAACAGGTAATGAAAAAAAAGAAGAAGGACGAGACCGAGTTTCGCACCAGCATCGGCGGACAGGCCTTGATTGAGGGCATCCTCATGAGAGGGCCTGTAAAGGAAGCCATTGTTGTGCGAACAGCCGACGGTCTTGTTACAAAAGTCAACGAGCCGCATTTCATCAGGGAGCGAATCAAGTTTTTGGGCTGGCCGTTTTTTCGAGGAATCGTAGTTTTTGTTGAGTCAATGGTTTACGGCGTTAAAGCGCTGACCTACTCCGCAGAGCTTATGCCCGAAGAGGAGCAGGAACAGCCAAGCAAATTCGATAAGTGGATTGAAAAGAAATTTGGTGCCGAGGCAGCGCAGAAGTTCGTTATCGGGCTTGCAGTTTTTCTCGGAGTTGCGCTTTCGGTCGGATTATTTGTGCTTTTGCCAACAATACTTGCAGGGCTTGTAAAAAACCTTACGTCTTCCACAATGGTTTACAATCTGACAGAGGGCTTTTTGCGAATTGTAATTTTCCTGCTGTATATGTATTTCTGCACAAAGTCGAAGGACTTAAACAGGGTCTTCCGATACCACGGGGCGGAGCATAAAACCATCTACTGCTATGAAAAGGGCTTGGAGCTGACAGTTGAGAACGTGCGTGAGCAGTCTCGCTTTCATCCCCGCTGCGGAACAAGCTTTTTGTTTGTGGTAATGATAATCAGCATTTTTGTGTTTTCCTTTGTCAGCTGGAGCAACGTGTGGCTTCGCATGGTTCTTCGAATTCTGCTCTTGCCAGTTGTAATGGGTATCTCCTATGAGATTATCCGTTGGGCAGGAAAACACGATAATTGGCTCTCGTCAGCGCTTTCCGCACCCGGAAAAGCTTTGCAGCGGCTAACAACAAGCGAGCCGGACGATGGTATGATTGAATGCGCAATCGAGGCAACAAAGCTTGTTATACCCGAGGTAAAGGGACAGGACGTATGGTAACAGCGCCGCGTTTTCACTGAAAGGACATTATTTTGCGATGCCAAAAACTTATAACGAAATTTACATCGACGCGAGAAGGCGGCTTCGTGACAGCGGAATCGAAGCGGCAAGCCTCGAGGCAAGGCTGATAATATCAAGCGCCGCAGGAAAATCCATGGATGCGTTACTTCGGGATATGAATCTCTACACAGGGGATGCTGTCGCCCAGAAAGTTTATGAAATGCTTGATAAAAGGCTGATGGGTGAGCCTGTCGCCTATATTACTGGAAATTGGGAATTCTATGGCATACCAATAATTGTAACGAGAGACGTTCTGATTCCCAGAAACGACACCGAGGTTTTGGCGGAAACAGCTATAAATGCGCTTAAAGGTCGAAAAATGGACGCGAGAGTTCTCGATTTGTGCACAGGAAGCGGCTGCATCGGCTGCGCGATTGCAAAGGAACTCCCCGCAACGCATGTTGTGCTTGCGGATATAAGCCGTCCCGCGCTCCTTGTTGCAAAGCAAAACGTCCAAACGCTCAGGCTCAATCCGCGGGTTACCTGTGTGGAGGTCGACGCGCTGGCTACGCCTCCAATGATGCTTGGAAGCTTTGATATGCTGGTCTGCAATCCTCCGTACATTCCGCGAGCGGACATCGACAAGCTGGACGTTTCGGTCAAGGACTATGAACCGATTTCCGCGTTGAATGGCGGTGTGGATGGGCTTGATTTTTATATTGCAATTCTCAGCAAGTGGCACAATGTAGTGCGGGTTGGCGGACTTCTCGTTTTTGAGGTCGGAATCGGACAGGCAGGAGACGTGATGGAGCTTATGCGCTGCTGGGGGCTTAATAATGTGGGATGCGTTAAGGACACTCAAGGGATAGACAGAGTCGTTTTCGGAAATGTTTGATAAAGTGTAATTAAATTTTCCGCGTATTTGCGGTGAATATGTTTGATGAGGTGTGACAGTATGGCTGAAAAGAAAAAAGTTCCGATTACTCAGGTTGGACAGGCGGACGACAAGAAAAAAGCACTGGAAGCGGCGCTTGCACAGATTGAAAAAAACTATGGCAAGGGTGCGATTATGCGCCTTGGGGATGATATTCCTGTTAATGTCGAAGCAATTTCCACAGGCTCGCTGTCCCTGGACCTCGCTCTGGGAATAGGCGGCGTGCCAAAGGGCCGCATTGTTGAGATATTTGGACCGGAATCCTCCGGTAAAACAACGCTTGCCCTGCACATTCTGGCAAGCGCACAGAAAAAGGGCGGCGAGGTCGCCTTCATCGATGTCGAGCACGCGCTTGAGCCCGCGTATGCAAGAGCCTTGGGCGTCGATATAGACAGCCTTCTAATATCCCAGCCCGACACGGGTGAGCAGGCACTTGAAATTACCGAGGCACTTGTGCGTTCCGGCGCTCTGGATGTTGTCGTAATCGACAGCGTCGCGGCGCTTTTGCCGCGCAGCGAGCTGGAGGGAGATATGGGCGACTCCAGCGTCGGCGTTGTTGCGCGTCTCATGTCACAGGCTCTGCGTAAGCTTGCGGGAACGGTTTCAAAGACTGGCACAATAGTGGTGTTTATAAACCAGCTCCGTGAAAAAATCGGTGTTATGTACGGCAATCCCGAAACCACACCGGGCGGTCGTGCGCTGAAGTATTTTTCCAGTGTGCGTATCGATGTTCGCCGCACAGAAACCCTTAAAAACGGCAGTGAACCCTATGGCAACCGCACAAAGGCAAAGGTTATTAAGAACAAGGTTGCGCCTCCCTTCAAGGAGGCGGAGTTTGACATTATTTACGGCGAGGGAATCTCAAAAATCGGTGAGATTATTGACCTTGGCGTACAGCTCGATATCATTGACAAGGGCGGCGCGTGGTTTACAGTCGGAGACACAAGACTTCAGGGCAAGGAAGCAGTCAAAGAATTCTTGAAGGAAAACCCAGCGGTCTGTGACGAGATTGAAGAAAAAATACGCGAAAATTCCGCAAAGCTGACACCTCAGGCGAAAACAGCCGCAAAAGCGGCAGGCAAAGCAGTCGATGTATCGGCGGACGATTTTGAGGGCTAAGCGATGCAGAGAGCCTAAGGCTTACGGAAACACTATTATAATTACCAAAGTCCAAGTCGAACACTGAACTATTACGATTGCCGAGATTCAAAAGCTTAACGGAGGCGCTATGACGATTACCGAGCTTCGCGAAATTTCAACCGGGAAATTCGCCGTTGGCTTTTCCGACGGCTCAGAGCTAAAGCTCAGCCTTGATATTGTTGCTGACCTTTCCCTGTATCGCGGCAAGGAGCTCGACGATGACGAGTTTTCAAGCCTTAAATCCAAAGCCGAGCTTTCCAAGTGCAAGGAGCGGGCTTTAAGGATAATCGGAGCAAGACCCTTATCAAAAAAAGAACTTTTCGACAGGCTTCTTGAAAAGGGTGAAACGTACGAGAATGCCGAGGAATGTATAGACTGGCTTTCAAAGCTCCGCTATCTCGACGACGCTCAGTACGCCGGCATGATTGTTCGTCATTATGCCGCAAAGGGCTATGGCATACAGAAGGTAAAAAGTGAGCTTTACAGGCACGGTGTGCCCAAGCCACTTTGGGACGAGGCCATCGAGGAGATGCCGGAAACGGACGACAAAGCCTATGAGCTTCTGTGCCGAAAACTCAAAAGCGGCGAGCCGGATAGAGCGGAGCTTAAGAAGGCAACAGATATGCTATTCAGGCGCGGCTTCACCTGGGACGAAATCAAGGCAGCGGTGAACAGGTTTTGCACCGAAACGTCCGAATCATAATTTCAAATTTTGGCTCGGGGTTACAGTCTTAAGTCTGTGCTTTTGTACCGAAACGTCCAACAAATAGTTCCCAAATTCTTCGTTTTCGACCCGAAATATAACGATTTATGACCCAAAACTAACAATAATTGACCATATTATAACGATAATCGACCTATTTTGAGCGCTGTTTTGCTCAAAAAGAAGACTTTTATGGGGGTACTTAACCCGATTTATAACGCACAAATGGGAGGTTTCTATGGCGAAAAACAAGGTGGCTCTGATATCGCTGGGCTGTCCGAAAAACCTGATAAACAGCGAGCAGATGCTTTATCTTATGTGTGAGGCGGGCATGGAAATTGTACCCGACCCCGAGGAAGCGGAGGCTGTTGTTGTCAACACCTGTGGCTTCATCGAATCCGCGAAAACGGAGGCTATTGACACCATTATTGAGATGGGTGAGCTTAAAAAAGCCGGTAAAATCAAGAGTATTATCGTTACCGGCTGTCTTGCACAGAGATACAAGGACGACATTTTAAAAGAGCTTCCGGAAATCGATTCTGTGCTTGGAACAGGGAGCTATTCGGACATAGTCGAGGCTGTCAATTCTTCGCTCAAGGGCAAGCAAGTGGCGAAATTCGGAGATATTGACGGGGCGCTGGACGAGACCGGACGCATAGTATCAACCGGCCCCGCATGGGCTTATCTGCGCATTGCCGAGGGCTGCAATAACCGTTGCGCCTTCTGCGTTATTCCCTCTATTAGGGGGAAATATCGCAGCCGTAAAATGGAAGACATTTTGGACGAAGCGCGTGCTCTCGCGCAGACAGGCACCAAGGAGCTTATCGTGGTAGCGCAGGATATTACGCGATATGGCGTGGATTTGTACGGAAAACGCTCACTTTCAGAACTTTTGCGCAAGCTTTGCGGAATAAGGGGCGTTGAGTGGATTAGGCTTCATTACCTCTATCCGGATGTGCTTGAAGACGAGCTGATTGATGTTATAGCTACGGAAAAGAAAATACTAAAGTACGTTGACATTCCGATTCAACACATAAACGACGACATCCTCAAGAGAATGAATCGGCGCGGAACGGGCGATGATGTTCGCGTATTAATTAAAAAGCTTAGAAAAAAAATACCTGAGGTCGTGATTCGGACAAGCCTTATTGTCGGGTTGCCCGGTGAGGGCGAGGACGAATTTGATGAGCTTTGCGGATTTTTACGTGAGGCAAAAATCGAGCGTGCTGGCGTGTTTGTGTTTTCTCCGGAGGAGGGCACGCCGGCTGCTGAAATGCTTGACCGCTGCGATGAGGACGAAGCAAAACGCCGTCAGGAAATCGTTATGGACATTCAAGCGGAGATTATGGACGAGTGGAGCCAAGACTTTGTTGGAAAAACTATTCGCGTGCTCTGCGAGGGCTATGACGAGGAAATCGGACTGCAGTTCGGCAGAAGCTTCGCGGATTCGCCGGATATTGACGGAATTGTTCTTTTCTCTGGAGAATGCGCCGCAGGCGAGCTTGTTGAGGTGGAGATTACAGAAATTGCCGACGGAGAATGGATTGGCGGACAAGTGTAATGCTGAAAGGAATGGGCCTTTTTTATGACTACTGCAAGTAAAATCACTATGGCGCGAATTGCGCTAATACCATTTTTTATTGCCGCAGCGCTTATGGATTTTGCGGGACACAACTATCTCGCACTCGGAATTTTTGTTTTTGCCGCACTTACAGACAGCTTGGACGGCTATGTGGCAAGGCACTATAATCAGGTTTCAACCTTCGGCAAGTTCATCGACCCGCTGGCGGACAAGCTTCTCGTTTTTGCCGCGCTGCTAATTTTTGTCGAGAACGGACAGATGGTTTCGTGGGCGTGCATGATTGTTATTGCGCGCGAATTTGCGGTTACAGGACTTCGGCTCGTGGCGATGGAGGACGGAACCGTTATTGCTGCGGGGACATCCGGCAAGGTTAAGACGGCTCTGTCGATGATCTGTATATGCATAATGTTTTTGCCAGAGAAAATATATGGGTTCAAGGTGTTTTCACTACTGTCTGTAAACGATATTTGCGTTGCGCTCATTGTTTTTGTGACGGTTTATTCGGGCGTTGATTACTTTGTGGCAAACAAAAATGCCTTCAATATTAAAGATTGACACTATTTTTACTTCGTGTTAATATAATGTCATAACTGAATATGGCTATGAAAGGGAAAGTAAAACATTTTAGCGCTACAGAGATTTGCCGCCAAGGCTGAAAGCGGCAATATCGCAGAGATGTTTGAAGTGCGCCCCGGAGCTATGGGAGGAGGAAATGCTTCCCCGTTTGCCACGATATGGCTATAACCGGTGACAGCCGGCGAGTGATAAATGAGAGTGGAACCGCGAATGTAATTCGCCTCTCACGGGCATAAAGTCCGTGAGAGGCTTTTTGATTTTATTGGAGGGATGTTATGTTTGACAATTTGCGAGAATTGATTGACGCTTACAAAGCAAGAGATCCGGCTGCGCGCTCATCTCTTGAGGTGTTTTTGCTCTATCCGGGCATTAAGGCGAGCTTATCACACAAAAGAGCGAATTATTTTTATAGACACGACATGAAACTTATCGCACGCTGGATTTCTCAGCGTTCACGAAAAAAGACTGGGATTGAGATTCACCCCGGTGCAACAATCGGGAAACGGCTTGTTATTGACCACGGTATGGGCATTGTCATTGGTGAAACAGCGGAAATCGGCGACGACGTGCTGCTGTATCAGGGAGTTACACTGGGCGGAACCGGAAAGGACACGGGCAAACGGCACCCGACTATCGGGAACAATGTGCTTATTGGGTCCGGAGCTAAGATTTTGGGGCCGTTTAAGGTTGGAGACAATTGCCGCATTGCCGCAAATGCTGTTGTGCTGAAGGAGGTTCCTCCAAATAGCACCGCTGTGGGCGTTCCGGCCAGGATAGTTCGCATTGACGGACAGAAAACAAACTTTGCCGGAGATGTTGACCAGATTAGCGTTACAGACCCGATTGCAAACGAGCTTGTCTGTCTGCACGAGCAGATTAAAGAGCTTTTGGATCAAAGAGCAAAAGGCGAATAGAATTTAGAGAATATAATTTCGGAGGAAAATACAAATGAAACTATTTAATTCACTGACAATGCAAAAGGAAGAATTTGTGCCTATTGAAGCGGGAAAGGTGAGAATGTATGCTTGCGGCCCGACGGTTTATAACTATATTCATGTTGGCAACGCAAGACCCCTGATTATGTTTGATGTTCTGCGACGTTATCTGGAATATCGCAGCTATGAAGTCACCTTTGTCCAGAATTTTACCGATGTTGACGATAAAATAATCAAACGCGCAAACGAAGAGGGCGCAAGCTCCAAGGAAATTTCCGAGAAATATATCGTGGAGTATTTTCACGATTCGCATGGCTTGGGAGTTCGCGAGGCAACTATTCATCCAAAGGCTACCGAAAACATCGAACAGATTATTTCGATGGTGGACACCCTTATCAAAAAAGGCTATGCATATGAGGTGAACGGAGATGTATATTACCGTACAACGAAGTTTAAAGAATATGGAAAGCTGAGCCATCAGCCGCTTGAAGATTTGCAGGCGGGAGCAAGAATTGACGTTGCAGAGATTAAAGAGAATCCCATGGATTTTGCGCTATGGAAGGCAGCGAAGCCCGACGAGCCTTATTGGGATTCGCCCTGGGGAAAAGGCAGACCAGGCTGGCACATTGAATGCAGCGCCATGAGCAACAGATATTTGGGCGAAACTATCGACATTCACTGCGGTGGACAGGACTTAATTTTCCCTCACCACGAGAACGAAATCGCTCAATCAGAGGCGGCAAACGGCTGCAAATTCGTAAACTACTGGATGCACAACGGCTTTATTAGCGTTGATAATAAAAAGATGAGCAAGTCGCTCAATAACTTCTTTACCGTTCGTGATGCGGCAGCGGCTTATGGGTATAATGCAATACGTATGTTTATGCTGATGAGCCATTATCGCAGTCCGCTCAATTACTCCGGTGATATTCTGGAACAGGCTAATAACGCGCTCGAACGTCTTTCCACAGCTAAAGCAAATCTTGAATTTTTCATTGAAAATGGTGTTGACGGCGAGATGACAGATGCTGAAAAGACCATTGCTGAGGGACTTCCGAAATACCGTGCGCGTTTTTGCGAGGTTATGGACGATGACCTTAATACTGCCGACGCGGTTGCCGTTATTTTTGAACTGGTGCGCGAGATAAACGCAGCTGTTAGCCCCTCCTCAAACCCAACAAAAGCTTTGGCAAGCGCCTGTGGTGCGATTTTCGATGAGCTTTCGGCTGTTATAGGACTTCCGATTTCAAAAGCGGAGGAAAACCTTGACGCTGAGGTTGAGGCGCTTATTGAGGCGCGTCAGGCGGCCAGAAAAGCAAAAAACTTTGCTGAGGCTGACCGGCTTCGCGATGAGCTGAAAGCGAAGGGAATAGTGCTTGAAGACACGCCGCAGGGTGTTAAGTGGCGTCACATATAAAAAAAGAGCCGGAGGAAATCAATCCTCCGGCTCAGACTGTAGACAAAAAGCGCCCCATGCTTAGCATGAGACGCTTTTTCTCGACAGTCTGAACGCCCCTCCAATACGGAGGGGCGTTATTATTGCTAATTACTTTTTTGAACAGAGACGGCTTGTTATGTTTTACGGTGTTTCATATTTAAAGCTACTTTAGCGGCAGCAGAACCGTGAATTCAGTACCTTCATCAAGCCTGCTTTTGCACGCTATGCTTCCGCCATGCAGCTCAACAATTTTCTTTGCCAAAGTTAGACCAAGCCCATTTCCCTCGGCGGCATGAGAGGTGTCCGCCTGATAAAATTTGTCAAAAATATGCGTTGCTGCATCCTCGCTGATGCCTGCCCCATTATCGCGCAGAACAAATTTAGCCTTTTCGTTATCCGTTCCGAGCGCAACTGTTATTTTTCCGCCCTCCGGCGTGAATTTCAACGCGTTGTCAAGAAGATTAATCCAAACCTGACTCAGAAATTCTTCATTTCCGAAGCATTGCAAGTCCTGCAAATTAACGGAAAGCGATATGTTTTTATTATTCCACTTTGGCTCAAGTATGAGAATGCAACGACGAATCTGTTCTCCTAAGTCAAAGGTTAGCTTATCGGTTAGAATTTGCTGGTTTTCCACTTTTGAAAGATTCAGCACATTAGTTGCAAGCGCAGCCAAACGGCTTGACTCACTAATTACAATATCGAGATATTCGTTCCGCTCTTCAGAAGTCAGGTCGTCATATTTCAATATTTCCGCAAAACCTTTAATTGAAACAATGGGGGTTTTAAACTCGTGGGAAAAGTTGTTTATAAAATCTGTTCGCAAAAGCTCAATGCCGCCGAGATCCTCAGCCATGCGATTGAAGCTCTTGGCAAGTTTATTGAATTCCGGTGGATGAGAAATATCAAGCCTTACGGAAAAATCTCCGCCGGCTAGCTTGTCGGTGGCAGAGATGACCTTTCTGAAGGGCTTGAGAGCTCGCCGGCCAATGACAGGTGATAATACCGTGCCGACTATAACGCTTGCGGCCAGCACAATTACGATCATAAAAAAGATATTGCGACTATCAAATCTATCCACAGGCTGAACTTTTAAGGCAATAAAACTGATGGCGGCAATTAACATAGAAGTGAAAACGAAATTGAAAAACACTACTAGAGAAAAATGCAAAGACATTCCTATGCGATTCCTGAGTTTTTGTCTCATATTGTTTTCACCGCCTTATAGCCAAGTCCTCGTACGGAAACTAGCTCAAATTCCGGATAATCCTCGAACCGCCTGCGCAGCCGATTGATATGAACATTCACTGTTGTGTCCGTGCTTTCGGACTCCATGCCCCAAATCTCGTCCATGAGCTGTATGCGTGTGAAAATGTGGTCGGGATAGGACAGCAGCTTGTACAATAGCTGGAATTCCTTTTGCGGAAGAGTCTGCCTTTCGTCGCCTCGAATAACGGCCAGAGCATTGTAATCCAACGTTACCTGCCCGATAGTGAGCTTGTGTTCGCTGACGATCTGTGAACGTCGGAGGAGAGCTTTGATTCGCAAAAGCATTTCCTCAGTATCCACAGGTTTTGTCATATAGTCGTCGGTGCCGACAATAAAACCCTGCTTTTTATCTGCGGGAAGCTGTTTTGCCGTAACCATGAGAATGGGAATCGTGCAGCCGGCATCCCGCAGCTCTTTTGTGAATTCATAACCGTTCATGGCGGGCATCATAATATCCAAAACAATAAGATCGACATGCTGTGTATCCATTAGCTCAAGCGCAAGCAGTCCGTTTTCGGCGGTGCAAACCGAATAACCGTCTCTTTTCAGAACGGCTTCCATCAGCTTTCTAGTGTTTTTATCATCTTCAACTATCAGTATATGAAACATAGCCAGTCACCCCTTATATCTGCATTATAGCATATGAAAATTAACCGAAAAAGAACTTTCTAAGTTTCTTTTCAGTTAATGAAGCGGTTTTATCATCGGCCTGTAATGAAACAGCAACTATAACAAAGAAGAGGATGGATGAAATGGCAAAAATTATAAAATACTTAAAAGTAAGGGATTGGAGCTTGATAGGCGTCAGCCTGATTTTTATACTGTCGCAGGTATGGCTCGATTTGAAGCTGCCGGATTATATGAGTGATATAACTAATTTAATTCAAACCCAGGGCAGCACGATGAGCGAAATATTAAACGCTGGAGTAAAGATGCTCATGTGCACGCTCGGAAGCCTTGGCGCATCAATAGTAACCGCTGGTCTGGCGGCGCGCGTGGCGGCAAACTTCAGCAAAACTCTTCGCAAGCTTCAGTTCGATAGAGTCGAGTCCTTCTCCATGGAGGAAATTAACGGATTTTCAACAGCAAGCCTCATTACTCGCTCTACAAATGATATCACACAAGTGCAGATGATTATAGCCATGGGCTTGCAGGCAATTATAAAAGCTCCAATAACAGCAGTATGGGCGGTTACAAAAATTGCCAACAAGGGTATGGAATGGACAACAGCAACCGCCGTAGCGGTGCTTGTACTTATAATTATGATAAGCATCGTTGTTTTATTTGCAATCCCTAAATTCAAAAAAATCCAGGGGCTTACGGATAATATTAACCGCGTTACGAGAGAAAACCTTACAGGACTTCGCGTCGTGAGAGCTTATAACGCCGAAAGCTATCAGGAAAGCAAATTTGAGCAGGCTAACAGCGAGCTTACGAACACCAATCTTTTCGCAAATCGCGTGATGGCGATAATGATGCCTGGAATGTCGCTGATTATGAACGGACTAAGCCTGGCAATATATTGGATTGGAGCATACCTTATCAATTCTGCGGGAATGCCGGAAAAATTCACGTTGTTTTCAAATATGGTCGTTTTCATGTCCTACGCACTACAGATAATAATGTCGTTTATGATGCTCAGCATGATATTTATAATGCTGCCGCGCGCTACCGTTGCCGCGAAGCGTATTGCCGAGGTAATTGGAACTAAGCCGACGATACTTGACGGAACGGTATCATCAGTTCTCGGCGGCCAGAAGGGTGAGCTTGAATTCCGCAATGTCAGCTTCAAATATCCGGACGCTTCGGAATATGTACTCAAGGACGTGAGCTTTACGGCTCACAAGGGTGAGACAGTCGCGTTTATCGGCTCAACGGGCAGTGGAAAAAGCACACTCATCAATCTAGTGCCGCGCTTTTATGATGCCACGGAGGGCGAGGTGCTGGTGGACGGTGTCGATGTAAAAAAATACACTCAGAAGGTGCTTCATAATAAATTTGGGTATGTACCGCAAAGAGCGGTGATGTTCTCCGGAACGGTGATGTCCAATGTGGCTTATGGTGAAAACGGCGGTGACGCATATAGCGAGGACGACGTAATAAAGGCTGTAGAAATTGCACAGAGCAGAGATTTTGTTGAAAAAATGCCGGCAAATTACTATGGACTGGTCGCGCAGGGCGGAACAAACCTGTCAGGAGGACAGAAGCAACGCCTTTCCATCGCGCGCGCAGTCTGCAGGAAGCCAGAAATCTATATTTTTGACGACGCGTTCTCCGCGCTCGACTATAAGACTGACAGGGTTTTGCGCTCGGCGTTGAAAAAGGAAACCGGTGACACAACCACGCTTATCGTTGCACAACGCATCGGTACAATCAAGGATGCGGACAAAATCGTTGTGCTTGAGGAAGGCTGTGTAGCCGGCATCGGCACGCATGATGAGCTTATGAAAAACTGTTCGGTCTATCAAGAAATTGCTCTATCACAGCTTTCAAAGGAGGAATTGGCATAATGAGTAAAAACGAATACACTATCGGAGACAATAAAACCACTCAGCAAGTTAGTGCCGGCGGCCCAATGGGGCGGCCCATGGGAGGCGGCAGCGGCGAAAAGGCGAAGGACTTTAAACAAACGCTGGTAAAGCTGATTACATACTGCAAAGCCCATCTACCTGCAATTATCATAGCAATTCTATTTGCGGCCGCAGGCTCGATACTGTCGCTCGTCGGTCCCAACAAAATCAGTGATGTCACAGATTTGATTGGAGAGGGGCTAATGACCGGAATTGATTTGGACGCTGTTGTTAAAATATGTGTTACGCTTGTGGTAATATACGCTGTCGGTGCGCTGCTTTCTTATGCTCAAGGATATATTATGGCAACGGTAACGCAGAAGGTATCAAAAAGCCTACGTACGGATGTGTCCGAAAAAATCAATAGACTGCCTATCCGGTATTTCAACAGAACTACCCACGGCGATGTGCTAAGCCGTGTAACCAACGATGTTGACGCGATTGGACAGACACTAAATCAAAGCATTGGTACGCTGGTATCCTCAGGAACCCTGCTTTTGGGAGCACTTGTCATGATGCTTACTACGAATGTGATTATGACGCTTGCCGCGGTCGCCGCTACCATAATCGGCTTTGGGCTAATGATTCTCATAATGTCAAAATCGCAGAAATACTTTACTAGCCAGCAACAGAACCTCGGTGCGATGAACGGCCATGTTGAGGAAATCTATGCCGGCCACAATATTGTAAAAATTTATAACGGGGAAGAAGCCGCGACTAAGACCTTTGACGAAATTAACGACACACTTTGCGATAGTGCGTTTAAATCTCAGTTCCTATCCGGTCTGATGATGCCAATTATGAGCTTCATCGGAAATCTTGGCTATGTGGCCGTCTGTGTTACTGGAGCGGCGCTTGCGATTAACGGAAGTATTTCCTTCGGAGTAATAGTGGCGTTTATGCTTTATATAAGACTGTTTACCAAGCTCCTTTGCGGCGGCAATCGCGTTGAAGTAATAGCTGCCGGATACAACATCAGAGAAGTTGCCGGAAGCAGTAGTCAAACTGCCGAGCTTATAAGCACGGTAAAGCATCACCATGAAGTCACCTCGAGTAATGCTCTCCTCAGGGGAGTAGGTAGTCGCGTTTGTTCCCGATACGACACTGCGCGAATACAAATAGCTTATAGCCTCATTTGCCCAACTGAAAGCACCGAGGTCCTTGAAAGGAGAAGCCGCTGCTCCGACAGAGAGACTCGTCAGGTCTGCAAAAACAACCTCGTTTTCTGCTTGCCCCGGCCCGTAAAGCCGCAAGGCGGTTTGGTTTGTTACAGCGCTGCCATTGTTGCGAGCATCCCAGGAAACAAACCAATATGGAATATCGGCACTGGAAATGCTTTTTATTCCGCCGTTTATATCGGTTGCCACCAACGGGGTGCCGGAATCCAAACTGATGCCCATCTGCGTTAAAAGCGTTTTTAACGGGATACCGTAAACCTGATTTGAAACTGACTTTCCGGCGGATAAAAATGAGTAATCTGTTGTGTATACGCCGCGGCGAACAATCTCGGAAATTGATGTGGTTATTTTACCGCCGTTGTCTTTGAAAATTGTCAGCGCCACAGACTCGGAACCGATACGAAGCTTGTTGACATACTTAGTCCACAAGCAATTATTTGACTCTCTTGAGGACAACTGCCCAAAACCGAAAATAGGCTGTGAGCACATATCCGCGCTCCCGAAGCTCGTATTCGGTTCCGTGGGTATAGATGTCGGATTTTCGGGTGAAGGCTCGATAAGTGTTTCATTGACGGATTCAAAAAAAACAAGGGAGGGTAAAACCTTGTTGCTAATGTTGCCGGTAACATCATAGCAGTAACGCTTAATTTTATATCCGAATGCATCGGGCAAATTTGTCTCCATTCCATCCGTCGCTTTGACGCCGATATCAAGCACCTGATTCGTGTCGATTCCAAGAGCACCGGCAAGCTTTTGGATATCGAGGCCTGTAACATAGCGATAGCCCCAGCGATATGTCTCATGGTGCTCGCAGATGGAATAGAGCACCGGTACCTCCAGATAGCTGTCGCCAAGTCCATATTTATATGTAATGGTTCCGGATGCACCTTTGCGAATATCCTCCAGCTCCTCGTTGGTGAGATACCTGAAGTTCTTCAAATAGCCTTGTCCCGTGGTAATCTGATTACCGCCTATGACAAGAGCGACGGTGGTCGGTGTTAAGCTGTTTAAAGAAGCTCCATTTTGCGTCTGCGAATCTGCTCTGGCAGGGGGCATAATAGCAAGCATAAAAGCGGCTACGAGAATTACACTCACAGTTTTTGAAAGCATCAGTTTCATTTGGCAGTTCTCCTAAAGTTACAAAATGTTGATAATACATGAGCATTAAAGCCGTTGTTCTAATTTGAGAATATCGATGCGTAAATTAAAAAACAAACGTAAAAAACTAATTTGAGTTTATTACATAACGTCAGCTGAGCTCTGAAACCGGAATAGCGCTGCTATCACTGCCTTTGAGTATTCAGCTAAAGCTCCACGGTAAAAATCAGATAATTCTTATTATTCGGAAGGTAGAGCGGAAAATCTGTTCTACCGGTTTCTTCAAGATTTTCATTAAGCATTTTTACAATCTCATCAAGGCTTTTATCGCTGGCATAGCTTGAGCTGAAACTGATTGCGTCTTTGAAATCCCGAAGCGGCTGTCCTGACGAAGTCGATACCATATGCTTTGTGAAGCTAAAGTCGCTATTTTTAAGATATTCGTTTAGGCTCTCTATTCGCGCATTTTCGTTTTTCTTAGTTTTCGGTGAAAAGCTATGGTAATCAGCAGGATTTGTCACAATTACAATTTTTCTGTCTGTCCAAAGTTTGGCTTTTTCGAGGAGATTTTCAACTCGGATCATACAGAAGACCATGCAATCGGTTTTTATTAAGGGAGGCGAAAGCTCGTTGAAATCGCCGTGAACAAGGTCTATATTATTAATACCGCGGCGTAAAGACGCTTTACGCAGAAACTTAAGCGCGTCTGCGTCTATATCGATGGCCGTAACCTTCGAGGCTTTTGGGGCAAGCTCCATGCTGATAGCGCCGATTCCGCAACCAATATCGCAGACATTGGGATGCGGCGGTAAAACATCAAGAATAGCCTCCGAAATCTTTTTGTTGCGGTCGTTTCCCGAATACTCGCATGCGGCAGCATACCAGAGCGTCTTCTCCGGTGTCCACTCAAACAGCTTTTTCTTATGATTGTCAGACATATGGAAACTCTCCTGAATTATTTTCCTTTGATTCCAAAACTGTTCGAAAAGCACTAATTAATTCTTTGGCGGCACTGTCACGGTTCTGCTCGGTAATTTCAAACAATGATACGCTGGGATTTGTTCGCACTGCGTCCAGAAAAGGGCGTGCAACAGGCTTGATTGCCCCCAAAACAATATAGTTGCCGCTGATTATTTCAAAGACCTTTTTGCAAAACTCGGGTGCAGTGCTTTCAAGAAAGCCCAGTTCGTCCATCATGACAACACTGCCTTGGGGAATGTCCGACAACAGTGCTATGCCCCGAGTTTCAAAAACTGCCGTATGTATATTGAACGAGTTCAGCGACAATATATCCGCAACGCAGTGCTCATCATCTTGGCAAGGCGGTCCTAACGCCGGATAGATGAAGACCTTTCCGAGACTTCCGGTTCTTCCGCTGTCCGAAACCTTTTCGGTACAAAAGCCGTATATCTTAGACTCATGAGCACAGAAGTCGATAACACGTCTTAGAAGTGTTGATTTCCCGACACCCACAGGACCGGTGACGAAAATCGCGCTCATATGATTATTCCCGCTCCCGCACGGAAGGCTATGAGCTGGCCGGCAATGCTGATTGCAAGCTCTGCCGGAGTTTGTGCCTTAATGCCCAAAAGCCCTATGGGCGCAGTGACACGCTTAATATCCTCGGGTGAAAAGCCGTGCTCCAGAAGATTCTTTTCTACGATGCCTCTCTTGCTTTTGCTTCCAATCACGCCAATGTAGCTTGCCGGAGTGCTGAGAGCCTGCTCTTCTACGGCCTGATCGAAGCTGTGTCCGCGGGTCAGTACTATTATGTAGTCCTCAGCCGTAATCTCTGACATTTCTTTTATCTCCGACATAACTGTCATTCTGACGTCTACCGCATCCGGAAAAAGCTCTTTCGTCGAAAATTCCGGTCTATCGTCTAAAACTATGCACCGGAATTCAAGATGCGACAGAACGGGAACAAGCTCCTGCGAAACGTGTCCTCCACCGAAAATATAAACAAAGCCAGGGGATAATATCTGCTCTGCGAAAAACCGTTTGCCTGTTAATTCAAAGGTGCACGTTTGCCCGGAAAGCTTTTCGGTGGCTTCGTCTGGGATGTTGCCCACGAGCCCAAGCTTTTCAGAATATAGTCCCATTGCTCCGTCGAGACTGTCGGTAAGCTCCGTTATCAGCCATGTGGTTTTTTTCTCGCTGAACTGTTCAAGCACAGTGTGACACAGGTTCAGCATGTGATTGTCGTTACCTTTGATAAACCTGAAAAACAGGGTTACATTGCCACCGCATATCATCCCAAGATCTTCAACCTGATTCTGGTGCAGAATATAGCGCTTGAATGCTGAGGTCTGCTTTTCAAGGACTTCTTTTGCCAGCTCGACCGAGCGAAATTCTACGGTGCCGCCTCCAATAGTGCCCGATATTCGTCCGCTCTCACCTACAAGCATACGAGCACCTGCTCCTCTTGGGGTTGCTCCGAAGCTGCCGACTATTGTAACAAGCACCAGGTCCTCTTTATTATTAAATCTTTTCTCCATTTCAATGAAAAGCTTACGCATAAGGCTTCCCCCGTATATCATGATATAAGTATGGCGAATACTTTTTAAATACAATTCGACTTCAAAAAAAGAACAGCTGATGGGAACTGAGAAAAATAGAACATATATAACAAACTAAACCAAACTAAATTAAATCTAATTATAATACACAATAAAGAATAATACTAGCATGAATTTTAAATAACGAGGCTGGAATGAGCCGAAACAATTCCAACGCCCATATATATGTGGTGGACCTAAGGTCGTTTTTTGAGAATGCTACCCATTATAAGCAAACATAACGAACATGATAGGATTGCTGAACAATCTTATCATGCTCGTTATGCGTGTACTTCGTATTGTCTTAATAATATATTGCGGATGGGTGAATTTTCAGTTTAATCGGGAGCACCAGATATTATGTGGAAAGGTACAGTAATAATTTCTTATTCTCTCTTACTATCTAAAACTCAATTAGACCGCCAGGGTTGTCAATAATATAACCTCCCATAGAATTAAGCCTGTTTCTGAAGTCCTCTCCGGCGATTACACTCAGAAAATGTTTTACCATGGGCAGCTCAAGATTTTCCGCCTTAAGAAGCAAATCATATTCCTCTGTGCAAATTGGTATAAAATCAAGCCCGTAGAGTTTGGCTGCCGAATATATACCAAGTCCTGCGTCCGCCGTACCCGCCGCAATCTGGGCGGCAACGGCGGTATGGGTGAATTCTTCACGAAGATAGCCGGTTATATTAGAAATATTCAGATCATTTTCGTCAATGAGATAATCGCAAAGTATGCGAGTTCCCGAACCGCCCTGTCTATTTACATATCTCAGGTGGGTAACATCCTCGAATCCTCTGATTTTCAGCGGATTTCCGGCAGCGACAATGAGCCCCTGAACACGGCCGACATAGCGGAGAAGAACAGCTTCTCCATCAGAAAAGTATCGCTTGAGATAGCTCTTATTATATATACCCGTTTTCGGGTCGAGCAGGTGAATACCGGCTATTGTTGCTTCACCGCGCTTTACAGCGAATATTCCGCCCATGCTGCCAACGTGAGAGGAGGCAATCGACAGGGCGGGATTTTCTCTGCGAAGGAGGTCCGCTGCTTCGTCAATTAAAGGGTCGTGGCTTCCTACGACTGAAAGCGTATTTCGAATCTGTGAGATAGGCTTTAAGAGCCGGACATTTATTATTTCCCCAGCCTCATGCCCCTCTGTATTTTGAGGAATGTCCAGTATCGCGTCCGCCTTGACAAAGCTTGTCACCACTCCGGCCCCGCTGTTTAAGGGTATGGCGGTAAGACCGTCAGCGGTATCGTTGAGCCGGACACGCAAAAACTCTCTGTATTTTAAAGAGGAATTGACCCGCTTGCTCAGTTTGGCAGGTGATGTGAGCGGCTCCTCTAAGGGCTTGTTAAGCAGGTCGAAGATTATAGGTTTAAAAATCTCCTCAAGAACAATTATTCCGGACACAGGGTAGCCGGGGACCCCTAAAACAGGCTTAGTACCCACGCGGGCAAGCACGGCAGGTTTTCCCGGTTTGATAGCAAGCCCATGGTACAATACTTTGCCAAGCTCTTTAAGAATTATAGGCGTATAGTCATCGCGTCCGGCACTGGTGCCGGCGCCAATCAGCAGTCCGTCACATTCGCTGACGGCTTTTTCAAGCCCCATTCGAAGCGCATCCGCATTGTCTTTGATTATGGAATACACCTTCGGTTCGGCGCCCCACTGAGTAAGCATACCGCCAAAAATCGCGGAATTGAACTCCATTACCTCTCCTGGGCGGGGATTGGAGGACGGCGAAACGATTTCGTCGCCGGTAGGTAATATACCAATAAGCGGTTTTGCCATTACCGGCACTTCCTGTATGCCTCCGGCGAGCATCGCACCCATTGCGGCAGGGCTTATTTGGGTGTATGACGGGAGAAGCATGTCACCGGCACAAATATCCTCTCCGATTTGACGGATATACTGCCAGGGAACAGCGGGGGAGTAGAGCAATATTCCACTATCGGTTTCTACCACGTCTTCAATCATTATTACGGCGTCGAACCCCTCGGGAAGAGGGTCGCCTGTATCGACGCGGATAAAATCATTTTTCATTAGAACCGCAGGAGTGGTTTCTGATGCTCCAAAGGTCTTTGACGCCAAAAGAGCAATTCCGTCCATAGCCGAGGCGTTGTAATGCGGAGAGCAGAGCTTTGCATATACGGCCCGGGAAGTAATCTGCCCAAGGGCATTGGTAACAGGAACTGTTTCTTCTCTTCCCTTCATTCCGGCCTCGTGCAAAAAGGATAAATAATCTGTTTTGGCCTTTTCAAGAGGCACATTTGTCAAGTATTCGTATTTCATAATTCCTCCGAAAACAAAAACACCTGCACAGATTCGCCCTGCTCAATGCCTTCAGCGTTACGAGGTATGCGGATATATCCATCTGCACCGGAGAGAGTTGTAATAAGACCGGATTTACCCATAATGGGTATAGCACGTTCGCCCTCCAGTCGGATGGGCACACATTCTTCACGCCCGTGATTTGAGGGGATTGCAGCGGCGCTACGAGCAGAAACTGTCCTGTTTTGAGGAGTGCTGTCCAGCATTTCGTAAAGAAGCGGCCTGACGAGCAGGCAATAGATAAAATATGCAGCGAGGGGATGCCCGGGCAGGCCGAAAACCGGCTTGCCGCAAATGTCGGCCGCAAGGGTCGGTTTGCCGGGTTTAAGAGCTAAACCGTGAAATAAAAGTTCACCCAGATTGGAGAGAACCGCCTCTGTTGTGTCTTTGATGCCTACGGAGCTTCCGCCGGAAATCAGCACAATATCGGAAGCTTTTACAGCATCGGCGACTGCATTCTCAAGAACCTGAGGATTATCTGGAAATATGCCGAGATAGACAGGCTCTCCTCCGGAGGCGGTAACTGCGGCTGATAGCATGGGCCCGTTCACGTCTCTTATCTGGCCTAGCTTCAATGTTTCGGTTTCCGAAGGGACAATTTCGTTTCCGGTAGATAAAATTGCCACGCGAGGACGGCGGAACACAGAAATATGGCCAAAACCCAGAGCTGCAAAAGCTCCAATATCCTTTGACAAAATCCGATGCCCTCGGCGGAATAGAACATCTCCCGCAGAAACATCGTCCCCACGAAAAATCACGTGACTTCCGGGAGCGACGGGCTTTTCAACAGCGATGGTTTCATCGCAAAAATCCTCGCAGAATTCCATCATAACCATAGCGTCTGCTCCGTCAGGGAGCTGCCCGCCTGTAGGCACATAGGCGCAGGACCCTTTAGCAAGGGTTATTTCTGCAGGCTGTCCCATTTTTACCTCGCCTTCAAGGTGCAGAAGAGCGGGAATTGTTTCGGAGCAGCCAAAGGTATCCTCCGCGCGGACTGCATAGCCATCAACCAATGAGCGGCGGAAATCGGGCACATTTTCGCGACTTATCACGTCATCAGACAGCGTGCGTCCCAGAGCCTCACAAAGCGGAAGCTTCTCACATTCTGCTTTTCTGGTGAAGCGTTCCTTCAGCAAAGCATCCGCTTCAAAAGGTGTTTTTACTCTAAGCATAATAACCTCATTCGCTTCTTTGAAAAAGACTACCTGAAGCTTAATCCTTATTTTTTTATTTCAACCGACATCGTTTTAAACACCGCGAATAGTGTATCGCCTTTTTTAAGGCCCATTTCATTGAGAGAACGCTTGGTAATAAGTGAACAAATGGGTATACCGACATTTAAATAAACTCTTGCGCTATGGTTATCGACAACGATATCTGTGATGTTGCCTTTCAGCATATTCCGCGCGCTGCTGACAAAATTTCCTGCGCTGAGGATAATATCCTCGGGTCTTACCATGACCTTAACGCGGCCCTCCAGCTCGGTCAAAACCGCGATTCTGACGCCATTGACCAAAGCATATTTTTCGCCGTCGACTGCAATAATTTCAGCATCATATGTGTTCTCAGTTTGCTTTGTACTCATTAAAAACAAATCTAGCTGAGATTGTGAGATACGTATGCTGCGACCTATATGATGCGCCTGTATATCACCATGCTTTATCATTTCATAGATTGTGTATCTGGACAGCTTTAACATATTGGAAAGCTCTTCAGGGGTGTACAAAATCTCTTTTTGCATATGGTTCCTCCAAAAGATTATCATTGTTAAGAATTATTTCCACTTTAAGGATACAACACGAAGAACTGAAAGACAAGCAGGAAAATAGGCGATTGCAATATACAGAGTTTAATATAGTTTGCTTTAGCTTGATAATTGTAGTGCGTTAAATTACAGAGGTTTCTGGTACTGACCCGTACCGAGTTTGATGGACACAATAAACATCAAGTAAAATAAAATGGAAGTAATTGCAATCTAAATGTCAAAAAAGGCGCATACTTGGCGATTTTCACTCCCGTTAGGGACAAATTAGGGATTTTGGCAAAATCGGCGGCGGAAGGACTCCGCCGCCGAGCATCTTTTCCTGATTCTAATTGCTGCAATCAATCAGAAATGCACTTATAAGATCAGAACATTAAGCGCAGAAAAACCGCCGAAATCGGCGGTTTTTCTTTGAAATTGGTCCGAGTGACAGGTTTCGAACCTGCGGCCTCGTGGTCCCAAACGCGTGTCTGAGCTTTCAGAAAACGCTTTCGCGGCGTGTATCGTACTTTATTGCCCTGTTCTCTAAAGCCCCGCTTACTTTCTGACGCTTTC
>JAGPMA010000046.1 GCA_018053145.1 Oscillospiraceae bacterium | reverse complement strand
ACTATATATTGTGGTAAAAGCCTACTTTTTATCGCCCGAACCACTACGTGTCATCAGAATCACCGTTTCAACGTGACACGTTTGTGGGAACATGTCGACGGCTGTGCCTTTTTTAAGAACATAGCCATGCTGAGAAAAAAGCTTCAAATCTCGCGCGAGCGTTGCGGGGTCGCACGACACATAGACAACTCGCTCGGGGGACATTTCGGCTATAGTTTCTATAACGTCCGGAGTGAGACCCTTGCGCGGGGGGTCAACGACAACTGCATCGGGCAAAACACCCGATTGAGCCAGACTTTTGGCTGCTTGACCTGCGTCGCCGAGAAGAAACTCGGCGTTTTTAATTTGGTTAGCTGCGGCGTTTGCACGCGCGTTTTCGACAGCAGATGGTTCAATTTCCGCGCCGTAGATAAATTTTGCTCCTCGTGCAAGGCAAAGGCTGATAGTCCCCGTTCCACAATACAGGTCGAGAATAGTACCTGCCCCGTCGGGGCTCGCGTAGTCGAGCGCACGCAAGTAAAGCTTTTCCGCTTGGAGGGGATTTATCTGATAAAAACTGAGCGGAGAAATTTTGAAGCGAAGACCGCACAGCTCGTCCTCAATGAATTCGCTTCCCCAGAGCGTGTGGAAATCTCCAGAAAGCACAGTGTTCCCTGCAGTCTTGTTAATGCAAAGAACAATGCCGGTTAGCTCGGGACAGCTTTCGCGTAAACAATTGACAAGCTCCGTGGTGTTCTCATGAAAGCCACGCGCGGAAACGATGCAGGCAACGGACTGAGCATATTTCAAGCTGCAGCGGGTATATATATGACGAATTTGACCCTTGCCACTTTTTTCGTCATATGCGCTTGTGCCGGTTTTGTCCATAAAATCTCTCAAAGCCGCGGCACAGCGGACGGAAAGCTCGGTCTGAATCAAGCAGTCCTCAGAGGGAATAATGCAATGGCTGCGCTCTCGAAAAAAGCCGGTTATGGCGCGGCCACTCTCGTCCTGACCAACGGCGAAAATCGCCTTGTTGCGGTAACGGAGAGTTTTGCCCTCGTCCGCACCGATAATTTCGTCAATAGTGAAATTTAGTCCCGCAACATGATGTATTGTATCGTTCACTCGCGAGAGCTTGAAGCGAAGCTCCTCTTCGTAGCTCATATGCATAAGGTCACAGCCACCGCATTTGCCGAAAATAGGACAGGCGGGGGATACTCTCTCGGAGGAGGGCGTGATTAGCTTCATACCTTTTCCGAAAACAGCGGAGGAGCTGACTTTTAAAATTAAAAGCTCCCAGACCTCGCCCATAAGAGCCTGTTCCACGAAAACGGCTCTTCCGGATATTCGGCAAACACCCGCGCCGGTGCTGGAATAGCCGGTGATTTCCGCTGTGTAAATTTGGTTTTTTTTGAGCTCGTCCATTGTGACCTCCAAATGACGCGAAATATTGCCGAAATCGGCATAAATACTTAACATTTCAAAATAATAATCGACGGAATGATACGTTGAAATGATGAAATTAATGCCAGCTTCAAACATATTATCATACAAACAATGCGATTTACACTTTATTTTTTTGCTAAGTATGGTAGAATAACCACGATACCTATAAAAGCAAAATAATGTAATCGATAATAATGGTGTAACGGCATACTGTGCCGTTGGATATTTAACTAAGAGTTTACCGCCGAAAGGAATTTACTATGAAAGAGATAATGAAAGGCGTATTAAGCATTGTGCTCGTTGCACTGATTGGCGTTTTGGGCGTTGTTGTTTACAAAAATTACAACATCCACCTCGAACAGGAAAAAGCGCTTTTGGAAGCTCAGGCAACACCCGCGCCGACGCCCAGCCCTTCGCCGACACCCGAGGCGTGGGTTGAGCCGACAAATGCTGCCAATGTCAAGCTCGCTGTATGCGGTGATCTTGTTGCGCACACGGGGATTAACGATCAGGCTCTGAATCTTGACGGGTCATACAACTACACTCCCATTTTTGGGGGAGCCGCGAACCTTGTTGCGGCGGCGGATTATTCAATTTGCACGATGGAAACAACTTTCCCAGACACGACGGCGTATTCCGGTTACCCAATGTTCAAGTCCCCCTCATCTCTTGCAACAAGCCTTAAAAGCTTTGGCTTCGACATGATAAACACAGCCTCAAACCACTGCATGGACGGCTTGCAGGCGGGGCTTATCCGCACGCTAGATGTTCTCGACCAGAATGGGCTTGACCATGTAGGAACATATCGGTCTGCGGAAGAGAAAGCCGCAAATGGCGGCATTCTTGTGAAGGATATCAACGGAGTTAGCGTTGCAATTCTCAGCTATACTTATGGCACAAACGCAATTCCCGTTACAGGCTTTGAGTACGCTGCAAATATCTTTATGAAGGACTATCTGACAACAGTCGAAGACGTTGACTATGACCGCATTGCGACAGATATGGGCGCGGCGCGGGAACTGGGCACAGACATGATTATTGTTATGATGCACTGGGGCAACGAGTACTACACGGAGCCGGTAGATTACCAAACTGAGCTTGCCGATTATCTTTTTAAAGAGGGCGCGGACATTATTCTCGGCGGACATACCCATGTTCCCGAGCCTGTCGAGCTTCGACGCGTTACAGATAACGAGGGCAACGAAAAAACGGGACTCATCGTCTATAGTCTCGGCAATTTCATCTCTTGTCAAGATGATAAGTACACGGATTTGACAGCTGTTTTGAATATCGACATTCAGAAGAATCTCGACACCGGCGAAACTTATCTTCGCAATGTTTCGTATTCGCCTATGTATATGGTGGACTTGAACGATGTCAACGTCACTTCCGACTGGAGATACCGTCTTTGGGATTTGCAATCGGCAATTGCGAGCTATCAAAGCGGAAGCAATCTGGGTGTAATCAATGACACGCTCTATAATTCCATGTGTACGGGACTTGAAGATATACATCGCATTATGGGTGCTGATTTCGACTATGCAAACTACGGCGGTGTTGACGTTATCAAATGGAATGAGGCAAACGCCGAATAATAACTTTAAAAGAATAAAGAATACGTAAAAAATGTAACGAGGGCGGACAATCCACCGTGAAGCAGCTTTCCAAAAGCGTGCCGAGCGGGGGAAAGTCCGCCCTCTCTTATTACAGCCGCCGCCTGAGCGTGAACCGAAACTCCGCCCCAGCCTATGATAAACGAGCAAAGTGAAAGGTTCGTGGCATTTGCACGAAGCCCAAGCATGGAGCTTGTTCCCGTACCAAGCTCCAAAAGGCCAGTCAGTAGACTACGTGAAAAATGAAGCTCAGTACCGAAGCCGGAGGAAATTTGCCCTGTCAAGGCAGAAAGCATGCCGAAGGCATCCAGCATTCCGACAAGCACGCTGAAGAAAACAACAAAGCCGCAGACCGTGACCATAGTTCCCGTGGCATGTTTTACGCTGTCTGTAAACGCACCGGAAAAGCTTGTCACTGTAACGGGAAGGGCGCTTGTCCTAACTGTGTGTTGCTTACTTTTAAGGATTATTCCGGTAAGTATTGCCGCGAGTATGTGCACTCCATAAAGGAAAAAACCGATTTTTACACTGCCGAAAACCGCACTTCCGGCAACCGAAACGATGAAAGCGGGGCCCGAGTTGTCGCAGAAGCTCAAAAGCCGCTCGGCTTCGGACTTTCGAAGTGCACCTTTGGAATACATTTCGGAGATCGAAATCGCGCCAAGAGGATACCCGCCGGCGATTCCGAGAAAAAATGCGGCACTGCCGGCTCCCGAAACGCCGAAGAGCGCTCTGGTTACAGGCGAGCAGATTTTTCCGAGTTTTTGCGGAAGGCCGAGTTCTAAAAGAACATTGCTCAGCACCGCAAATGGAAACAGCGACGGAACGATTATGCCAGAGCATAACAAAAGTCCTGCCCTAGCTCCGCCTGCCGAGGCCGCGGGACAAAATAAAAGCCCGATAAAAGCACACAGCGCTAAAAAAGCCGATATGAAAAACGAAAACTTCATTGACGCAATCACACCTCCTTTGAATTGTTTAATTCTATGTAAGGACAAGGGGATATTTTCCCGTTTTTTGCATTACTGCTAAAACAGCCAAATTGCGCATAAACTTGTTTGAGGTGGTGAGTCAGTTGAAAAATGCTGTGCGTAAACGCCCCGTCACTGAGCTATTTAACCTGCCGGCAGAGATAGTGCCAGGCGTGCCAAGGCTTACGATGTCGGGCGGAAGTCAGGTGCTGGTTGAAAACCACGGAGGACTGAAAAGCTATACTCGCGAATGTATTGAGATTCGTGGCAGAAATATGCTTTTGCAAATACGCGGAGAGGATTTGGAGCTTACTGCGATGACTAAAACGGACATAGTTATCCGCGGAATTGTCGTTGCGGTTGAGCTTTGCTGAGGGAGGGCATTTTTTTGGAAAGACTGTCAGACAAAGCAAGAGGCTATGCCCTGATAAAGGCCGTGGGAGTTGAGCCGACAAGGCTTGTTGACAGCGCCGCTGCGCAGGGACTTGATTTCTGGGGAGTTTATCCTGAGGATGACTATACTCTTGTTTTCCGTACACGGCTGAATCACGCGGAGGCTATTTTAAGCTTTGCAGATAAATGCTGCTGTGAGGCGAAGATAATTGAAAAGCGCGGAGCGCCGATTGAAGCAAAAAAGCTTCGCCGACGATATGTGCTTTGGGCTTTGCCGGTGATATTTCTCGCACTGCTTGTGACATCCTCCTTCTTTATCTGGGAAATTGATATAACGGGAAATGAAACAGTGAGCAAAATTCAGATTTTAAATGCACTTGAGGACAGCGGCGTTTATATCGGAAGCTATTCACCGAATTTCACCAGCGACAACATCCGAAGCCGTGTGCTTATCAGAATTCCTGAGCTTAAATGGATAAGCGTAAGTGTTTTTGGAAGCAGAGCCGTGGTGGAGGTTCGTGAAAGAACTGAAATTCCCGAGCTTTACGACGAGGACGAACCGGTGAAAATTGTTGCCAAGCAATCGGGCATAATTGAGCAGATTAATGTTTTGCGCGGATTTTCGCTTTTTAAAAAAGGGCAGACTGCGGCGGAGAGCGAAACGCTTATCGATGGCGCAGTTCCGAGTACCTTTAGCGAAACTGAAATTGTCCACGCTGAGGGAAGCGTAATCGCGCGTACTTGGTATGAAATTAGTGCTGTTATGTCACTTCAAAGTAAAGAAAAAACCTATACAGGTCAGGAGAAGAGCTGCTTTGCACTGATTGTCGGAAACAAGCGCATAAATTTTTACGGTAAGAGTAGAATTTTTGATATGAAATGTGATAATATCGTTAGCAAGAAAACACTCGGAGTTAAAGGCTTTTTTCAGCTTCCGATAACGCTTGTGAGCGAAAAGGCGGTTTTTTATGAGCTTACGGTAGCAGATGTTTCGAAAGAAGACGCAAGAGTAGGGCTTGAAACGCGGCTGAACGATGAACTCAAATACAAAATCGGAGAAAGCGGCCAGATTGTCAGCTCCGAATATAACTTCAGCGTGATTGACGGATTTGCCGTCGGAACGCTTCGCGCTGAATGTATACAAAACATTGCCGCGGAGAAAGAAATGACAGCGGAAGAGATAATTTTGGCAAGAAAGGCCAAGGAGGAAGAAGAACCACATGATTGAGAGAATTATGCCGGTTGACCGTATGGAGCAAATCATTAGCGTTTTCGGTTCCTTTGACAGGAATATACACATTATCGAAACGGAACTTGCCGTTAAGGTGATCGACAGAGAAGCCGAGCTCCACATTACAGGCGAGGCAGAAAATGTCTTGCTCGCAGAGAAGGCGATTACAGGGTTGTTATCCCTTGCGGCTCGTGGAGAAAATATTGACGAGCAAAACGTGCGATATATCATTAAGCTTGTACGCGAAGGTGCAGAGAGCAAAATCGACAAAATTGCGGGCGATGTCATCTGTATAACCTGCAAGGGCAAGCCCGTAAAAGCTAAAACTATCGGACAGAAGGAATATGTGGACGCAATTGCGAACAACACCATAACTCTTGGCATAGGACCAGCCGGAACAGGCAAGACCTATCTTGCCGTTGCCGCAGCGGTTGCCTCCTTCAGAAATAAAGAGGTCAACCGCATTATCCTTACGCGTCCCGCCGTTGAGGCAGGAGAGCGGCTTGGTTTCTTGCCCGGTGACCTTCAGAGCAAGGTCGACCCTTATCTTCGCCCTTTATACGATGCGCTTTTTGATATGC
The DNA here is from genome assembly GCA_018053145.1 of Oscillospiraceae bacterium. GTDB lineage: Bacteria > Bacillota > Clostridia > Oscillospirales > Oscillospiraceae > UBA2658. The sequence continues at coordinate 9,044 of JAGPMA010000046.1, read as the reverse complement.
TTGGAACGGAAACGTACAACAAATACCTCGAGCGCGGGAATATCGAGGTTGCGCCCCTTGCCTATATGCGAGGAAGAACACTGGACGACAGCTTTATAATTTTGGATGAGGCGCAAAATACTACACCGGAGCAGATGAAGATGTTTTTAACCCGTATCGGTTTCGGATCAAAGGTTGTTGTCACAGGCGACATTACGCAGATTGACCTTCCCGGAGATAAGCCGAGCGGCCTTAAGGAAGCCATGAAGGTATTAAAGGATATTGACGATATCAAAATCTGCAGGCTGACAGGCGCGGACGTTGTCCGTCATGTTCTTGTGCAGAGAATTATTGAAGCCTATGAAAAGCAGGACAAAGCACGCGCACAATCCGCAACTAAGCCTGCACCGAAGGCTTCTCCGGCAAAAGCTCCGGCTCAAAAGACATATAAGAGGAAAACAAATGAAGCATAAAATCTATCTCTCGCGCGAAAAACGGCATTTGGGGCAGCTTTCTGCGAGGCATATGATTGCAAAAGCAGTCAAAGCGACGCTCAAGGAGGAAAACATCACAGTTCCCTGCGAGGTAAGCGTTCTGCTAACGGATGATGAGGGAATCCACGCTTTAAACCGCGAATTTCGAGAGGTCGACTCAGCCACGGATGTGCTGTCCTTTCCTGCAAATGAGTTTTCTCCCGGCGATTTCGACCCCGAGCTCGCGGAAAGAAATCCGAAAACGGGACGAGCTGTTCTAGGCGATATGGCGCTTTCGCTCGAGCACGCTTGTGCTCAGGGCGAGGAATTCGGTCACGGAACCAAGCGAGAAATTCAGTATCTCACGGTTCACAGTATCCTGCATCTTTTGGGCTATGACCACGTTGACGAGGGAGAGATGAAGCAGCAAATGCGCGCACGAGAAAAAGAAATTATGGCTCGGATTGAAGGCGTGAAGGAAGAATGAAAAGTTTTGCATACGCTTTTCACGGCATTTATGAAACAATATATACGCAGCGGAATATGCGAGTGCACTTGTGCTTTGCCTTTTATGTAATTATAGCCGGATTTGTTACGCATATATCAGCTGTCCAGTGGACGGCGGTACTTATTTGCGTGGGACTCGTTATGGCACTTGAGTGTCTGAATACCGCGGTAGAAAGCTTATGCGATACGGTGCATCCCGAAAAATCCGAGGGAATACGGATTTCGAAGGATGTGGCGGCGGGTGCGGTGCTTTGCGCGGCTATTGCCTCGTCAATTGTCGGCGGAATCGTGTTTTTTAACGAACAGAAGGTAACGGCGGCCTTGGAATACTTCAAAAACCACACAGCTGCTTCGATTGTGATTATACTTACGCTTATACCCCTCAGCATTTTTGTGCGGGGCAGAAAGAGAGAAACAAAATGAGTAAAAACGAAAAGGATAACGTCTATAAAACAAAATCCGCAATGATTACCATTGTGGGCCGTCCGAATGTCGGCAAATCAACCCTTACCAACACGCTTGTCGGCGAAAAAATCGCGATTGTTTCAAACAAACCGCAGACCACCAGAAACCGCATCTGCGCCATTCTTGACAGGGGTGATACGCAGATAGTGCTTTTAGACACCCCGGGCTTTCACAAAGCGAGGACGAAGCTTGGCGACTATATGGTCAATGTGGTTAATCAGAGCGTTGCGGATGTGGACGCGATAGTCCTGATGGTCGAGCCCATACCCTCAGCAGGACCGCAGGAACTTGAGCTTATCGAAAAAATTAAGCAGAGCAAATGTCCCTGCGTTTTGGTGATAAACAAAATTGACACCGTTCAGAAGGAACAGCTGCTTGCTGTAATTGCGGCCTATTCAGCACTCTGCGATTTTGCGGCGGTTGTGCCGATAAGCGCAAAAAAGCATGAGGGAACGGACGAGCTATTGAAGCAGCTCGAGAGCTTTGCACAGCCCGGCCCGAAGCTTTTCCCCGAGGACATGGTTACAGACCAGCCCGAAAGGCAGGTCTGTGCCGAAATCGTGCGAGAAAAGCTGCTCAACAGCCTTGATAAGGAGATTCCGCATGGCACGGCTGTTGTGGTAACGAAGTTTTCCGAACGTGAGGACACCGAAATAATCGACCTTGACGTGACGATTTATTGCGAAAAAGCGAGCCATAAGGGCATAATCATCGGCAAAAACGGTGAAATGCTTAAAAAAATTGGCGCGGCGGCGCGGGTGGATATCGAAAAATTTATGGGTACTAAGGTCTTTTTGCAAACATGGGTTAAGGTTAAGGATAACTGGCGCGACAGCGACAATCTTTTGAGAAATTTTGGTTACAGGGATTAATCATTGATTGAAATGCCGTTTCTCATAATTTGAAAAACAGACAAATAATTTCCGAATGTTTTAATTCATAATAGGCTTTTCTGCGGACATAATAAGTCCAGCGAGGTGAAGTCTTTATGAAAGACTCCGGTCTTTGGGGAATGTTTTGCGAAACGGGTGAGCCGTTCTGTTATCTGCTTTACAGGTCGGCGTTAAAAGAGAAAAAGAATAAGCCCGAAATTCCTCCAAGAGACACACTCGCTTTTGGCGGAACGGGTGAAAAACCCCGAATCCGTTTTTGAGGTGTGCCGTGTCGGCTCGTGATAATTGTCTGCAAGCGAGGCTTAAAAGCAATGCAACGCGGATGAAAAAGTCGTTTTTCTCACCCTTATGGGAATACGAAAAAATGAATATAAAATCACGAGTCGATACGGCAGAGGTTTACATAATATGTATAAAACAACAAAAGCACTGGTGCTGAGAGAAGTCAAATATAAGGAAGCGGACAAGATTTTGACCGTTCTCACGGAGGACGAGGGAAAGCTCACCGTTTCCGCAAGAGGAGTTATGCGCAGGGGTAGCAAAATCGCCGCTGCGTGTCAGTTGTTGACTTTTTCTGAAATGACGCTTTTTGAAAATCGCGGAAAGTGGTATATTGACGAGGCACAGACTGCCGAACAATTTTTGGGGTTACGCGAGGATATTGCGCGCTTAGCTCTCGGCACATATTTTGCGGAGCTTCTTGAGGCTGTTTCCGACGAGGACAGTCCCAACCCCGAGGTTTTACGCTTGGGACTAAACAGCCTTTATGCTTTAAGCAGCGGCTTGTATTCTCCGGAACATATAAAAGCCGTTTTTGAGCTGAGGCTGATATGCCTTTCCGGCTATGAGCCATCACTCGATTGCTGTCCCGTTTGCGGTAAGGAAGACGTGGATATGCCCGTTTTCAGCACCTTAGGCGGAACGGTACTTTGTGGAAAGTGCAAAAATACCGATTACGGCGAGACTTTTCCGCTTTGCCGAGCATCACTTGCCGCAATGAGACACATTTCGAGCACGGAAAATAAGAAAATCTTCTCGTTTGTGCTTGATGAGTCTTCCTCAAAACGGCTTAATACCGTATGCGAGGCCTATATTCGGGCGCAGCTTGAGCGCAATTTTTCCGCACTCGACTATTGGAGACAAGTGAAATAGGAGTTAAAGCCCTTCATTGGGGTGACTGCCGAAGCGCCCGATTAGAAAACCAACTACGAAATGAATAACCAACATAACAAAAACTTGTCTTTCTGACGTTCAAAAGGTGCAATATTTTAGTTGAGTGTTAGCTTGTTTTGTCGGTTTTTGAAGTTAGTAGATAACATACTCCACTACAGAAAAGTTTATTAGCACCAAGCTGTGCAAATGATATGCTCCCCCCAGATAGGACAGTTAAAAAACAAAAACACTGTTCAGTATGGGGGTGAAATTATGCCGCAAAAAGGAAAGATAGCAATAGAGGAAAAATTGTGAATAGTAGAGTTGTATCTTGCAGGAAGAATAGGATATAAGTCGGCATATGAGGAAGCGGACGTAGATACAGCGACATTCAGGCAACCGCCGATTATCAGGCCTACTTAAAATCACTCTAGGCGATGGGCTGGATATTCAAAAGACGAATAAGTAGCGGAGCAAGTAGAGTTGAGAAAACTAATAATATTGAGGGACAGGCTGACGTCTGTCCCTCTTTCTTGGACAGTAAGTTGCGCAAAAACAAAAGCTAGGGGCATTAGCAAGTGACGCTTAATAGAATGTTTACAACAGGAGATTGCCGACTCTGTGTTTACCGGATGCGAAATACATAAGGAGCTTCGTCTGGCCATTCACCAATTGTAAAAGAACGAGTTCAAACACTCAATCAAGAATGCTTGCACTCTATTAGTACCATAATGCGAAGTTAAATGGACGGGATCAAACCACTCCACTTCTGACTGCCAGTCAGCTGTTTTCCCTTAGTATCGAGTGTGCACCCCCTTTTTTGCTATTTTATTAAAATAAAATCAGGAGCTGAATGACGATTGCCCGCGAATCTTGCAATAGACATTTATCAGAAATACTTATATAATACAAAAAATCAACAAAAAAACTTACCAGGCTCGGGAGGTGACTACTTTGCTCAAAATCGCTATTTGTGACGATGAACAGCTAGAAATCGAAACCGCTAAGAAGCATGTGCAGCTCTATTCTGTGTCACATCCTGAATTAAACGTGGAAGTATACGAGTATTCCTCTGCATTAGAACTGCTAAGTCATATTGAGAACCAAGGCGGCTTTGATATTTTGCTCTTGGATATTTTCATGAAGGGGATTCATGGCATCGATGCAGCGCGGCAGCTCCGCGAGGGCAAGAGCAATTGCCAAATTATATTTTTGACGACTTCACGCGACTATGCAGTTGAAGCCTTTGCAGTTAATGCCGTTCACTATATCTTGAAGCCGTATTCAGTTCCGGACTTTTTCGATGCAATGGATAAAGCAGTCAGAAAAGCGGAGGAGAATAACAAACAATTTCTTAGCATCTTTAATCGTGGCAATGTTTATGCGCTCGATCTGAAAGCTGTTTCGTATGTAGAATCAATAAATCACAGTCAATTTGTATATAGCCTTAATGAGCCTCCAATTGAATTGAGAACAACTATGAGCGAGCTGTTTGAAACGCTTTCCCACACCGGTTACGGTTTCTATCGGGTGGGTAAGGCCTATATTGTCAATCTCAAACAAATACGGCAGTTATCAGCAAAAGAAGTGGTGTTTAACGGTGGGAAGCATCTGCCTGTTCCTCGTGGGGCCTTTAACAATCTGAAGGACGCTTTTATGCTGGCACTTTTCGAGGAGGTTAAAAAATAATGCAATACCTATATTTCTTGCGCTGCCTTGAAACTGCGGTGGGCTTAACTGTAATGATTATAGTCTTATCTAAACACCGCGAAAACTTTAAGACTCGCTGTATCGTATTTAGCATAGCAATTTTTATAGCCTGCGCGTCATTGATGGCTGTATATATGTTTGCGGATGAGGCGATTATGCCGCTCATCGGGATTATTATTTTGTTCGTATTAATGCTCGGAGGATTGATCCTTACTACCGCTGACAAGTGGCAGATTATGCTATTTAATCTTTTTTCTTTTTTAAGCGTCTATATGTTAATTTCATTTATGAGCGTATCCATCTCGCTTTTTATCCCGGAGCCTGAGCGCGAGTATTTCTATTTGGCCTTCCGTGCAGTCCTCTTTGCGGCAACCATTTTTCTGGAATATAGATTTGTACGCAAGCCTTTCCTCCGCATGGTCAATATCGTACAAAATGAATGGAATTTTGCCGTGGTAATAGCAGCAGCATTTTTTATCCTCAATTTACTGCTCAGCTCATACCATATGATGGAACACTATAATCCAATGTATAATAACCTCATGGTATCTTCCGCATATGTTCTAATGACTGTTGTCTATTTCTGCATCTGTGTATTTTTGCAGAATGTCGTTCTTCGTTACGAAAAAGAGCAGACCGACGCTGCTGTTACGCTGCAGCTCAGCTCTCTGGAACGCCAGATTGCGCTGCAAAAAAGTGCTGAGGAAGATGTGAGGCGGGCACGCCACGACCTTCGCCATAACTGCATGGTTGCTATTGGCCAGATAACCAGTGGAGAGTACGAAGAAGCCGTTAGTTTTCTTAAACAATTTACAGACCATGTCGAAACCTATTTGATAAAAAGCTACTGCGAGAATAATGCCATTAACTGCGTTTTTTCTTCCCTTGCTGAGAAGGCTGAAAAAGCGGGGATTTCTGTTGAAATAAAGGCAAATATTCCTGAAAGGCTTTTGAAAATCGATGCTGTTGAGCTTGCATCTGTTTTTGCCAATGCCTTTGAGAATGCCATTGAGGGCTGCTTAAGCGCAGGCAGCGCTTCTCCGTTTATTAATATATCCGCAGATTATTCGGAGAGCCGAGTGTTGCTTTCGGTAAAAAACTCTTGCGGTCATGTTGAATTTGAGGATGGACTGGTGCTTAGTACAAAACCCGGCGGTGGTACCGGAACTAAGAGTATTTCACATTTCACCCAAAAGTATCACGGCATTGTAGACTTCAGTTCGTATGACAATGTTTTCATTATGCAGGCTTTCCTGCTCGACGAATAACCCAACAAAATAACAACAATAAACACCCAAACCGTTATCGGTTTGGGTGTTTATTGTGCCTCAGGTGCGATTTACGTAAAATAAGCGCGATTTACGTCGCAGACGGAATTGAACTGAAAAATATGTTAAGCTTTTAATGCAGAAATGTATATAGGAAGGGTAAATACGCCGAATTGAATTATTTAGTGTTCAGTGCACAGTATGCTTAGTAATTTGAAACGCTATTAACCCGACAAGGAGAGCATGGATGCTCCCCTAAGAATAATACAAGGAGGTATTTTTATGGGTATGGTTGTAAGAACCAATACCATGTCAACTAACGCATATCGTCAGTTGAGCACAAACAACACACAGCTTTCAAAAAGTCTTGAAAAGCTATCTTCCGGCTATCGCATCAACCGCGCAGGCGACGACGCCTCCGGTCTTGCGATAAGCGAGAAAATGAAAGCTCAAATCAAAGGCCTAGAACAGGCTTCCGCAAACTCACAGGATGGTATTTCTCTTGTTCAAACCGCTGAGGGCGCATTGACCGAAGTTCACAGCATGCTCAATCGAATGGTATCTCTTGCGACAAAGTCCGCAAACGGAACAATTCAGGACACAGTTGACCGTGACGCTATCCAGACTGAGGTAGACTCGCTCAACACCGAAATCACACGCATCGCAAAATCCACCAACTTCAACGGCATAAATCTGCTTGATGGCACGATGGGTTCATCGGGCACAGCTGCAACGATTGCTAATACAGCAGGAGCAGACCCCAGCGGTGGCGCTAAGTACTCTATACATTTTGATGTTACTCCAACGACTGATGTTGTCGGCAATTTAAACGTAGGTAGCTATTTTGCTTTTGGTTTTGGAGATGCAAACGGGGTTTTACACAATTTATTTATCATGGTTGATAATGATGGCACCGAAATTCATGCAAATGGTACAGTAACCGCTGCTGAAATGCAATCGTTCGAAAGCGGCGGAAATGGAATGAAGGCTACGATTGACATGCTTGCGCAAGATGGTTACAGTGCTGCTATGGCATTTAACAGCACCTTTACCGTAACAGCAGACCTCACGCATTTTAATCTTGAGGCGAAGGCCGAAGATGACGATCCTGCTATCAATTCTAGTGACGCTTTCTTTCCTGCTTATGCGAAATCAAGTCTTAATAATGCTTTTATGGCTATGGGTGCCAATCCCACAGGAACAGCCGCTGGAGCCAAGACCGAGCTGGATTTCGGCACTAAGACAGGCAAGGATGTCATCGGCAGTACAATGGGCATCGGCGGCAATACGTATGAGTTTGTAAAGACGGGCGGAGCGGTCATAACCGCCGGAAACATCGCGGTCAATCTTGCGGAAAGCGACACTTCAACAGCTATCGCAAGCGCACTTGCAACATCGGTAAAAACTGATACCACATTTTATGACGCGAGCGCGGCAGGAAAGTACAATGTTGTCGCTTCTGGCAGCAAGCTCACCATCACAAGTAACACAACAGGAGCTGCCTCCGTCACGGCGACTGTTACGCAAAGCGGTAGCATGAGCAGCGGCTTGACACTTCAGGTTGGGGACACCAATGACCAGTACAACAAGGTTACTGTTTCCATCGGCGATTTGTCCGCAGAAGGACTTGGAACCGATGGCTTAGATGTCTCTTCTCAGACCGTCGCAGGCAACTCCATTGCAACAATTAAGAGCGCTATCAATACGGTTTCCACGAATCGCGGAAAGCTCGGTGCTATCCAGAATCGTCTTGAGTATGCTATAAACAACCTTGATACCACAGCTGAAAACATGGATGCTGCTAACAGCCGTATCCGCGATACGGACATGGCAAAAGAAATGATGAACTACACAAAAATGAACATCCTTTCTCAGGCTGCTCAGTCAATGCTCGCTCAGGCAAACCAGAACCCCCAGTCAATCCTACAGCTCCTCCAATAATATCTGTAGCGATAGCCAAGTTACATTTAATTAACTGTATAGGGGCGGCTCAATTAAGCCGTCCCTATACTTATTTCCTTAAAATTCTCTCAATTTATTGGTGCAAAACAATGTTATTTTGATCAAAAACTGCAAAAAACAGGCTGATTAGGGTTAAAAAACGGAAACTATTTTATACGTTTATATACAAGATTTCGCCAAATGATTCTTAAGTTTCCCAAGTTTTATAGAATAAATATCATGACCGAATACTGGTCTAAAATGTTTCGATTTTCAGAGTGTTCAGTGCACAGTTCGCTTCGGAAACCGATACAAAAACCACGCAGCTCGAAGAGCATGGATGCTCTCCGAAGAACACTATACATGGAGGTATTTTTATGGGCATGGTTGTAAGGACCAATACCATGTCAACTAACGCATATCGTCAGTTGAGCACAAACAACACCCAGCTTTCAAAAAGCCTTGAAAAGCTATCTTCCGGTTATCGCATCAACCGCGCTGGCGATGATGCGTCCGGCCTTGCAATCAGCGAAAAAATGAAAGCTCAAATCAAAGGCCTATGCTATTCCCGGAGCCTGTGTCGAGGACATTGAATATCTCCCGGGAAGACAGCTGGACAAGGCCCAGATTTCACGGCTTGCGACCTCTGGATATCT
>JAGPMA010000045.1 GCA_018053145.1 Oscillospiraceae bacterium | reverse complement strand
TATGGCAACCTACTCTATGATGGAAACACAAATTGAAAATCTACTGCTGGCGAAAAGCTTTGCGGAATGTGTTGCGTTTATCAGCGCAGATGGCGTAACACTTGCTGTGCCGGCACCGGCTGAAGGGCTTGCCGTGGAGGATGTTGCAAAAATAACCGACACAATAGTTGCAGAAACAGATTTCGCCGCAACTCAGATTAGAATCATAGAAGTTAAAAACAATGCCGGACTGGCAAGCGGAACGGCAGTCGGGGATAATGTCGGAACAGTAGCTGACGGCAGCGAAGTCTCCGATATTCAAAGTGAAACAGAAAGCGAGTATTCGGAGGAAACAATGAACGATACCGGAGATATGTTGGAGTAGCAGTCGATTTTTCTTTATTTTTTCGTATGACTGTGGTAAAATACCTAAAATGGGTAATATGCTAATAATCAGACAGTAGGGAGGAACAAATAATGGCTGATAATTATATAACCACAGAAAACGAAAAGGGAAAAATTAACATATCTGAAGAGGTAATCGCTGTAATGGTGGGAGCCGCAATCACCGAGGTTGAGGGAGTAGACGGCCTTGCAAACACGGTCGGAAACGACATTCTCGATTTAATCGGAAAAAAGAGCCTTGCAAAGGGAGTTAAGATAACACTTACCGAAGAGCACATGGTGATTGACGTCCTTATAATGGTCGTTTTCGGCTGTGTCATAACAGATGTTGCCTCAAAGGTTCAAAATGCAGTATCAAACGCGATTGAGTCAATGACGGGTGTTACACCGATTGTAAATGTCCACGTAAGCGGAGTGTCATTTCCCAAAAACAAGCAGTAAATTTGGAAAGCGGGGCAGAAATGCAGCCGCTTTCCAATACTATGCTTATTTCAGATTTCTGGAATAAGCATACTTTTCTTAATCAAACTTCGGAGGAATACTAAAGATGACCAGAACAGTGGCAAGAGAGATTTCCGTCCAGCTCGGATACAGCCTTGCCGATAAATCCGATAACGTCGAGGAAGTACTGGAAAGCTTCTTTGACAAAGAATACTACACAACGCTTGGTGCGGAGAATGAGCTTTTTGTTGAGTATCCGGGTAAAAAACAGCTTGAATATATCAAAAAAGTCGTAGAAGGCGCCTTAAGACACAGGGATGAGTTGGATGCCTATATCGAGAAATATTCGAAGGGCTGGAAGATTTCGCGCATCTCCAGAACAGCTCTTGCGATTTTACGTACAGCTCTGTTTGAAGTTCTTTATCTGGACGATGTGCCCGACAGCGTTGCCATTAATGAAGCTGTTGAGCTTTCAAAGGGCTATGAGGATCAAGAAACTGTTTCGTTTATAAACGGGATTTTGGGCTCCTTTATGCGCGGAGAGCGCGGAGCGGAACTTTTGCCCGACAGGGAGAACGAAGCACCCTCAAGCTCCGAAAGCTAAACCAAGCTTAGGAAAGTATACCGGCCGAGGAGAATTAACCGATGGAAAATGCTGTCTTATCCGTAACGGATTTAAATAATCATATCAAGGATTTGCTGGACGGCGATTTTCTGCTTATGAATATTGCTGTCAAGGGAGAAATTTCAAACTATAAGCTCTACCCTTCGGGCCATCACTATTTTACATTAAAGGACGCGGAGAGCTCAATTCGCTGCGTCATGTTCAAAGGTAACGCCTCAAAGCTGCGCTTTAAGCCTGAAAACGGCATGGGAGCAACAGCTGTGGGGCGTGTAACTGTTTTTCCTCGAGATGGCGCTTATCAGATCTATTGCACCGATTTGCTTCCGGAGGGGATGGGCGATCTACATATCGCCTTTGAACAGCTTAAGGACAAGCTATCGAAAGAGGGCCTTTTCGATAACTCTTACAAAAAGCCACTTCCGAGATATCCAAAAACAATTGCGGTTATTACATCCTCGGCAGGTGCGGCTGTGCGCGATATTATTCGCGTTTTGGGAAAGCGCTGGCCGATGTCCAAGGTCGTTATTCTGCCTGTCCGTGTTCAGGGGGCCGAGGCTCCGCCCGAAATTGTCGGAGCTATTCGCTATGCGAACAAGTACAACGTTGCAGATATCATTATTACAGGACGTGGCGGCGGTTCAATCGAGGATTTGTGGGCTTTCAACGACGAGCGGGTTGCTAGGGCGATTTTTGAGTCTGAAATACCTGTGATTTCCGCAGTCGGACACGAGCCGGATGTAACAATTGCCGATTATGTTGCCGACCTGCGTGCCGCAACACCATCAAACGCGGCGGAGCTTGCCGTTCCGGACGATGCAGAGCTTGGGGAAGCGCTGTTTTCTATGGAAGTTCGGACAATGCAGGCAATTCGAAAGAAGCTTTCGGAAAAACGAACGAGGCTTACGGATCTCGGTTCGCGCCGAGTAATGCAAAACCCGACCGCCTATATCGACCAGAAGCGGCTTGAACTCGACAGTGCCGATAACGCTTTGCTCTCACGCTTTGAGCGCTTGATAAGTGTAAAAAAACACAACTACATTCGTTTTGCGGCTTCGATGGACGCGCTCAGTCCGCTTAAGGTCTTAGCTCGAGGGTATTCGATTACAACAGACTTGAACGGCAGCGCAATAAGCTCCTCTGAAAGGGTAAATGTTGGAGATAAACTAAACGTGAGCCTGAGCAGCGGCGCTCTCAAGTGCACGGTGGACGAAGTAATTCATAACAGATAAACGGGAGGAAACCCTATGACAAAAAGTAGCCTGAGCTTTGAGCAGTCGATGGAACGACTTGATGCAATTGTAAAACAGCTTGAAAAAGGCGAAGCACCGCTTAACGAGTCACTTGCCCTTTTTGAAGAGGGCACAGCTCTCATTGCCTCCTGCGGAAAAATGCTCGACAGTGCGGAGCAGAAGGTCGTAATGTTAAAAAAGGGTGGTAACGGCGAGCCCGTCGAAGTTGCCTTTGAGGGCGGTGAATAGCAATGCCTTTGACATACGAAGATTACCGTGCCATGGCTGAAGCAGAGCTTGAAAAGACCTTTGCCGGCGGAGAGAAAATGCCTCAGCACCGCTTGATTGAGGCCATACGATACAGTTTGCTGGCAGGCGGAAAACGGATTCGACCTGTTTTAGTGCTTTCATTTTGCGAGGCTGCCGGCGGTGACGCAAAATCAGCTCTGCCCGTTGCGTGCGCGGTTGAAATGCTGCATACCTATTCGCTTATTCATGATGACCTTCCCTGTATGGATAATGACGAGCTCCGCCGCGGAAAGCCGACGAACCATGTGGTTTTTGGTGAGTTTACGGCAACGCTTGCGGGAGATGCTCTTCAGGCGGAGGCCTTTGGAACAATTTTACGTGCTGCTTTACCTGCAAAGGTGCGAGCGGATTGTGCGGAGGCTCTTGCAGACGCAGCCGGAGTGGACGGCATCTGCGGCGGACAACAGCTTGACATGGAAGGGAACGGCAAGGAACTTGATGAGAAAATGCTTATTGAGCTTCAGTCACGCAAGACCGGAAGTCTGCTTGCCGCAGCGTGCATTATGGGCGCAATTGCTGGAGGAGCGACACCAGCACAGCGCGAAGCTGCTTTGATCTATGGCTCGGCACTCGGTGCGGCGTTCCAAATGCGAGACGATATGCTCGATGAGCTGAGCACAACAGAGAAGCTGGGAAAGCCTATCGGCTCAGATAAGCGCGAGAAAAAAACAACATTTATGACACTTTACGGCAGGGAGCAGTGCGAGCAACGCATTGAAAAGCTTACGCAATACGCGAAGAAAACAGTGTCGGAAGCCTTTCCCGAGCCTCAATTTCTTTTGGATTTTGCAGAGGAACTCGGCAAGCGATGCAGCTAATACAATTAAAAATATTCATTATTGCATGAATAATAATTAATAAACGCCTGTTTACACTTGTAATACCAGGCGTATTTTGCTATGATGTCATAAGTTATTGCACAAAAATTCATTGCAAGTGATACACTTGCCTATAATCATAAGAGGTAAAACAGTTTTGAATATTTTGCAGTCTATAAAATCTCCGAAAGACTTAAAATCTCTTTCTATTCGAGAGCTTGAGATATTAAGTTCGGAGATTCGCGGCTTTTTAATAGATAGTGTTTCCAAAACCGGCGGACATTTGGCTTCTAATCTCGGAGCAGTCGAGCTTACGATTGCGCTTCACCGTGTCTATGACACGGAAATCGACAGGTTGGTTTTTGATGTCGGGCACCAAAGCTATGTTCACAAGATGCTGACAGGACGAAGAAACGAATTTAAAAACCTACGCAAGCTTGACGGACTCTCCGGTTTCCCTAAACCCTGTGAGAGTATCCACGATGCGGCGGTTGCTGGGCATGCTTCAACTTCCGTTTCCGTTGCGCTTGGAATGGCAAGAGCTAGAACGCTTACGCATGAGGATTACAGCGTTGTCACTGTTATCGGTGACGGCGCACTTACAGGAGGCGTTGCATATGAGGGACTTTGCGATGCCGGTGAATCAAAAGAACCTCTTGTTGTCATATTAAATGACAATGGAATGTCCATCGATTCAAACGTCGGCGGAATTTCCACAATGCTATCCGCCTTACGTGTGAAGCCTGCTTACTTCCGTTTTAAACGCAGATACCGCAAGCTTTTCGGACACGTTCCGGTATTGTATAATTTTAACCACAGTATAAAAGAGTGGTTTAAGCGCCGCCTTTTGCCAGGCAATATTTTTGACGATCTCGGGTTTCACTATCTCGGACCGGTTGACGGGCACGATATTTCCCAACTCGAGGCGGTTATCGGCTGGGCAAAAGAGCTGAAAACGCCTGTACTTGTCCATGTCATTACACAAAAAGGCAAGGGCTACAGTTATGCTGAGCTTGAACCGGAATCATATCACGGCGTTGACGCCTTTGATGTTGATAACGGAATTGATAAAAGCGAGCATCACTGTTTTGCCGAAGCCTTCGGAAATGCTTTGCTTGAGCTTGCGGAGAAGGATGAGAAAATTGTTGCAATAACCGCGGCTATGAGCAGCGGAACGGGACTTTCAGAGTTCGCAAAAAGATTTCCGGAAAGGTTCTTTGATGTCGGCATTGCCGAGCAGCACGCCACCGCAATGGCGGCAGGAATGGCCGCTAAGGGAGCTAAACCTGTTTTTGCTGTTTACTCCAGCTTTTTGCAGCGAGCCTATGATATGCTTATTCACGACATTTCCCTTTCAAAGCTGAATGTTGTTCTTGCGGTTGACAGGGCTGGTATTGTCGGACGCGATGGTGAAACGCATCAGGGCGTTTTCGATGTTTCTTTTCTTTGCTCTGTTCCAAATATGATGGTGTTTTGTCCTGCAAGCTATGAGGAGCTCCGGGATATGCTCAGCTTGGCTCTTGACCACGTAGACGGACCTGTTGCCGTTCGATATCCGCGTGGAGGTGAAGGCGAATATACCCAAAGCTCTGGAGCTTCTCCGAGTACGATTCTGCGTGAGGGTAAGGACATTACGTTTGTAACATACGGTGTGATGATTAATAGTGTTATGACAGCTGCGAAGATACTAGAAAAAGAAGGCGTCGATGCCGAGGTGATTAAGCTGAACTTAATTAATCCTCTTGATACCGAAACTGTAATTGCTTCACTTAAAAAAACCGGAAGACTATTGACGGCAGAGGATGTCTGCGCTTTCGGAAGTGTCGGCTCAAGGCTGCTTGCCGCTTGTGCTGAAAATGGGCTTGCACTTAAAAACGTAAAAACGCTGAATTTGGGCGAGGGTATCGTTCCACAGGGCAGCGTCCCCGAGCTTATGAAACGACAGGGCCTAGACGCGCAGAGTATGGCTTCGACGGTTAAAGCCTTCTTTGATAATCAAGGGGAGAACGCCCTATGAAAAAAATCAGAATTGACCAGCTAGTTTTCGACAAAGGACTTACCGAAAGTCGAGAAAGAGCAAAAACCTCAATCATGTCGGGGCTTGTGTTTGTCAACGGCCAGCGTTTGGACAAGCCCGGAATGTCAGTTGATGAAAACGCCGTTGTGGAGCTAAAGGGCGAGGCTATTCCCTATGTAAGCCGCGGCGGACTGAAGCTTGAAAAGGCACTGAAGATTTTTGATTTTGACCCCAAAGGACTTGTTTGCCTTGATTGCGGCGCGTCAACCGGAGGGTTTACGGATGTTCTGCTCCAAAACGGAGCAAAAAAGGTCTTTGCTGTCGATGTTGGCTATGGTCAGCTTGCCTGGAGCCTTCGCTGCGATGAGCGGGTGGTTTCAATGGAACGCACAAATATAAGATACGTAACACCTGATATGCTCGGAAAGCAGCCTGACCTTGCTGTGATGGATTTGTCTTTTATCTCTGTTAGGCTTGTCCTACCGGTAGTTCGTGAGCTTATAAAAGATGAGGGCTATGTTATCTGTCTTATAAAACCGCAGTTTGAAGCGGGACGTGAAAAAGTGGGTAAAAAAGGAGTTGTACGTGAAAAGGCGACGCACCTCGAAGTCGTCAGCGATTTCCTTCAATTTGTACCGAAAGCTGGCTTCACTGCACTCGGACTCGGCTTTTCGCCGATAAGAGGGCCGGAGGGCAACATTGAATACCTTGTAATTTTGCGTAAAGGAATATTTGATGCTCCGGTGCTTGACCCCACTTTAGTTGTAGAAGCCTCGCACGGCGAGCTTGAACGCTGATTAGAAAGGAACTGCGCTATGCCAAACGGTAGGAAGCATATAGTATTATGCCCAAATCCAGATCGGGACATCTCACTTAAAGTAACGCTTGAAGCTATGCAAGCGCTTACAAAAGCCGGCCATAAGGTTGTTATAAGCCGTGTTGATGCAAATATGCGCGCCGACTTTCCTCCCGGAATAATCGAAACCGAACCGCTGGACAAGGCAGCAAAAAATGCAAGCCTTATCGTCTGCTTCGGAGGAGACGGAACAATTCTTAAAACGGCCAGAACCGTAATGAAGGCTCCGGTTCCAATTTTGGGTGTTAACCTTGGACACAAGGGCTTTATGGCAGAGCTTGAACCGAACGACATCGAACTTGTTATTGCGGCCGCAAACGGTGAATTTCAGCCTATCAGAAGAATGATGCTGGATGTTGAGTTAATACGAAACGGAGAGGTCGTTTTTTCGGATAGCTTTCTGAATGATGCGGTTATCTGTGGAACAGCAACAACTATTAAGGTCGCGGCCTATGGTGACGACTGTAAAATCACTGAATATACCGGCGATGGAATTATAGTCGCAACCCCGACCGGATCGACAGCATATTCGCTTTCAGCGGGAGGGTCACTCGTAGAGCCGACGGCAAAAAACATTCTGATTACTCCTATTTGCGCGCATGTAATCGCAGCTCGTCCCTTTATCCTTGCTCCTGACAGAATTGTCAAAATTAAAACAGGAGAAAACGAAGGCAAGCAAATTTGGCTTTCGGTCGATGGGGGAGAGCTAATCCCATTTTTAGCGGGGGATGAGCTTAGAATTAAAATGTCAAAGCACTATACAATCATGGCGCACATTTCCGGCAAAAGCTTCTATGATATAGCTTTTAAGAAATTGGGGGAGAGAACATGAAGTCATCAAGACAAGAAAAAATTCTGGAGCTTATCTCGTCAAGAGATGTTGAAACACAAAGCCAGCTTATAGATGAGCTATTGACCTGCGGTGTTAAGAGCACACAAGCAACGCTTTCAAGGGATATTAAGGAACTTCGCCTTGTAAAGGAACTGACAAGCGCGGGGAAATACCGCTACATTGCAGCATCGCGAGAGGAACTGACTGATTTCGACCTTAGACTCAAAAAAATATTCCGTGAGAGTGTCACTTCGTATGCTACAGCTCAGAATATACTCGTTATAAAAACGCTCCCAGGGCTTGCTCCCGCAGCCTGCGCCGCGCTTGACGGAATGGAAATCGACGGGCTTGTCGGAACGCTTGCCGGAGATGACACGGCCTTTATTGCAATGAAAAACATAGAGGCAGCTGAGGAATTTGAACGCGAAATTGAAAAGCTGCTTTAGAACTTTCAGCTTTTACAAGGGGAAAAGGATATGCTTTCAGACCTCCATATTGAAAATATTGCGGTTATCGAGCGTGCGGACATCAGCTTTACAAAGGGACTGAATGTGCTCACGGGCGAAACCGGAGCGGGTAAATCCATTGTTATTGATGCGCTTTTTGCCGTAATGGGAGCACGGACCAGCCGTGAGCTAGTGCGAACAGGCGCGGAGAAAGCGTTGGCAAGCGCGGTGTTTATAAGTGATAAAGCGGATTCATGGCTTTCCGATAACGAGATTGAAAACGAGGATGAGCTAATCCTACAGCGGAAAATCTCAGACGACGGGAAGTCCTCCTGCCGTGTCTGCGGAGCACCTGTTACGGCGACACAGCTACGCGAGCTGTCCGGTCTGCTTTTGGATATTCACGGCCAAAATGACGGTCGGCAGCTAATGGACGAGGCACGCCACAGAGAGTATCTGGATAGCTTCGGAGACTTTGAGCAAGTTTCAGCTAAATATAAGAGTGCTTATGAGCTTTTTGTCGCAACAAAAAAGGAGATTAAGCGTCTTTCAATGGACGAGGCAGAAAAACAACGACTAACAGACAACCTTAAAATCATGGTAGAAGAGTTAGACAAAGCTGATTTGCGTCAGGGCGAGGAGGAACAGCTAAGCGCAAGACGCGACTTGCTCCACAACGCCGAAAAACTTACGGATGCAATCACCTCCGCTTATGGTGCACTTTACGGTGGCGACGATAACGCGGTGTCCTTAACAGAAAATGCAAAAGCTGAAATAATTCGTGCCGTGCGATATTGCGATGATTTATCGAGCGTAGAAAAAACCCTTACCGATGCAAGCTTCATGCTCCGCGACGCCGCGGAAACGCTAAGGGATTTTCTCAAAAGCCTCGACTTTTCGCCGCAGGAATATGACAGACTTGAAACAAGGCTTTCACTTCTTCGCAAGCTTTCAAAGAAATACGGCGGCGGTGAAAAGGAGCTTTTGGAGAAGCTTGAAGCTTCAAAACGTCAGCTCGACGAAATTGAGTATTCGGACGACAGATTAGAAAAGCTAACGGTTCAGCTTGAAAAGCAGAAAGCTGTTGTAATAGAAGAGGCAAAAAAGCTCACAGTAGCCCGCAAAGCAGCGGCGGTCGAGCTTGAAGAGAGAATTGTTGAGGAGCTTCGTGCCCTTTCGATGCCTTCGGTGATCTTTGTGGTTGACATAACATACATTAATAATTCAGATGGCTTTGACGCGACGGGCTCTGATGAGATTAGATTTCTCATGTCCGCAAACAAGGGCGAAAAGCCGGGGGCTATTAGCAAAATCGCCTCAGGCGGCGAGCTTTCACGCATTATGCTTGCGATGAAGAATGTCTTTTCTGAAAAGGATAGTATTGAAACTCTGGTTTTTGACGAGATAGATACTGGTGTTTCGGGCGTTGCGGCACAGCGCGTGGGCGAAAAGCTTGCAGAGCTCTCGCGCCGCAAGCAGGTGCTTTGTGTTACACATTTACCACAGATTGCTGCAATGGCGGACACGCACTGTATCATTGAAAAGGCAGAGCGCGAGGGAAGAACATATACGAGCGTTACGGTTCTTGACCGTCAGGGCAGAGCACGAGAGCTTGCAAGGCTTCACGGAGGCGACAATATAACAGAAAACACTCTTATTTCCGCAGGCGAGCAGCTTGATGCGGCGGAAAAGTTTAAAAGCTGTTTATAAACTATACTTTTGAGCAAAGAAGGGATATTATGACTGCTGACAGAGAAAAAGTCGCAGAGCTACACGCAAGGGGATTTAACTGCGCGCAAGTTGTGGCTTACATGTGCTGTGAGCTTACCGGTATAAGCGAGGAGACTTCTCTTGCCGCAATGGGCGGTTTTGGTGGAGGTCTGCGCTGCGGCGAGGTCTGCGGAGCGGTTTCGGGTGCAATTTACACGCTTGGACTGCTTTATCCTTACACCAATGGCGGTGATAAGGAAGCAAAATCGAAAATAATGGAGCTTACAAAGCTCTTTACGGCGAGCTTTGAAGAGGAATTTTGCGCACTGCCCTGTCGTGAGCTGCTCGCCGCGGGCGGAAAGAGCCTCTGTGAAAACTACATGGCCAGAGCCATTGAACTTGTACATGAAATAATCGAAGGGGATACAAAAAAATGAAAATCTACGAAGAACTCAAGGCACGCGGTCTTATTGCACAAGTCACAAACGAGGAAGAAATAAGAGAGCTTGTGAATAACGGCAAGGCGACTTTTTATATAGGCTTTGACCCGACAGCGGATTCGCTGCACGTCGGTCACTTCATGGCACTATGTCTCATGAAGCGTCTGCAGATGGCGGGCAACAAACCAATAGCGCTTATTGGCGGCGGAACAGCCATGGTGGGCGACCCTTCGGGACGAACCGATATGCGCCAGATGAACACCGTTGAAACGCTTCAACACAACAGCGAATGCTTCAAAAATCAGATGAGCAAGTTTATCGACTTTTCAGAGGGGATGGCCATAATGGTCAACAACGCTGATTGGCTTTTGCAGCTTAACTATGTCGACTTTCTCCGTGAATACGGCGCTTGCTTCTCTGTCAACAATATGCTTCGCGCGGAATGCTATAAGCAGCGTATGGAAAAGGGCCTTACTTTTCTCGAATTCAACTATATGATTATGCAGAGTTACGATTTTCTCGAGCTTTACAAGCGCTATGGATGCAATCTTCAGTTTGGTGGTGACGACCAGTGGAGCAACATGCTCGGTGGTACTGAGTTGATAAGAAAGAAGCTTCAAAAGGACTCCCACGCGATGACGATTACGCTTCTTCTCAACTCCGAGGGCAAAAAGATGGGCAAAACCCAGTCCGGCGCGGTGTGGCTTGATCCCGAGAAGACCTCGCCCTACGATTTCTATCAGTATTGGCGCAACATCGGCGACGCGGATGTTCTCAAGTGTCTGCGTATGTTGACCTTCCTGCCGCTCGAGCAGATTGATGCCATGGACAAGTGGGAGGGCTCGCAGCTCAACGAGGCCAAGGAGATACTTGCCTATGAGCTGACCGCGCTTGTCCACAACAAAGAAGAGGCTGAAAAGGCACAGGAAGCGGCAAGAGCGCTGTTCTCAACCGGCGGAGACCTTACGAACATTCCAACAACCGAGCTGACAAGCGAAGACATTGCTGAAGACAAGCTCGACATCGTTTCGCTTCTCGTGAAGTCCGGGCTTTGCCCCTCAAGGTCTGAGGCTAGGCGAGCCGTAGAACAGGGCGGTGTTGAAGCCTCTGGCGAAAAGGTCACAGAAATTGGAAAGAGTTTTTCAAGCCTAGAGCTTTCAGGTGAGGGCATTGTTATAAAACGCGGTAAAAAAAGCTATAACAGAGTAATCCTAAAGTGATTGATTTGTCATTATGACGGTTAGTATAGTGACCGCCGGTTGATAAAATTCGGCGGTCATTTGTTTTTCGAGGCTTGGCACAACCCAAAGTAAAAGGACATAGGTGACAGGAGTGGACAGCTTTTTCCAAAGCTTCAATCAGTTTTTCGCACAGCCCGATTTGGGCGGTGCTTACAGCCCATTTCTTTCTTACCTTGTTTATTTTACTCGATTTATACTTCCTATTGCGGCAATAGCAATTTTAACACGCTGCGCCTATTCAATGCTTCGCGAGCGCTATGAGCCAGAGGTCTGGGGCTATCTAGATTTGCCGGACGGCTCACGCGTTCCTCTTAGGCACTGGGAATGTACCGTAGGCAGGGCACGCTCCTCCGATGTGACACTTGACAGCTCCAACGTTGCCGCAACTCAGCTTGTTCTAATACGTGATGAATTCGGCAACTGGACAGTAACAGATATCGGACATAACGATGGTGTCGAGATTAATGGTGTTTTAGTTCCGGAGGAAGGCGCAAGACTTGAAGATGGGGATTTAATTAATATCGGCGAGTGTGAAATGCGCTTTTTTAACCTCACTGAAGAGGAACGCGGTATTATTTCAAAACGCAGAACATCTCCTGGAAAGCTTATATCGCCGGGGGCGATGTTCCGTTTCGTCTCAATATTTCAGTTCCTTCTTCTGTACCAACTGCTCTACTATTCCGAAGAGGAGTATCGCGCGCAGATTGCGCTTTCGTTTGTGTCTGTTTTCATCATCATGTGGTTGTATTACATTATAATGCGGGCAATTGGGAGACGCGGCTTTGAGGTTGAGGCCTTGGCGTTTTTCCTAAGCACAATCGGACTTTCGGTCGCGGCAAGCTCTGTGCCGGGAACTATGCTTAAGCAGGTGCTTTTGCTGCTTGCGGGTATAGCACTATTCATTATTCTCGGCTGGTGGCTGCGAGACCTTAACAGAGTTAAGGCAATGCGTTTTCCTGCGGCTGCGGCAGCAGTTGGTCTGCTTGCGGTCAATGTCGTGTTTGGCTCGGAAATGTTCGGAGCAAAAAACTGGCTTTCAATTGGGGGATTTTCATTTCAGCCCTCAGAGCTGGTCAAAATTGCATATATCTATGCAGGTGCCGCAACAATGGATAGACTTTACAGGGGCAAAAACCTGTTCGCCTATATTGCTTTTTCTGCCGTTTGCGTCGGGGCACTCGCACTTATGGGAGATTTCGGTTCGGCACTGGTTTTTTTCGCGACATTTTTAGTTATCTCATTTATGCGCAGCGGCAATATTGCAACTGTGATTCTTGCAATTTCAGGCGCGGGCTTAGCCGGTTTTCTTGCGCTGAGCGTAAGACCTCATATTGCGGCTCGTTTTGCAACATGGGGACACGTCTGGGAGGATGTTAACGGCGCGGGCTTTCAGCAGACAAGGGCACTCTCCGCAGCAGCTTCCGGCGGCCTTTTCGGACTCGGCGCCGGGCACGGCTGGCTTCATAGTATTGTTGCCGCCGATACCGACCTGGTTTTCGGCTTGGTGACCGAGGAACTCGGCTATGTTATCGCGATATGCGCCATCGCTGCGATTATAGTTCTTGCCGCGTTTGTAGTTCACAATGCCTCACAGGGTCGCTCGGCGTTTTATGTTATCGCAGGCACCGCCGCTGTTTCGATGATGATGGTACAGCTTGGGCTGAATGTTTTTGGCTCGCTTGACCTGCTTCCGTTCACAGGTGTAACCTTTCCCTTCGTTTCAATCGGAGGGTCAAGTTTAATCTCCTGCTGGGCGCTTCTGGCGTTTATAAAGGCGACAGATACACGCAAAAGCGCGAGCTTCATAATTAAAGACCCATCAAGAATGCACGACTTCAACGAGTTTTCTGAGCGCTACGAGGAAGAATATGACGATTCAGGGACTGACGAGTCTGATAATTCGCCAATTAAGGCTCAGGATAATATCCGCAATCTTTTTGACCGAAGTGACGAGAAAAGGGGGCGCGGGAAATGAAAAAAATTAAAAACAGAGCCTATTTTGCAATGCTTATCGCATTAGGTCTGGTGTTTGGACTTTGCATTTTCTCGATTCGTATGTTTTCGGACGGAAAAGACTGGGTTATGATGCGCGCTAACCAGAGCGTTTTTAACGAGGGGGTTCTCGACACGGGAACTGTGACGGACAGAAACGGTGTTGTTCTGGCTCATGCTTCAGACAATGTTTATTCCTATGCTGAGGATGAAACCGTCCGCAAATCGTGTTTTCACGCAGTCGGCGATTATAGCGGAAACATCGGCTCAGGGGCCATTACGGCTTTTGATTACAAACTTGCTGGTTATGATTTCATAGACGGCGTTGCGAGTGTCAGCGGTAATGGCGGAAAGGTCAAGCTTTCCATCGATTCCGAGCTAAACGCTGTGGCATACAAGGCACTCAGCGGCAGGAAAGGTGCTGTGCTCGTTTCAAATTATAAAACGGGGGAGATACTCTGCATGGTCAGCACTCCCTCTTATGACCCGAACAATCCGCCAGACTTAACCGGCGCGGCTTACGAGGGGGTTTACATGAATCGTGCGCTCGGCGCAACCTATACACCAGGTTCAGTTTTTAAACTAGTCACGCTATCCGCGGCTATTGAGAACATACCTGACCTTTACACAAGAAAATTTTCCTGTGCGGGCAGTGTGCAAGTCGGAGGGGACACCGTTCACTGCACAGGTGTTCACGGGGAACAGACCATTGAACAGGCTTTGGCAAATTCCTGCAACAGCGCATTTTCGGAGATTTCGCAGGAACTGGGAGCAGACACAATTTACAGCTATGCGGAAAAATTCGGCTTTTGTGAAAGCCTTACAATCAGCGGTATTTCAACCGCTGCGGGCAGCATCGACAAGGCAGAGACCGGAACATCAAATCTCAGCTGGATGGGAATCGGTCAATATAATGACCTAATTTCCCCGATTGCCATGCTCAGATTTGTTTCGGCTATCGCAAATGACGGTGTCGCAAAAGGACCGGTGCTGCTCAAAAATGCTTATGTTGGGTCGACACGCCTATTGAAAACCGAAACAGCACAGAGATTACAAGAACATATGAGCTATAATGTCGCCAACACCTATGGCGCCGGAAGCTTTCCGAATCTTGACATTTGCGCAAAAACAGGTACGGCGGAGGTGGGAGACGGCACATCTCATGCTTGGTTTGTTGGGTTTCTTAACGATGAGGATAACCCTTTAGCCTTCACTGTAGTAATTGAAAACGGCGGAGGTGGGCTGGCAAACGCAGGCCCTGTTGCCAATGCGGTTTTACAGGCGGCTGTGGCGGATAAATAGCCGTAGTTGCAAAAGATACGAAGCCGTATGCGGCCATACGGCACATCGGGCTTCTTTTTCAGGAGTTATATAATGATTGATATATCAATTCAAAGCTTAGTAAAAGCCTTTGAACAGGACAAAAACATACTCGATAAGCTTACCTTTGATGTTAATTGCGGTGAGCGTATCGGCATACTCGGCAAAAACGGAGCAGGTAAAACTACACTGTTTCGAATAATGACAGGCGAAGTGCATCCGGATGAAGGAAGAGTTGTTATCGCTTCCGGCAAGCGGCTGGGGCTGATTTCTCAAATACCCGTATATCCCGAAGACTACACGGTAGAGACTGTGTTAAAAACCGCGCACGAGCGAATATTCGAGCTTGAGACAAGGATGAGCGAGCTTGCCACGCAGATGTCTGGAAATGCTTCCGCAGATGTCATGCGCGAATATGACAAGGCTGCCGCGGATTACGAGCGGCTTCACGGCTACAATACAGATTTTGAGCGCAACAGAGTTGCAAACGGACTGGAAATCTCCGAAGGAATGCGTTCACAGCTCTTTTCAAAGCTATCCGGCGGCGAGAAAACACGTGTTAATCTGGCACGTTTAATTCTTGAGGATACAGATATTCTACTTTTGGATGAGCCGACAAATCAT
>JAGPMA010000088.1 GCA_018053145.1 Oscillospiraceae bacterium | reverse complement strand
TCGCGGTATTCTGCCTTGTTGTTTGAGCCGGGGAAAAACAGATAGGACGGGTTATCCTGCACCTTTACAGGGAAGGTTTCCGCAAGCTTTCCGCTCGGGTTGAGATCTCCAAACAGAATGTCGGCAATTGCGCCTCCGGAGGCCTGACCGCCGAGATAGGCCTCCAAAACGCCGTCTACCGCTTCAAGCCAAGGCATTTCGATCGGTGAGCCGTTCATAAGAACGACCACGATGTTTTTGGTGACCTTCGAGAGCTCCTCTATTAGCTTTAACTGACCGAAGGGCAGGCGCATATGTGTGCGATCATAGCCCTCGGATTCAAATGCATCGGGCAGACCGGCAAACAGTATTGTTTTGTCAGATTTTGCTGCGGCCTCAACAGCTTGACGGATAAGCTCGTCATCGGGTGTATCGCAAATGCTGGCGAATCCGTTTCCGAAAACTTCGTTCTCATCGTCCAGATGATAACCCTCACAAAATGTGATTGTGACACCGATTCCTGCTGATATTTCGATTTCTTCAAGGGGAATTGCGGTGCTTTCGGGATTAATATGTGAGCTTCCACCGCCTTGAATTCGAGGCATTTTTGCAAATGCTCCGACAACAGCAAGCTTGCCGCTTTTTTCAAGGGGCAGAATGCCGTCGTTTTTGAGAAGTACCATGCACTCACCGGCAAGCCTTCTGGCCAGCTGCTTATGTGCATCTAGGTCATATTCTGCGATAGTTTTGTTTTCCGCTGCCTTGAAGACCAACTTAAGTATGCGCTCAACTGCTGTGTCGAGCTCGTGTTGGGGCAATTTCCCGCTGTTTACGGCTTCAATTATTCTGTTTATGCTATCCTCACCGCCCGTGGGCATTTCTAAATCCAAACCGGCGGCAATACCGTCGGCTCTTTCGTTAATCGCACCCCAATCGGACATAACAAGCCCGTCAAAACCCCATTCCTCACGAAGAAACTCTGTGAGCAAACGTCTGTTTTCTGAACAATACTCTCCGAAAAGCTTGTTATATGAGCACATGAGCGTCCACGGTTTTGCGTCTTTAACGGCGATTTCAAAGTTTGTGAGGTATATCTCGCGCAAAGCTCGCTCATCTACTATTGTGTCGGTAGTCATGCGCTCGGTTTCCTGATTGTTTGCGGCAAAATGCTTTAGAGAGGTGCCGACGCCACGACTTTGCACACCATTAATGAAGCCAGCCGCCAATTCGCCCGCCAGAAAAGGATCCTCTGAAAAATACTCGAAATTTCGTCCGCAAAGGGGAGAGCGTTTAATGTTGACACCGGGTCCCAGCAAAATTGAGATATCATTTGCTTGGCATTCGTCGCCTAAAGCTTCTCCGAGCTTAAATAGCAACTCCTTATCCCAAGAGCAGGCAAGTGCTGCCGCTGTAGGATAGCAAATTGATGGCAAGCTCTGCTTTGTCAGCAGGTCATCTCCGCCTCCGTCATATTCCTTTCGTACCCCGTGAGGGCCGTCTGTCATCATAATGGATGGTATTCCAAGCCGAGGGATAGGAACTGTATACCAGCTGTCGAGTCCGGAGCAAAGAGCGGCCTTTTCCTCTAATGTGAGTTCTGAAATGAGCTTTTTAATATCATTTTGCATTAAGTTCCTCCTATGCACAACGGCTAAAATTTGGCTAATTATAAGCTAACATTTATTGATACTGCTGGCATTGTAGCATTATCTGTGTTATTATGTTAGTAAAAATCAAAGAATAATAATACAAAACAAAGGTGAGATGGGGAAGTTGATACCATGAATTCCGTTTCAGTCCAGTTTAAACGCGCTTTGCCGTCGGCAGTCTGTCGCCATTTTAGTCGAATCCTTCAATGTCATGTATACTATCTCAATGAGGATAACACCGTCCGCTGCGCTTTTACGATGGGACAGCCGATGCTGCATACGGAGGATAGCGAACTTCTCAGTGCATTGTTCCAAGATGAGAAAGTAATCGGACGGGCCGATATTAAGCCAACACGTCCGGGGGAAGTCTATATATCGGTTGATTTGTTTGAAAACGATGAGCGTTTTGGCAGGCTCGTCGCAGGGCAGATTATGGACATTGCAAAAAAATATAAAGACG
This sequence comes from Oscillospiraceae bacterium, assembly GCA_018053145.1. Taxonomy (GTDB): domain Bacteria; phylum Bacillota; class Clostridia; order Oscillospirales; family Oscillospiraceae; genus UBA2658. The sequence continues at coordinate 2,576 of JAGPMA010000088.1, read as the reverse complement.
GCGGAGTGTATGAGAGCTATGATAATGCTGTAAGTGCGGCGGTTTTGCTGTATCACTTTGTTTATGGTGAATGGACAGATGAAAAGAAGCTGCTTGAAATCTGTTTAAACGGCAGAACTATCCAGAATAAAAGGGGACAAACGACAAAAGGGGGCGAGGCTTCCACCCAAAACAACACGGCACACCATCACTCGATAGTCTTTGAAAACCAGCTGTTTAGCCTGATTTCTCAGGGAAACGAGAACAGACTGCTCGCAATGATAAAGACCCCGCCGGATGGGGTATATGGTCTGCTCGACAAGGAGCACCCGCTGCGAAATCTAAAAAATGACTGTATATGCATAATAACACTTGCAGCGCGTGCAGCAATCAACGGAGGGATTGATTCCGAAACCGCGTTTTCCCTTAGCGACGAGGCAATTCAAAGCTTGGAAAAACACCGAGATATTGACAGCCTTTATCGCCTGATTGAGCAAACCCTTTGCACATATGCGCGTAGGGTGGCGGAAACAAAGCGATTAAACTATTCATTCAGAATTAACCGCTGCCGAAATTACGTAGTTAACCATGTTTATGACAAGCTGAGTGTCTCAGGCCTTGCGGCTTATTTCTCGCTAACTCCCGAATATCTTTCCGAACAATTCAAGAAGGAAACTGGCGTGCGCATTAGTGATTTTATTAAGACAACGCGAGTGCAGGAGGCAAAAAAGCTGCTTTTGTTCACGGAGAAACCCATTTTGGAAATTGCATCATTGTTAAATTACCATGACCAGAGCCACTTCACAAAGTCATTTAAAAGTGTCTTTGGAATTACTCCGAAAGCCTGCAGAAGTGCGGGCGTATACGACACAAGTGCAAATGAAGCTGTGTTAAGAGAATGAAAACCTAACTGAAAAGGGCGAAGCCAAGGTCTTTCGACTGAAGCTTCGCCCTAATGCTTTCATGTATTTTATTATTCCGAAAATATGGGTGAGGACTTATGCGTATCAGCTCAAAGCAGACTGTTGCACGCCGCAAAGCTTTTTCGGTTATCTCTGTATAGGTTTTTATAAACCTTATATCCTGCATCGTAGATATTTCTGTTGCAGCCATACGGTGTGTAGGTGTGGTTTGGCAAAACAAGCTTTTTAGCCTGACCGATGCCGTCAATAATGCCAAGACCTGCAGCCGCAGTTATAGCGGCACCGACCGCACCCACGTTTTGAGGATTTTCCACCGTCTCAAGCTTGCGGCCCAAAACATCCGCAAGTATTTGGCAGGTCACGGGAGAAAGAGCACCGCCGCCCACGAAACGAATGGTTTCGGAGGTTTTGGTTTTCTTTTCCTGAGCCTCAAGCATCCAACGCATATGATAACAAACACCCTCCAGCACCGAGCGAATAAGCTCGGTTTTGCCTGTGTCCAGGCCGATGTTAATGAACATTCCTCTTGCGTTGGAGTCTTCAAAGGGACAGCGGTTTCCGTGAAGCCAAGGTGTAAAAATTACACCGCTGCTGCCTGCGGGTATTTGACTGACTACATACATCATATAATCATATAAGCTTTTATATAGTGTCTCGTGCGAATCGGACACGTGCTTTTTTTCAAGATAGATGTCAATTTCATCGAGCGCAAGGTGGTCCTTGACCCATTCCAGACATTTTCCGGCAGTTTCAAGCTCTGCAAAATAGTTATAGAAGCCCGAGTTAGCGCCGACTACTGCCGCGATTTTGCTGGAAACATCGACCATGGGTTTGTCGACAACCGTGGAAACCCAGCCGGAGGTTCCGCTATAAATATGAGTGCTGTGAAGTCCGACGGCTCCGGCTCCTACGCCGATAAGGGAAGCGTCTCCACCGCCGCCGAAAACCGGAATGTCGGGACAAAGACCCATTGCATCCGCTGCCGACACAGTAAGCTTACCTGCCTTATCGGTTGACTTTATCAGAGGCGGGAAGTGACGATACTGAACACCGTGCATTTTACACATGCTTTGGCTTATGTTTTTGCGGTTTTTTCTGATATCGTAGAGCATTGTGGAAAAAGCCGAATCGGCAGTCATGACAAATTCGCCCGTACAGCGGTGGATGAGGTATTCCTTAACATCCAACCAGTAGCGCACCTTTGCAAACTGCTCCGGCTCGTTTTTTTCAACCCATTTATATTTCCATACTGGGTCTTTAACACTTGCGGCGACCGCCTTTGTGATAACAAGAGACCTTGCAAGTTTTGTAACATTACATCCGGCAATTCGCAAACCATATGACAGACCCTTTTTTAGCTCTTTGCCAGCACGCTGATCCATATAGTTCATCGCCGGGCGAACAGGTGCACCTTTTTCGTCCACAAGCACCAAACCCTGCATCTGCGTGCAGAAGGAGATGCCTGAAACCGCGCTGGGAGCAAGACCGGACTCGTCGATTACCTGACGTGTCGTAAGACAAACAGCGTTCCACCAGTCCTCGGGGTTCTGTTCTGCCCCACCGTTTGGCAGCACATTAAGTGGATAGCCTTCGCTTGCACTGGCTACGAGCTCTATTTCGGAATGAATGTAGTACAGGCAGGTTTTAACTGACGTTGTACCCATATCATAAGCC
>JAGPMA010000087.1 GCA_018053145.1 Oscillospiraceae bacterium | reverse complement strand
CGTCCGTTTGCAAGTCAGTCAGCCATCCTCTTATTCGCAGCGTTCGATTTATGCAGGTAGAGCCGCCATCCGGCGCGTTCGTGTCATCAAACAGATAGAATCGGCAGTGAGAAAAGGGTGGTTCGCCGATTGTAAATCTGTGAACGGAGTGTGGGTTAAAGTTGAACGGTATAAGCTGAAAGGCAAAGCGTGCTGGGATAGCCTGGCTGATTCCGAAAGGAAGCTCCGGGCTAAAACCTTGAAATCCCTGCAACGGGAAATGCGCTCCACCACAGCCTCCGTGCCGCTAAACGATTCGTACAAGACAATTCAATATGTGCGATATGCTGATGACTTTATCATCGGCGTAATTGGCAGTAAGAAAGACGCCCAGCAAATCAAGTCCGACGTAAAGCGGTTCCTGACAGATAGGCTTAAGCTGAAAATGTCGGACGAAAAGACGAAAATCACGCATACCGGCGACCGGGCGAGATTTCTCGGCTATGACATAACAGTGTCGAGGTCGCAGCACACCAAAAAGCTGGCTAACGGCAACGTTCAGCGTTGTAACAGCTATGTGGTTCAGCTGCTGGTGCCGCGTGAAAAATGGGTGGGCAAGCTACTCGAATACAACGCGATGAAGGTTATTCTGAACGAAAATGGCAAGGAAAAGTATAAATCCCTGCACAGGGGCAAGCTCATAAACAAATCTGACATCGAAATATTGTCAGCGTATAACTCCGAGATCCGTGGGCTGTACAATTTCTATTCAATAGCAAACGATTCCTACAAAATCGGGATTTTTGCCAACATCATGAAGTACAGCATGTTCAAAACCTTCGCAAACAAGTACAAAACGAACGTCCACAGGATTAAGGGCAGGTTCTTTCAAAACGGCAATTTTACGGTGGAGTACCAGACAAAAAGCGGCAAAAAGCAGGCTGTGTATTACAATAAGGGCTTCAAGCGGAAATTGGATGCAATGACCGCCGAGGTCAATATCCTGCCGCAGTATCAGAAATACGACAGGTTTAACAGTCTGAAAAACCGTATAAAGCTGGGGCTTTGCGAGTTGTGCGGCAAAAAGTCAAGCGGCATCTCGCTCCATCAAGTCGCCAAAATGAAAGACCTCACCGGCAACACGGCATGGGAGCTTCTTATGCTGGAGCGTCGACGTAAAACGCTGGCAGTGTGTCCAGAGTGCCATAACAAAATCCATTCTTAGATTATTTCGGCAAGCAACAAGATAAATGGAGAGCCGTATACGCCGAGAGGTGTCCGTACGGTTCGGGAGGGAGAGCGGCGGTGGCTCCCGCTACCGCTTAACTTACCTCATGATACTACCTTGTTTTTAGGTGGTAAGGAAAAACCACCCTCAAAGAAATGTCGGAGCTGTTAGGCAAGGAAACCATAGACAGCTTTAACACTTCCGAAAACCGGGGGCGGGAAGTTTCCCACGGGTTGAACTATCAAAAATTAGGAAAGGAGCTGATGACACAGGACGAAATCGCGGTTATGGACGGCGGGAAATGTATCTTGCAGCTTAGAGGAGTACGCCCCTTTTTCAGTGACAAGTACGATATTACAAAGCACTCAAAGTATAAGTATCTGTCCGACGCTGACCCGCAAAATGCGTTTGATGTGGAGAAGTACAGAAAACGCCGTCCGGCAATCCCAAAGCCGGACGAAGTCTTTGACTACTACGAACTTGACTTGTCCGATATGGACGCAGCCGCCGAATAACAGGCGGCTTTTTTCATGCAACAAACCAACAACCTATTTTTTGTAAGCCGCAAAAGCGGCAGAAAGTGAGGACTTTATGGAATTTTTCAACAGCGCAGTAGATGTATTGCAGACCCTTGTTATCGCTCTTGGTGCAGGGCTTGGTATTTGGGGTGTCATTAACCTTTTGGAAGGATATGGTAACGACAACCCCGGCGCGAATGGGCAGTGTTCACAAGGAAGCAACTATTACGAAGTTGTTATAACTAGAGACGGCCAACAGACTGTAATGTTATAAACAAAAGAACGCCACAACTTAGAACTATGTTGGCCCGAAGTTGGGGGAAAAGTTAACAAATAGCCAATTTGACAATGTTTAAGTAGATTAGATTATATAAGCCGCTTTTCAATCCATCTTAGATTTGCTTCTATTTAGCGAATTTTGGGAAAATTCACTTACTAAGTCAGCAAGACTATCTGGAGATATTGTAAAGCTTTCGTTAATCCATTTCAAAATAATATTAAAGGTTCCACCGACGTTAAATGTAAGAAGATATTCCAAAGCTTTGTCATTACTTGTCTGGGGAAAATTTTTGATTTTATCAAGCATTTTAGCATGTAACTCAGGAAGAACCCTATTCCAATGTTCAAGCATGAAGCCCATCATATTACTTCGCTTTAAGCTTAATAAAAATTGCTCGTTTTCTTTACATAATTTAAATAATACCCGTAGCGCAGTAGATGTCGTTAAAACAGGAATTTCATTCAGTCTAATTACAAAATTCTGAGCAAGCGTATCAAAATACGCTATTAAAACATCGTCTTTAAAATCGAAATTTCTGTAAAAAGTTCTTCGCACAAGCCCGGCGTGGTCAGAAATTTCACTAATGGTGATATCTTTATATGGTTTAGTTTCCATAAGCGATACCAATGATTCCATAATCCATTGTTTTGATTGAATCGCAATGGGGTTGCTTGTCTGATTCAATAAGTATTTCCCTCCTCTGTCACAGAATCTTATGCTTTGAGGCACTTGAGTCAAAACAATTGACGAAATGTAATAAATATTATATCATATTTTTACAAGTGACACAACTGTGACATTTGATGTGCTAAAGAAAGAGGGAACACGTATATGGTTTTTGATTTTTTGAATCATATAAATTTAAAAGCAGCAATGTGGATAATTCCAATCATATTCTTCGTTCATGAAATGGAAGAATGGAATATTCTGGATTGGTATAAATGCACATATTGTCCACCGCCTCCATCCACAAAACTAAGCTGTCGTATTTGGCTTTTTTTAATCAGTATCTTCGGATTTATTATCACTTCCATTGCCTATATAATTTCTGACGATACCATTTCATCGGGTGTCATTCTTGTATTTATAGTCTTTTCAACTTTCAACGGGCTACAGCACATATATTGGACAATTGCATTTAGAAAATATGCGCCAGGAGTAATTTTTTCATCACTTGGCATTTTCGCAGGAGTTTTTATAACGGCTGTTATTTTATCAAAGGATTTCATTTCAGCTGGATATATTATTATCCTTTATATAATAACAATTCCTTTTATGCTTGAAACTTTCAGAGCAAAAAATAAGCTTATTAGGTCATTTGCCCATTTACATAGTCTGACATTAAAAATTGTAGACTTTCTTGAACGATAATATAGAGTTAGTTTGTAGAAAAGGCGATTTTATGAAAGCTACAATAATTTATTTTTCTCCGACAGGTACAACGAAAAAGTATGCGGAGAACATAGCAAAGGGGCTTAACATAAATACGACTTTTATCGACATCACAAATGTTGAGACAAGAGAGCACCCCCTAGCTCTTTCAGGAGATGTCATTATATGGGGATTCCCTGTGTACGGTGCGCGTATTCCTAAAATCGTATTAGAGTACTTCCAGACTATGAGGGGTAGCCAAACACCGTTGGCGGTGTTTGCGGTTTATGGAAATATTAGCGCAGGGTTTGCTCTCAATGAGGCAGTTTATCTTGCAGAAAATCAGAACTTCCGCTTGTTAGGAACAGCTACATTTATAGGTGAACATTCCTTTTCAGGTAAGGATATTGATGTGGCTTTAGGCCGTCCTTGTGCAGACGATCTCCAAGATGCGGAAAGGTTTGGGCAACTTATTTATAGGCAATTGGAGTCTGATAATTTTAAATTGTTCAGAAGAAAAGCAAAACACTTTCCGCTATTAATTGAGAAGTTCCCATACAGTGGTATACATTTGCTCATAAAACAGCCCGATGTTGACATTCAAAAATGCATACATTGTAAATCCTGTGTTGTATTGTGTCCTGTAAATGCTATTTCATCAGAAACCTTAAAAATTGATTCAAAGCTTTGTTTGCGTTGTTGTGCCTGTGTAAAAATCTGCCCGACAATGGCACGGCAAAGAATCTTTCGTATTTCGCTTATAGGGAAAATTTTAAAAAAATTGGGAGCAAAACGCCAAAATAGTAAAGTCATTATTTATCGAGAAACTGTGCGCCACTATCTACCAGCAAAAAGCCTTTTTTCTGCAACGTAGCGTGGTTTTCGGCGGTAGCGCCGTAGTGCATCATGGCTGCATTCGGGCCATAGGCCGCAATGGTGTTAAAGCTTTCGCCAATGCACAGCGGCTGTGCAAGGCGCAGCTCTTCCAGCCAGCCGGCCACCATCAGCTCGCTGACGGTTTCGCCTGCGGCCAGTGCGGCCTCAAGCCGCATTTGAAAACGCACCATAGCCACACCGTCTTTTGCGTGGCTTTGTTTCAGGCACGCAATTTCGTGCTCGCTTTTGATGCTTTTTAGCAGCTGAATGGGGTCTTCGCCCTCTTTTAGTGTAAACTTTGCGTTGCTGCGGGCAGCCAGCGCAAGAGCATAATTGGTGCTGGCAGCGTTAAACAGCAAAGTTTCGTTGGTGGTATAATTTTTTAAATAACTTGCAACATCGCTATATTCCATCAACTCAACACCGTTTTGCTCGAGCATGGCACGCACGGCCATCGGCACACGGGCAGTAT
>JAGPMA010000086.1 GCA_018053145.1 Oscillospiraceae bacterium | reverse complement strand
GAACTGGCCCAATGGGTGCAGGATCAATGACCGGAAGAGGATTAGGCTCATGCACAGGCGCTAACGCAGTTACGTATGGTGCTGGTCTTGGACTGGGATTAGGTTTAGGACTTGCCTGCAGGCGTGGTTTTGGACGTGGCTTAGGAAGAGGGTTCGCCGTAAATCAGAACTCCTCCAAAACACAAAAAGAGCTGCTCCAAGAGCAAAAGGACTTGCGGAAAAATCGACTGGATGTCATTGATAAGCAGTTAGAGAATTTGTGAGAGCAGCAGAAGTAACCGGAGGACGCTCTGGTTATTTCTGTCGTTAAGTGAGGTGAGATTATATGCCGAGACCCCGAAAATGGAGAAAAGTTTGCTGCCTTCCGGACAGCAATCGTTTCGGACCCCTTGACTCCCCTGCAGATGCAGTAAACACAGTAAATATGACCGTTGATGAGTATGAGACTATAAGACTAATAGATTTGGACCGATTTACGCAGGAAGAGTGTGCTAATCAAATGAACATTTCTCGCACAACTGTCCAAGGAATTTATGATGAGGCGAGGAAAAAAATTGCTGAGTCTTTGGTCAACGGAAAAGTACTTTGGATAGAAGGCGGCGAATATCAGCTCTGTGACGGCAGCGGGAACGGCTGTGGCAGAGGCGGCTGTCGGCGTCATAGATGCGGCAGAGGTTTTACGGAAGAGCCCGAAATTGAAAATAATTTAAATGAGATTAGAACGGAGGATTCAAATGAAAATAGCAATACCAGTAGATGAACAAAACTTGGACTCAGGTGTGTGCCCGTCCTTTGGGCGAGCTCCATATTTCCTTTTCTATAATACAGACACAAAAGAAAGCTACTACCTTGATAACAGCGCTGTTGCCAGCCAGGGCGGAGCTGGAATCAGAGCCGCTCAGGTAATAGCTGACCATGGTGTTAAAGCACTGCTCACTCCACGCTGCGGTGAAAATGCGGAAGAGGTCTTGCGCAAGTCGGAGGTACTGATCTATAAATCGATACCCGGAACCGTGCAGCAAAATATTGACGCGTTTGCAGCCGAACAGCTTATTTTGCTCAGTGATTTCCATCCGGGATTTCATGGCCATGAAAAGTAAGGGTGTAAAAATCGCCATACTGAGCGGCAAAGGCGGTACAGGCAAAACACTGGTATCCGTTAATTTAGCATCAATTGCCGAGAAATCCGTCTATATTGATTGTGACGTTGAAGAGCCCAATGGTCATTTGTTTTTTAAGCCTGAGAAGGCCCGGGAAGAAATAATTTCTGTAAAAATACCAGTCATCAACGAAAGTTTATGCAACGGCTGCCGTAAATGCGTTGATTTTTGTAAATTCAATGCGCTTGCCTTCATAAAGAACAAACCGTATGTTTTTGAAGAGGTGTGCCACTCCTGTGGCGGCTGTATGCTGCTCTGCCCGGAAAAAGCAATTGGAGAACAAGAAAAGCCAATTGGTAAAGTACAAAGAGGCTTTTCCGGTAATGTAAGCGTTCATACCGGGATAATGAAGACAGGTGAAGCGTCCGGAATACCGATAATAAAAAGTCTTCTTAACGAAAGTATTTTAGACGAAGAGCTTCCCATCTTTGTCGACTGCCCCCCGGGGAGCGCCTGTGTCGTCATGGAAAGCATCAAGGATGCGGATTATTGCATACTCGTTGCTGAACCTACGGTTTTCGGTGTTCATAACCTCAACATGGTCTATGATTTGGTCAGGCTGTTTAATAAGCCGCATGGAGTTGTACTGAACAAATGCCTTGACGGAGAGAACCCAGCAGAGACATTTTGCACAGAGAACAGCATTCCTATATTAGGTCGTATACCGTTTGATAACGAGCTTGGTAGTCTTAATTCAGACGCCAAAATAGCCGCAAGGGAAAGCAATAGGTTTAGAGCATTATTTGCTTCGCTGCTTGAAACTGTGATGAAGGAGGTGCGGCATGAAACAACTGTTAATCCTCAGCGGTAAGGGCGGCACTGGGAAAACAACGATAGCCAGCGCTTTTATAAAGCTTTCAAGTGCCAAAATCTATGCCGATTGCGATGTTGACGCGCCTAACCTTCATCTAATTATGGCACAAAACATCGAGCCGAAACGTTCAGACTATTTCGGTATGCCAAAAGCCGAAATAGATGCAGATAAATGCATTGAATGCGGACTATGCAAAGAAAATTGCCGATTCGATGCAATTTCCAATGAGAATGGCTTTATGGTTGACACTTATGCCTGTGAGGGTTGCGGGGTTTGCGAAGCTGTCTGCCCTGCAAATGCGGTTTCCTTGAAACCCGCCGTTGCGGGAGAACTTACGCTGTATGCTGACAACAATAAAGTCTTTTCAACGGCACAGCTGAAAATGGGAAGCGGCACTTCGGGAAAACTCGTAACCGAAGTTAAAAAACAAATGAAAACTGTGGCGAGTCCGGATACTAAACTGGCCATCATTGACGGCTCTCCCGGCATAGGCTGTCCTGTCATCGCTTCTCTCAGCGGAGTAAATATGGTCTTGATTGTTGCGGAGCCATCTATTTCGGGAATCAGTGATATGGAGCGCATCATAAAAACGGCGGAAACGTTCCGGACAAAGATTGGAGTCTGTATCAATAAGCACGACACCAATCCCGCAAATACAGAAAAGATCGAGGAATTCTGCAAAGAAAAAGGCCTGCCGTTTACAGGGAGGATACCATTTGACCCAGAGGCTGTAAAAGCAATAAATAACGGACAAACCATAGTAGATGTTGATTGTCCTTCCGGTTCTGCCGTTAAACACGTATTTAGCAGCACCATGAAGCTGCTCTTCAAAGAAAGTGACGGTGCTGAAGCATGATAGTAAAGGTTTTAGCAGAAAACACAACATCTTCAGAGGCGCTCGGCAGCGAACATGGGTTAAGCCTTTACATTGAAACGGAAACTCATAAAATTTTGTTTGATACGGGCGCAAGCGGCCTTTTTGCCGAAAATGCCGAAAAGATGGGCGTCGATTTAACAAGGGTTGACCTGGCTGTGATTTCTCATGGCCACTATGACCACGGCGGTGGCTTGAAAACATTTCTCGGTATCAACAACCGGGCCAAGATCTACCTTCATAAAAAGGCATTTGAACCGCATTACGCAAACAGACCGGGAGGCGAAAAAGCGTATATTGGGATGGACAAGTCGCTGCTACCGAATGAGCGATTTGTGTTCTGTGGTGACCGCTTTGTGATTGATCATGAACTTGAATTATTTTCCGGGGTTGATTCTAAAAGGCTTGTTCCTTCAGGCAATACAGATTTGTTTGTGAAAGATGGCGATGCTTTTGTGCAGGACGATTTTGCACATGAACAAAACCTGATTATAAGTGAAAACGGAAAAACTCTGCTGATAGCGGGATGCGCACACAACGGAATAATTAATATTATCGATCAGTTCAAAGCAGAAAAAGGCTGCCTACCCGATTACGTTATCGGAGGATTTCATCTTTACAACCACGGGACAAAACAAAATGAAGCTCCTAATGTTGTGGATGAGATTGGGAATATTCTGCTGGAGACCCACTCGCAATATTATACCGGCCACTGTACAGGCATTGAATCCTATAACCGACTGAAAACTATTATGGGTAAAAATATCGACTATATATCCACGGGAAAGCAATTAACAATATACATGTAAGGAGTCAGAAACAATGAGCGAAAAATGCAATCAAAGCTGCAGCAGTTGCGGAGAAGACTGCGCAGACAGAAAAGAAGCAAAAACCGATTTCAGAGAAAAGCCACATGAGTTGAGTAACATTAAAAAGGTTATCGGCATTGTCAGCGGCAAGGGCGGAGTCGGCAAATCCTCAGTAACCTCCATGCTGGCTGTCACAATGAAAAGGATGGGTTATAACGTTGCTATCCTTGATGCGGACGTAACAGGGCCTTCGATTCCGAAGGCATTCGGCATAAAAGATAAGGCTACGGGCAGCGAATTCGGTTTGTATCCTTTGAAGAGCAAGACCGGGATTGATATTATGTCTATCAACCTCCTCCTTGAGAACGATACTGACCCGGTTATTTGGAGGGGGCCAATTCTCGGCAATACCGTAAAGCAATTCTGGACAGATGTTATTTGGGGCGACGTGGACTTCATGTTCATCGATATGCCACCAGGAACCGGAGATGTGCCACTGACCGTTTTCCAGTCTTTAGCCATTGACGGAATAATTATTGTAACCTCCCCGCAGGAGCTTGTTTCGATGATCGTGTCAAAAGCGGTTAAGATGGCGGAGATGATGAACATTCAGGTAATTGGGCTTGTAGAGAATATGTCCTATTTCAAATGCCCTGATAACGGTAAAGAATATAAAATATTCGGTGAAAGTCACATCGAAGAGATAGCCGAGAAGCATAATCTTAAGGTTCTTGCCAAACTCCCTATTGATCCAAAAATATCAGCAGCCTGTGATAAAGGCATGATTGAACTTTTTGATGGGGACTGGTTCGAACCCCTTTCAAAATCGCTGGAAGAAGGAAGCGAAGTAAAAGGCATTGAGTAAACATTCGGATTATGCAAAAGAACTGTTTAAAAAGGGTTACAATTGTTCGCAATCTGTTTTTGTCGCATTTTGTGATGAAACCGGCCTTAATATTGAGGATGCGTTGAAAATATCATCGTCTTTTGGCGGCGGTATGGGAAGGCTTCGGGAGGTATGCGGTGCTGTCAGCGGAATGTTTATGGTTATTGGAATGAAATATGGATATACCGACCCGACAGATAAACTAAAGAAATCTGAACACTACAAGTTGATCCAGTCC
>JAGPMA010000085.1 GCA_018053145.1 Oscillospiraceae bacterium | reverse complement strand
GCTTTCAGTAATTAATTTTAACATATTCCCCACACTATTTAAATATTAAATTTGCATATAATTAATCTTTTGCGATGATGTTTCGTGTTCTTACACTCAGATTTGTTGTTCTTAATGTGAATTGCTATCTATTTCAACAGCCAATCAAGAACATTTATTTGCTTGATTCCGTTATGTGAAGTCAAAGGCTTATAATCCATTGTTAAAAGGTATTTCGGATTGTGATCACTAATCGCTTCAAGCGGAGCCAGTTCCCTCCTCAGAGTTTCCTCGCTGTTCTTCACCGTGTAGGCGACCTGATAATATTCTTCGCCTTCCTCCCCTATTGCAATGAAGTCGACCTCAGCATTTCCTACCTTTCCGATATATACCTCATAGCCTCGACGTAGCAACTCAAGAAATACTATGTTTTCAAGTATATGACCGTCATCTGCTTTCTTTGTGCCAAGCAGATAATACCTAAGCCCGATGTCAGCGGCATAATACTTGTCGCCTGTTTTCAAATATTGCTTGCCTTTAACATCATACCTGCCGATTTTATAAAAGACAAAGCTGTCAGTCAAAGCCGAAAGGTAACTCTCCACAGTGTGAACCGAGATGCTTCTGCCAGCAGATGTCATTGTATCAGCGATTTTCTTTGTAGAGGTCGTATTCCCGATGTTATCAAACATAAACCTAACAACGCTTTGCAGCATAGCCACATCTTGAAACTTTTTGCGAGCAACAATATCTTTCAGTACGATAGAGTCATAGATGCCTTCAAGATACTGCTTGATATCCTTTGGTTTAGAAAGCTCGAGCGCATATGGGAAGGAACTGTTCACTGTATAGTTCATATACAGCCGATCCATATTGCTCTGCTCCGGAAACGCCGAAACATATTCCTTAAAAGATAGCGGAAGCATTTTAATTTCAATATATCTGCCTGACAGCAAGGTAGCCAATTCTCCGGACAGCAGATAGGCATTAGAGCCTGTAATATATACGTCCACATTTTTCTTGACATACAGGCTGTCGACTGCCTTTTGAAACTCGGACACCTTTTGCACCTCGTCTAAAAAAACATAGTTCATCTTGTCGGGGAGAAGTTTTCCGTTAACGTAATTATACAAGTCGTTATGCGTCTCTATATCTGAATAATCCCCATCCTCAAGATTGAGGGATATTATTTGTTCTTTTTCCACTCCGTTTTTCATCAGGTACTCCTGGTACAATTCGAAGAGAGTTGATTTCCCGCATCTGCGTATTCCTGTTATAACCTTTATTAGTTGCTTGTCCCGAAAACTTATGAGGTTTTCAAGATACTCCTGCCTTGCAATCATCATAACACCTCCATTTATCCGCAGTATATCATAACCATTTTCAAAAGTAAAGTTTATGCATTGTATTGCAATAACTTTACTTTTTCAATTTCTTTTTGCAATCTTCTTTGAAATATTTCATTTTTTGGTGTTTTCAAATGGCTGCGTACGCAATTATACATTTACAAATACCAGTTGTGACTGTGAGTCTTATACCTCAATAGTACAAAGTGGAGGTGTTGTCATGAGTAAATACGAGAACTGGCGGGAACTGATGGGTGAATGCTGCGCAAGCGGAAAGCCCGCAAAGGCATGGTGTCTGGACGGATACAGACTGGATGGAATGGCAGGCGAACCGTCTTGCCTCTGCCCTGCTTATGCCAAGATGCATGGTTCAAAAGCTGACAAGCGAAATGCAGGCTAATAGTTCGGCTTTTCAGTCGGCCGCCTGTATACATTCGGTATCTAACATATTTAATGTATCCTTACAGGCCGCCGAAATCAGGCTCAAAGACCTCGGCATCATTGGCAATTTCAAAAAATCAGATATAGACTACGAAATGGATTTCCTCCCCAAGATAGTTTAAACAGCGGGGTTATTCCCCGCTGCTTTTTGACCTGTATTGTTAACTGTAAACCTCACACTAATTTTATACACACAAAAAATGCCCGTTCGTTTGAAAAGGAACTTTAGGCGCTTATTTATAGTAACAACTTTTTTAACCGTTGGCAACCTAAATCGCCTCTTTTTGACCATAGAAAATTTCGACTTTTTTCTATGTGCTTTCACAATTGACGGCAGGATAACATTGGTGTAACCTTACTCTTGAGAAGAGTTCCTATTCAGAAACAAAAGGGGGGTGAAGTCGGTGAAACTCATAAAGCCAAGCGCTGTATTTAATCAGTATCTAATCATTATTTGTAGGGATTTCCTGCGCTTTTTCGCCCCACAGTTTTATGGATTTTTATCAACTCACCCATAAATGAGTTGAAATTTTCAGAGGCGTGGAGTATTCCACGTCTTATTTTTTTGCGCTCTTTTTTGTTTGTGTTGCCAGCTTACAGGCGTTTTGACTGCAGCTTAACGACTATAAAATGACAGCTTTTATAGAGGCCCCACACCGGATAATAGGAGGTATCATTTTTGTCCACTAAAAACTCCGCCAGTTCAACGCCCCCGGAACCCGACCCTCGATTAACGCCAATACCATGTCCTAATTGTACCAACCGCCGACTTTTTGACAGTCCTAAGCGCTTTCTCACCAAAACAGGCGTGGTTCGAAAAAACAAACTGCCACCTTGTGCCAATATTATTAAGTGTCCGTGTTGCAAAGAGTCAATTTGGTTTCGAACCTATGACAGGGCGCAATTGACGCCCAGCAGCAACACAACCACAAATACTTAGTACAGAGCACCCATCGACACACTGAATGAGGAGCCTGACAAGTAGCTTTAAAGCTATGCGTCAGGCTTTTTTTCTATGCTTTTTGCTGCTTGTAAGGCTCCCGATCGAAAGGAGCCTACAAATGAAAATCAAGTATCAATTCATCAATGAAAGCATCGAAATCGAGGTGTCTGACGAATGGGGCGAACTGCTAATCGAGTTTGACAGACAGGACCACAACAATGACCGCAGAGAAACCCGCCGCCACACGACCTTGGATAACGGCTATGGCGACGGCGAGTGGCTTGCGTTTGACCAGGAGCTGGACGAGCTTCTTTCACGCAAAGAAACCGCCATCCATGTCCGTGCGGCTGTAGACCAGCTCAAGCCGAAACAGCGCGACCTTATCTGCGCTCTGTATTTGTCGGGCAAAGCTCTGTCACAAGCCGAGTATGCCGCCCTTCTCGGCATCACTGAATACAGTGTCAAGCAGAACGCTTGGAGAGCAAGAACCGCTCTAAAAAGAATTTTAGAAAAAATGTAGACCTCTCTCCTCCCCCGTGGCTAACAGGTGAAGGGCAAGAAATACAGCCCCAGGAAAGAGGTGAGAAGAACAATGCCGCACAAACTCAAAATCAGCATATCCAATCCGTACGGCAAGACAGCAAACACATCGGTACGGGAACGGCTGTTTAATAAAATGTTGAAAAACCTTGCAAAAAGCGGTGATTTCAGGGGGGGTTGATTTTTTCGGCTTGTTATGGATGGAGGATGCAACACCTCTTTAACACTTCAATGAACGGAGGAATCAACGATTATGAGAAATCACAGAGTTCAGATCAATGTTGCAAATAACAAGGGGCAGATACAGCAGGTACTGAAGAGCCGACAAATCCGCTTGCCGGAAAGGCTGCTTAAACTGCTCGTCGGTAGTTTCTGCGAAGTTCTGGTGCTGATGCCAGGGTCCTCAGTGCAGAACATCGAAATCCATGAAGTCCGGAACGGCGACCCGAAAAAGCACATAGGAGGTGCAGTAGATGAAACTGTATGAAATCAACCAGCAGATTTATGAGCTGATTCTACGGCTGGAACCCGACCCTGATACCGGCGAAATAGCCGCCGAGACCGATGACATCATTGCCGAACTGAATGCGCTGGAAATGCAGCGGTCAGACATTCTCCAATATCTTGCCAAGGTCGTTCTGGACACCCGCGCTGATGTTTCCGCTCTGAAAGCTGAGGAAAAGCGGCTCCGTGAGCGCCGTGCTGACCTTGAGCGCAAGGACGAGCGTCTCATGGATATTCTCGACCGGGAGTGCGCGGGGGAGAAAACTGACTGCGGTGTTGCCACCGTCTGCTACCGCAAAACCACGAAGGTGGACATTCAGGACAATACCACCGCTATGGACTGGCTTATCCAGAACGGGCATGAAAGATTCATTCGTTATGCGGAGCCGGAGATCAGCAAGAACGACGTCAAAAAGCTGCTCAGTTTCGGCAGCGAGATACCCGGTGCAGTACTGGTGCAGGATATGTCCTGCAGCCTGAAATAAGGAGGTCAATATGCTTAACATTATAAGCGGAAAACTTAACCGCGCCCAAAAGGTTGTCATTTACGGCAGCGAGGGCATTGGCAAATCCACGCTGGCGGCGCAGTTTCCATCCCCCCTGTTCATCGACACGGAAGGCGGCGCCGACCATATGGATGTACGCCGAATCAGCAGACCGACAGGCTGGGATGAGCTGATTGCTGATGTGAACGAAGTAGCGAAAACGCCTGGAGTCTGCGAAAGCCTTGTGCTGGATACCGCAGACTGGGCAGAGCGTCTAGCAATCAATGAGGTGTGCAAGAAAAACAAATGGCAGTCGCTGGAAACACCGGGCTACGGGCGCGGTTATACATACCTATCTGAGGAGTTCGGCCGGCTACTCTCAGCGCTGGATGAGGTAATTGCTGCCGGAATCAACGTGGTCATTACCGCTCATGCCAAAATGCGCAAATTTGAGTTGCCTGACGAGATGGGTTCTTACGACCGCTGGGAGATGAAGCTCTCCAAACAGGTCGCCCCGCTGCTTAAGGAGTGGTGCGATATGCTCCTGTTCCTCAATTATAAGACTTTTGTAGTCAGCACCGAAAGCAACACGAAGAAAGCT
>JAGPMA010000084.1 GCA_018053145.1 Oscillospiraceae bacterium | reverse complement strand
TAATTTTGGAGACTGTGGCTTGCGCAAGATATTTATATCCATGTTTTTTACATATTGCTTCAACGTAGACCTCGATTAAATTTTCCATTGCTGTACCACTACGGTTTTTGCGTGCATTGGTATCAAGACCTACTTCAACACCGATAGCGTAGTCAACAAGGTTTTTAACGCTTTTATCCTGAAGGATTTTCAATAAGCCGCTTTTTTCAGCGAAAAAGACAATCTTATCGATTTCTTCGGCGGTATAGGTTTGCTTTTTTGCAAAACTATATTCAATGTCACCGCCCAAATCAGCTACTTTAATGCTAGCACCTCGCACGGCAATTAAAAGAGGAATAACCGGTACAACTTCCGGATAACTCTTGATTAGCATTTTTAGTTTGTCTGCAATATTTTCTTTGCCAATAAGGCTATTAAGGATATTTAACGCAACCTCAATTTGCGACACATTACCAAGCACTTTTTGCCAAGCTACAAAAAAATCATAGGTGCGAATTGTATCTTTAAAACTGGACAACAAATATTCAAAAACCGCATTTTCTGAAAGAATATCCATGCATGCATACTTTTCTATATATTTCATGTCAGGCTCCTTAATGATTTGATATCAGCAACTCGCTTATATTGCCTCTGCTTTGACCATTGCAATTTATCATTCGCTTTGCTGTAACCCTTTCAATGGTGTAATTGCTATAAATCTCGTCAAAAAATTCATCTTGCGCATCGCTGTTTTTAGGATCGGAATTACTGATAATAACTTTTGCTTTTTTTTGAGTGATACTATCTACAAAAGCCCCTAACTTTCTTTGCTCTTTATCGTCAAAAACGGTTTCATCATAGGATGTAAAGCTTGCCGTCTGCGTTAGTGGACGATATGGTGGATCGATGTAGACGAATGTGTTTTCATCTATAAAATCAAGACATTCTTTATAATCCCCGCACTTGATAGTAACGTTCTGTAATCGTGCATTAATTGCTTTGAGATTTTCCGCATCGCAAATCATAGGTTTTTTATAGGAACCCATAGGAACATTAAAAAGGCCCTGCTTATTTACGCGAAAAAGGCCATTAAAACAAGTTTTGTTGAGAAAAATAAATAGTGCCGCTTTCTCTAAATTTACCGCTTCATCTCCATTAATCTTTAGGTAATTAAAACGTGCACGTTTATTATAATAGTATTCTTTACGTTGTTCAGCATCCATAGGCCAAAAAACTGCTTGCACTTGTGACAACGCAAAAACAAGCTCGTTGGGATATCCTTTTATTTGTCTATACGCGTTTGCAAGCTCTGCATTTATATCGTTTATCAAAATGGCATCAATGGTATAGCTTGATAAAATATCAAAGAGCACGGCACCTCCGCCCACAAAAGGCTCACAATATTTTGTGATTGACTTGCCTAGTTCTTCGGGATATCTGTTTTTTATATCGGGCAGCAGCTGACTTTTACCGCCAGCCCATTTTATAAATGGTTTAACAATCATAGCCGTTCTCCTGTTTCATCTAAAGTAAAGGGGATATCAAGTTTGTATACTTATATGTTTAATGATGCGTCCACTTTTCCGTGAAATTCTCTCTACTGAATTTTGCTTCAATTTCGCAAACTTGCTTTCGTTTTATCTACGGTTCCACATTGTCTTTTTTTACCTTATCCATAAAATCGAAATTTTCCTCTTACCTGTCTAACCTGACCTTTTTAAAATACCTCTTGCTACTCATCATGGTACAGTAATACAAGCGAAGAATCAAGAATTAAATTACAATTTTATGCAAATTTCGCACATATTGCTATTTCTTTAAACAACTTAACCCCTCAAAATTGAGGGGTTAAGACTTTTATATGCATTATCAAAATTGCCAATGTCAGCCACAAGCGGCAAACGGGTACCGCAAATGTGCAATCGCAGCGAGTTACGTGCTTGATGCTCATTCTGTGATGTGTTTTAACTTACTTGTGCGCTAGCGCGCCATAGTAATAAAGAGTAATAAAACAGTGTATCTGTTTTATCTTGCACGTGCCTTTGGCGGGCGCAATTAATCTCATGGCTGTTTTATTAAAACGTTATTCCCACTCGCTCCTGTTAAGCGTATTCTAAACAGTTTTGCTTATGAAATTTGGCTCAAATTATTTGCAGTATTTTCATTATTCAGGTAGTTTGGGCTATCTGATTTTTTGTTGCCATGGTGTTGCCACGGCAATATAATTGTCTTCAATTTCAACGTGACTGATTATAGACCGTGAACGACGTCCAAATCAAGAACTTTCTTTCGCTCCTTCCAATCAGGCATTTAAACGCTCAAAAAGTTTTAGAACTGTTTAAAGTGATTTGGATAGAGAAACGGTGTTGTCGGACTCCTGTTATCAAAAAAATATCAAGCGTGTATTAGCAATGGTCGCATTATTCTCGCATCGCGGAGGGTTCGCGTGTTATTGAACTCAGCCTTCACACAGTCTGGCGTTGATGTCCGAAGAACTGTAAAGCACCCTCAAAACGGTAACTTCCGTCTCGTCCACCACATAAACGGCGGAATAATTGTCCACCAACAGCTGCCGTATACCATGGCTGCGCTCCGGCTCGGAATCGAACAGCTTACACCGTTCCGGGAAAGTACCAAGCGATTCAATAGCGGCGGCGATACGGTCATACTGCCCCATTGCCGTATCGGGCGATTGCAGACTGGAAGCGATGTAATCGTAAATCGCTTCCATATCGGCCAGCGCTTTTCCGGTAATCTTTACCCGGTACTTTTTCATCTGTGACTGTCCCGAAAAGCGGTAAAAGCGGAAGATGCGTCCCGCACATTCCCGGCCTCAATATCATCATAGCCCGCCTGCAATGCCGCGTGAAGCTCAGCCGCAGTCATATTGTCCGCATTGATGGCGGTAGGAGCTTTGGGCAGAGATACGGCAAACGGAATGCCTCCGGTCAGAGTGATCTGGCGCAAAAACATATCCACAGCAGTGGCCATTGGAACACCCAACTGTTTCAAAACGTCCTCGGCCTGTTGTTTAATTGTGGGATTTACCCGCAGATTCAGGGTCGTAGACTTTTCCATACCATCAACTCCTTTCAGCACTATTGTAACGCATATTGCGTTACTTGTCAAGAGCGATGTTTATTAAATGCCTATGGTCTATCCGAAATTCTATTGTCAAAAATCTATCCGCCAGACTAGCGGTGGGGTAGCACACTTATGGGAGAAACTTAGAATTTCAATTCAAGCGGCAAAACAGTAACGAGCTGAGATAATCATTTTTCAATGTTATTTTAATTCTATTAGTTTTTCTTTGATTCGTGCGGATAAATCTTTTTGTTGAGAGGCAGTCAGTTCATCTGAAGTCCTGATGATTACAGTGCCTATAACTTCGTGCGAACCAGAGCTAAATATACTTCCATCAAATCCCGCAAGATATGTATTTCGCTTTTCTGCATCCTCTACAGTAGCGTATACCTCGATGCTCCCTCCGGCAGATGTTCCCTTATCTATTAAATTGTCGCCATATACATCAGCTTGATTGATCAGTTCCGAAGAAAAATATGTTTGAGAAGTATACCCACCCGCTTTGTTAAGGTTGCCGTTTGGATCGTTATCCTCAGTTACACCCTGAATATCGACAATCCCACTAACTTCTTTGAGGCGAAGAATTACAAAATCACCTGTCGGATTAGTTACTTGCTCCAACTGCTTTATGCTGTTTTTCAAAGCAGTTTTTGAGTTGTTGAGCGATGTTATTAACTCAGAATAATCGAGCGCAGCGTTCAGAGTTTCGGTTTCAGCAATAATCCGTTCCGTTTCGGTTGGCATATCAGGAATGCCTCTTTTAGCTTCTTTTGCGCTGGATATAGCCACCTGTAAATTGGTCAGGGTGGTTGGCTCTAAAGGCGTTTTATTTTCGTCAAGAAGTGCCTGTGCTGGAGTAATTATCGCATCGAGTTCGGTGTTCTTTGCTGTTACCGATTCGACAGCAGAATTGAAATCGATTCTTGCTGTTGCTTGTTTGCGTATATCTTTAGAGTCATCATAATCAGGAATAGTGTCAAGCAATTCAACTGCCTTCTGATAATCGCCTACATCATACGCCGAAACAGCATTTTTGTAGGTCTTGGCTTCAGCACTACACGCTGTAAGTGAAAATACAGCAATCATGAGAACTAAAGCGATGGAAATGTTTTTTTTCATTAGTGTGTCCCCTCCATTGTTATTTAGTTGTCTTTTTCGTTCAGAAAATCTTCATGTGACGCATAAATATTATCACAGGTAATGCTATTTTTGAAACCACACTCTATGCATTTCCAAGTGTATTTATGCCTGTGTTACAGGATATATACAATCCAATTCAACACTCTTGGAAGTCACTCTGTCAATCTGCTGGAGGAATAGGAGGTGTTATATTGGCAAACAACTTTTTAAGTTCTTCAAGCATTCCTGCTTTTGTCCACTGTGACATTCCAGCTTTCCATAACAGACTATCCGAAGTGAGTTGTCCTGCAGTGGCCATCTGAGTTAAGGTGGCAATATCAAACGGTCCGGTTGCCTGACCGTTCACTGCGACATGGTATGCGGTTGTAGGGATTGGCGGCGGAACTGCTCCCGATGTAGGTTGAGCGTTTGCGCCCGACATCATGTTGTTCATCGTTCCGGCTATGTTTTGACCGATAGCGCCCCCGACTGCCATTCCCGCCATCATTGCTGCAGGATTGAAACCAGCCCCACCGCCTCCGAGGTCAACGCCGCCGGCGCCGTTCGCTCCCATTTGCCCCAAAGCATTCGCACCGGCTACACCGACCTGTGTCTGTGCTTCTGTCTGATAGGCGGCAAAGTTGGACGTTTGTGTCTGTTTGTGCAGTGCGTACTGTCC
>JAGPMA010000044.1 GCA_018053145.1 Oscillospiraceae bacterium | reverse complement strand
ATATTTGTTGAGCTGACTTTCTGTAGGTGTATACTTAGCAGAAGTAGCAGAACTTATGTCAGTAAATTCTCCGTCAGCTGTGTCACCTATTTGCCACTGAGATTTGATTTGTCAAGGTGCTTTTCTGCAAAACACTATATTTCTGAAAACAGCGTTCAAAATATACGCAGAGCCGATAATCCGCAAAGGCTGCGAATTATCGGCTCAAAAGTTCTCTTTTATTTGTAATCGTTACTTTTCCAATTCCAGATATTCTTGTCCCATGAAGAAGAGTGTCAAACTGTTTTTATCTACTTCTATCTCAAATTCCACGCTGTTATCTTCCTGTTCCACACAAATCATATTTGTGGAAGGGAAGCTATACGATGCACTGCCACAAGAAAGATCCGGAGCGGGCATATCTTTACTCACAGTAAGTTCCTCATTCTCTTGAAAGGTAAATACCACCTCAGCATTTGCATCCTTCCATATGCCAATAATATCTTTTTCGTTCTGAACACGATTTACTTTACCAACACATACAACGGCAAGTATAACTACACCAACAGTCAAAGCAATGCCTGCAACTCTCTTTACCAGTTTCTTTTTGCTCAATTTCTATTACCTCCGTTTCAGCTACTTTGTTAGATTGAATGATTACATATTGCTCAATTTCAGTTCCTCTACAATTTCCACCTTTGATACGCTTCTAACAGCAAACAGCATAGCGATACATACCATAGCACCGACTGCAAGAACTGCAAGAACATAAATACCGCCGTTGATATAAAAAGCAAATGGTGTCATACCCGATGATATGAAGTAGTAGATAGCACAATGAATTAAAAAGCTCACAGGCAATGCAAGAACCAATGCTTTTACACCGTACAAAATAGCTTCGAGCAATAGCGTACATTTTAATCCTTTGGCAGTCATACCAACAGAACGCAGAACAGCAAATTCGCTTCTTCTCAAATGAATTGTATTTGAGATAGTGTTACAAACATTCAAACTGATAATAACTGTCATCAGGATGGAGAATAGGCAGATTACCAGTTTTGCAATCGTATATACCTGTCTGGAATTATTTGTTGCGGCTGCAATGTCCACGGTTTGCGGAAATCCTCTGTCAGCCAGACATTCCATTGCTTCTTTATGCTGTGCTGTCTGTATTCTCATTTCCACATAGGCGTTATCATCTATCAGCCAGTTGAAATAACTTAAAGGCACAATGAGGACAGCTCGATCTCTCACAAACATAGATTGGATATTTGCATTTTCTTCTGCAACGATTTCTTCCACGATAATCGGTAAGGCATCCTCGGATGCCCCCAACGGAATGATTTCTGTTCCCGGTTCAATAAGGAACGGTGAGCCCGCAATTACTCGATTTTGTGCCGAATTATAATATCCCATGGTCTTATTGAGCAAAATTCCATGATTGGAGTTTGTTACATCCAGACTGAACCTATTTTCCTCACAGAAAGAGACAAAATGTTCATCATCCAATCCTACCACATAAAGCTCCGCTTTGTTATTACCAATGAAATATCCCTGCATGTCAGGATTGATTTGTTCTTGTGAAAAATCAGCGGTCATATATCGCTGAAAAGAATAGGAAACATCCGAAATGATGTTTTCATCCGATAATGCCTTGATTGCGGTAGGAATATCTTTGTATTGAATCGTCGAAATCACATCGGTATAACAGGAACCGTCCTCCTTCATGTCCAAAGATGTCTGATAAAGCATAAAATCAGACAAACTATATAAGGAAAGGGCAATCACCATCGACAAGAAAATAGAGCCGGTGATTGCTCGGAAGCGTTTTGGATTACGCTTAATATTTTTAGCTGCCAGCGAACCATAAATGCCAAAAACCAAAGAAACGATTTTTCCGTCACGGAATTTCTTTTTTGATACCGCATTGTTAGACTGGCGGATTGCTTCAATAACTGTAATTTTAGCTGCTTGCTTCACAGGCTTTCTGCTTCCGAAGTACAAAGAAGCAATGCCGGATAATCCGCTGACGAGCAGGAGCAATCCGTTTACCTTTAAGGACAGTTCTACGATGCCAAAAGTGAATGTTTCTCCAAAAGCTGTCCTAACCACACTTAATAACAGAGCAGACAGCAGGATACCAACAACCAATCCAAAAGGTATGCTCACCACGCCCAAAAGGAAGGCTTCTAAATATACGCTAAGGCGTTTTTGCCCTTTTGTTGCTCCAACGCTGGACAACATTCCCATCTGCTTAATTCGTTCCTGCAAGGAAATGGAGAGGGCGTTGCTGATCATTGAAGCAGATGCAGCCATTAAAAGGCAAATGACCATGACTACCAATGCAATCAGTTTGGCTGCTCCTTTGCCGCCGGTAATTCCATGATAGACTAACAGTTCAGAATGAAACTTTGCTACATGACTGTCTACTGCCGCTGCCACTTCTTTGGCTTCTGTATAGATTGAATTGGATAAATTCTTTACCTTGACATACACAGAAAAATCGGATGCCGTTTTGTCAACACCTGCAAAGGCATTATAGTTTGCTGCAATTTTTGAGTCATTCACATCTGACAGGATACCAACAATCACATAGGTTTTCTCTTTTGCCGGAACGAAGCTTTCTTCTTCACCCCTATAATTTGTCAGCCCGGAAAGTTGGGCATTATATTCATCCCATATTCTTGAACCAAGAGTTAAAGAAATCGTATCTCCAATCTCTGTGTTCATGTTGTTTTTCTTCAAAAAGGATTCTGAAATAATAAGCTCATTTTCATCTTGCGGGAAACGCCCTGCAAGCAAATACTGATTTAACGAAAATTTTTGGGTAAAGTTCTCGTCAATCTCGCCAATGGAAAGCATTGTACTGTTGGATTTCTCCCCGTAAAAACTGTTTCCGGCAAAGCGGAGAAGCGAAACCTCGCCTACATTGTTTTGACTATATAGCTCTTGAACCTGCTCCCAAGTCAGATCCTCCATGTAGTAGTCATAATCGCCACCATACACTTTTTCTTTCTCTTTCAGAAAATCAACCAATGACCATCCCCCGCAGAGAATAGCGGTTATCATACTGATTGACAAAAGAATGGTTAAAAGTGTGAGCAGGGTACGCTTTTTATTCGACAACAGATTTCTGAGTGTAAGCGTAAAAATCATATTCATCAGCGTATCACCTCATCCCTCACAAGTCTGCCATCCTGAATTTCCAGAATACGGTCTGCCTGCATTGCGATTTCACGGTCATGGGTAATCAGGATCATTGTCTGACGATAGGCTTGATTGGATTCACGCAGAAGTTTCATAATATCCCTTGTGTTCTCCGTGTCCAGATTTCCTGTCGGCTCGTCCGCAAGGATAATCGCAGGTGCGTTAATCAATGCTCGCCCGATTGCCACTCTTTGTTGTTGACCGCCGGATAACTGACTTGGCAGGTGTTTTCTACGTTTTACCAGCTTGAGCGTGGATAACAGTTCCTTCAAACGCTCCTTATTGATTTTACGCCCATCCAATCGAATAGGTAGCGTGATATTTTCCTCAACAGTCAAAACCGGGATCAGATTATAAAACTGATAGACAAGCCCAACCTGCCTTCTTCTGAATACTGCTAATTCATCTTCGTTTTGCTCATAAACATCCTGTCCGTCCACAAATACTTTTCCTGAAGTCGGTCTGTCAACACCACCTAATATGTGCAACAGGGTAGACTTGCCAGACCCGGATGCTCCAATGATTGCAACAAACTCTCCTTTATCAACGGAAAAAGAAATATCTGACAGAGCATGAACAGGAGCATTGTCCATTTCGTAGGTTTTGCAGATATTCTCTACTCTTAATATTTCCATAAAAAGTTCCTCCATATATTTTTGTAATTCAGTATGGCAAGAAAAAGTGACTGCTTCATTACTATTTCATTACAAAAATGTCACTTAAAAAGGGGCTACATTAAGCAGTCCCTAAAATGCGAATTTTCTTCAGTTTCGTTATTATTTTGTATAATCCATAGCCCACACAAACACCAAGTGTATTTAAAAACACATCGTCTATATCACTGCTTCTCCCAATAAAAAATTGTATCATTTCTACACTGGTGCTAACCAAAACACCTGCAAGAATTACATTTTTTATCTTTCTAAATTTTTTCCAGAGCAATGGCA
The DNA here is from genome assembly GCA_018053145.1 of Oscillospiraceae bacterium. Lineage (GTDB taxonomy): Bacteria > Bacillota > Clostridia > Oscillospirales > Oscillospiraceae > UBA2658. Next base: position 12,412 of record JAGPMA010000044.1, on the reverse strand, counting down.
AGAATAAACCTATTGGCGAAAACAGCAATAGGTTAGCTAACAAGTTTAAAACGGATACTTTATGTATATCTGCTTCTCCTACAATACTATTATTGCCAGAGAGTTGACCCAATATCGTTTTAAACGGAATAAGATTTACAGAAGCCAATTCATTATCCCAAAATATGTCTATATATAGCTTACCCGACATATCAATACCACAGTTCCAATGAGGCATAATCGTTTGAGAGGCTAATCCTGCACAGTAAGCAGCAAAAACACAAATCACAAGCTCTCTCTTCCAATCTTTTTTGGGGTGCTTATAGCAATTTATAAACCTGCACCCTAAACATAAGAAGAATCCCAACAAACAGTAAGGTATCATATTTCCAATATACTGCAAAATCAAACGCATAATAATACTCCTTTTTTCTTGATTTGATTAAACTGACAAAAACTGTCAGCTTAACGACATTATATTTAAGCAGTCCCCCGATAAAAGCAGATTTCAAATTCTGCACCGCCTGACTTCCGGTTTTTCGCCTGGATGACACCGCCCTGATTGACGATGATTGTTTTTGCCAGAGCCAACCCCAAACCAGCATTACCGATTGCAGAGCCACTTCCTTGATAAAATCGGTCAAACAGATGCGGTATATCCTTTTCCTGAAAACCTATCCCGTTATCCTCAATAATGACCTGTGTCAAAAGAGGTCTTTCTATTGCCTTGATTTCAATAGTGCTGCCCTCTGGTGAATGTTCAATACAGTTTTTAATTACATTCCCCAAGGCTTCAGCAGTCCAATCAGTATCAAGAGTTAGTTTTAATTCTGCCGGAATCACTTGCGTGATTGTCTGCATTTTTAATTCTGCCGCAATCTCCAGAGGACGAATTGCTTTTTCTACCACATCTTTTAAGCATATCTCCTGTGGCTTTAGAGTAATCGTTCCTGCATCCAGCTTGGATATTTTTAGAAGTGTTGCAATCAGCCACTCCATTCTTGATAAAAGCATAGCCTGCTTGCGGATCAGCTCATACCTTTCTTCGTCAGTCATTTTCTCATTGCACAGAGAAGCATTTAAGATATTCAGCGATGTCAAAGGCGTTTTTAATTGATGTGAAATATCGGCTAAAGCGTCTGCTAAATTACCTTTTTCTTTTTTCAGAGCTTCTGCCTGTTCAATAAGTCGTCTTGTCATCTTGGATATTTCATCATGTAAAACAGACAACTCGCCCTCTTGAAACTGCCCAAAAGAAATTGTTTCATCTCCATGCAGCAGTTTGTCGATAAGCAAGCTAAGTTCAGCAATTTTTCTGTATCTTTGATAGGTGAAAAAAAGGGAGACTATACCGACTGATACAATAGCCGCTAAAACAATCCACAGAGATTTGCTATCAACGATAAAGCAAATACAGCACCAAAATAGGGCAAGAAGGCCGTTGACAACAATTTGCCTTTTAACTTCTTTATTTCTGACAAAGTCCATATCAACCCACCTTATAACCAAGTCCACGAACGGTAATTATGATTTCCGGCTCCTGTGGATTGGTTTCAATTTTGTCACGCAGCCTTTTCATGTAAACAGTCAGCGTGTTATCATTGATAAACTCTCCAGTAGTGTCCCATAAAAGCTCTAACAATCTTCTACGAGATAGAACAATACCCTTGTTACGCAGAAAGACTAAAAGCAATTTATATTCCATAGCAGACAACAAAATCTCTTTCCCATTCTTTGATACGGTTACTTGATTTGTGTCCACAACTAAGTCATGGTAACTGATAATGTTTTGCGTGTTCTTAGTTCTCCTTAATACGCTGTTGATTCTGGAAAGCAGTTCTCTTGGTCTGAACGGTTTACTGATATAATCGTCAGCTCCCATGTCCAGTCCTGCCACAACACTATACTCATCATCAGAAGCCGTTAAGAAAATAACCGGCATGGTTCCTCTTTCTTTAATTGCAGAACAAACAGAAAAGCCATTTCCATTTGATAATTGAATGTCCACCAAGGCTATATCGTATTGGTCGCTATCCAATTTTTCTATTGCTTCTTTCTGCCCGGAAGCACTTTCGATTTTAAACCCTTCGTTTCCTAAATAGTCCGATAAAGAGGATACGATACTTTGGTCATCCTCCACTAATAATAATTTACTCATCGTGTGTTCTCCTTATTGTCGGCAACAAATTCGCTTTTTTATTTTGTTTATATCTCCCATCAGCCGGTTTTTGGGCATCTTGGGGAATTAGCCATGCACGAGGTAGTCGAACAATTCCATCAATTCGATTTTCTTCACATAGCTTTTGAACACGACGCACCGATATTCCCCAAAGTTTAGCTGCATCCTGTACTGTCATGTATTCAAACATAGTTTACCTCCGCACCAAATAGTTATATATATTATATACGCACAAGCGAATAATATCAATGGGTTATTTGTGAATACTTAAACACTAACTATAGAGCGTTTCAAAACACAAATGAAAACGGAAATGTGCCAAAGCAAATTTATTATTTTGGTAGACGAAACAAAAAGCGGGAGTGCGATTCGTAATGAACTGCACTCCCGCAAATTTTATCTTTCCCTACTCTTGTTCTTGGGTTTTCTTTGTGTCTGTTGCTGTTGTTTCTGTTCTTTCTGCTTTGCTCGCAGTCTTTCCGTCAAAGACCGTTCTTCCGCACTCTCATTCAACAGATTAGTGACACTCCGTTTACTGTCATACATACGGAGCATATCATATTTATCGCCATAGGCATTCTGGATGCGCCGTGTGGCATCTTGTTCGTGATTGGAACGAATTTCCTGTCTTGTTTCGTAAAGCTCGATGGGGTCAAATTCAGTCGCCTGCTCTTGCAATTCGGCGTATTGTTTGAGAGCGTTGTCAAGCTCGGCGGCATACTTGGCTTCGCTGGCTTCAATCTTTTTCAGCCCGTCCTCCAAAGTGCGGATTTGCTTTTTGAACATATCCGCTGTTGCATCTTCGGGGTATTGGAGCTGTCGGAGCAGCATAGCCTTTTCCGAACGCAGTTCCTCCAAATCCTCTGTCAGTTCAGCAATGCGCTTTGCAAGGTCACGGTGCTTCAGAACATGAATTACCGGCGTTTCCTTTTTCTCTGTCAGCAGAGATTTACGCTCTTTGGACTTTGCCTTGATTTTATCCGTGACAGCGACATATTCCGCCATTTCCTCACGGAACAAATTCAAGGACTGCTTGATACTGTGCTTGTTGCTGCCCAGGTGCAATAGCTGATATTTGAAGATAATCATATTGCCACGCAATTTTTCCATTGCTTCCGCAATCGCAGGAATGGTATTTTTAACCGCTTGTATCAGCTTTTTCACAGTCGCTTTTAGCTCACACAGTAAAGCATTGTCAGCTTTAATCTGACGATTGATTTCACAGCGGTCAGAGATGATTCCTTTTTTTTCTAAAGCACGGGCAACCACACCCTCGTGAATGGTCGGCTGTTCATCAAGTCCTCTCTCTGCATAACTGCGGTGGTCGATTCTCTGATCAATACCTGCACGCTCTAAATAGCGGTTTGTCACATCAGCCCAAGCCGCTCTCCAAAGAACAAGCTGTTCATCACTGTTCCAACGCTCGGAGACAGGATTTTGTCTGCCGTACTTGGTGCTTTTCGGATATTTGTTGACACGCTCATATCCGTATTTCTCGGCGGCAGAGGGTGTCATATACATTTTCTTTTTCCCGACTTTGTACTGATATTGCTTTTCCCAACCGTCTGCCTGTGCTGTTTTGAACTCGGCGGCAGTAAAGCCCCGTTCTTCGCCATCCTTGATGCAGAGATATTCTTTCTCCGTCTTATACTGCCATTTGCCGTTTTCGTCCAATGGGCGCACAGTCAGCATGATGTGGGCATGGGGATTATGACCGGGCGGATGCGGATCATGAATTGCCACATCTGCACACATTCCGTCTGCCACAAACTGCTCATTGATGAAGTCGGACAACAGGCTTTTCCACGGCTTTTTATTCAGTTCAACAGGCAAAGCAACTACAAATTCACGGGCGAGTCTGCTGTCTTTCGTTTTCTCATTTTCTTCCACGGCGTTCCAGAGAACTGCCCGTTCCTGCCACTCGACAGGGGCATACTCCGGCAAAAATATTTGCTGCCAGACAAGCCCTTTTTTACGAGTGAAGTCATGCTGCACACCGTCATAATCATTCAAAATTTGCGAACAACTCATATATGCCGCAGCAGCAACAGCGCTTCGTCCCGTGCCACGGCTGACTACTTTTGTTTCTAAATGATAAATCGCCATTCGTTTTCACCGTCCTTTCATTTTTCTGTTTCTCTTTTTCAAAAGAGAAAATAGGTGTGTCGGAAAACACGACATACCTATCGCTGCGATAAAGCTGCCGGTGGCAGGTTTTCGCAGGCAGACGGCGGGATAGGGTGGCAATATGCAACCACATCGTTTTGCTGATTGAGCAAAACATAAAGCCGACTGCACAGGGAATGTCCGCCTGCGGCATTGCCTGCCCCCTCTGGAGAAATGGCTAAAAGACAGTTCGTGAAGAGCGCACGAGCCTGACCGCAGGGAGGGATACCACCGCCTGTTTTGCAGGTGGTGAGTAAGTGCGCCCTTCGGGGAAAAAGAAAAGCGCCCCGGTTTCCCGGAACGCCTAAAATCATCGTGCCGCCTTGAATACTTCCCATAAAAAATCCTCCAACTGCTCTAATGTCATCTGTGTGGTTTGCGGTAAAGCTTTTTCTAAAATCGCTCCCTCCTGAATCAACCGATGTGTTCGAGCCTTTCGTTCTTTCACACGGTCACGCATCTGTGCTTCCTCCAATCTGTGCTTTGCCTGTAATAATTTCTTCTCGTTTTCAGTCATATACAAATCCTCCTGTGGTAGTAATAGTTTGTTTATTGGTATCACGCATTTTTGATAAATATTTGCAGTAGCAAAAATGCCCCCGTTTAGTATCGGTGTAATACCAAACGAGGGCAAAAGCGGTATTAAGATTTGGTAAGTTGTCAAAATGGCAACCTACCAAAAATCTGTTCCGACTTACGGTAAAATGTTAATGGGAAACTTAATTCGATAGATATTTACGGCAAGTTCCCAAATTGGGAACTTACCACGGGGAAGCTCACAAATATCAAAGTATCAAATTGCTGCTTTGAATGGCTGCTACCGCAAGTTGTCAATCTGGCAACTTGCGGCACAATGGTATAAAAATCAAGTTCCCAAATTGGGGACTTGAAATAAAACAGGCATAAAATCAAGTTGCCACTGTGACAACTTGAAAAGAAAGAAGCGAGCCAAAAAAATTCAAGCTCGCTTCAAAATCTGTTATGCTGTTTTCTGCGGTTCTTTAGTTTCTGCCACAGGGGAAATATCAAGCACTTCCGGCTCTTTCTCTTTGGCTCTGTTCACTGCGTTTCGTATTCGCTGACCTTTTAGATGTCCTTCGTATCGGCACTGGTCACAGCAATACTTGACATCACTTCTCGTTGTAGTGAAAATCTTTCCGCAATTCTCACAGGCGATTTCACGGCTTCGTTTTTCTGCCGCCTCCTGTCGATAGAACTTTGCACGGCAGTTTGGACTGCAATACATGGCGGCAGAACTTCTGGATTCAAATTCCTTACCGCAGCATTTACAGGTCAGCTTGAACGGCTGTCCGACTGCGTGTTCGCCAGCCTTGATTTTCTGATAGCGTTCCCGGCTTTTAATTCGATGCCTTCGTAACTGCTCCTGTCTTTTTTCTTCCTCTGCGGTCAGCTCCGGCGCAGGAAGTTCAAAATGACCGATAAACTTCAGATAGATTTCCACTTCCTGTATGCGATCCCCGTCAACCTTTTCCGGTACGTGGACAAGAATCTTGTCAATGAACTCGTTAATCATCGGTGTAGTCAGTTCTGAAAAATCGGTATATTTCTTTGCCAGTGCAAGAAACTGTTCTGCACGATTGGTATCTTCTTCAAAACCGGATAACCGTTCCTCCATGTTCGAAACAGAAGTGCGAAGAAATTTCTGTTCTTCTTCATACTCTGACAGCAGGCTGTCAAAGCGTTCCTCAGAGATACGACCGACAGCAAATGATTCATAGAGCTTTTTAATAATCGTATCAAGCTCAGTAATGCGTTTGCGGTCTTTGTTTAATTTTCGTTTCGTATCCTTCGCCGCCTCTGCCTGTCTGAGCTGGGAAGCCGCCCGTACTTTTTCCATAAATTCGTCTCGATTGGAAATAGCAAAGGTGCTGACGGAACGGATGGTTTCTAAAATCAAAGTACGCAGAGCCTTGGTTGTAATATAATGACCACAGCAGGCAGTACTATGCTTCTGGTGTGCCCTTGTATAGACGGAACAGTCAAAGAAATCGGAAGGATAAGGGTTATTCTCTGTGCCGCCTCTGGAACGGTGGTTATACATCTTTTCGCCACAGTCTGCACAGTACAAAAGTCCAGTCAGCGGATTGGCTTCACCCATCGTATCAATTCGTCTTGGCGTCTTACGCAGCTTCTGAGCCAGTTCCCATGTTTCTTTATCAACAATGGCTTCATGGGTATTCTCAAAAATCAGCCATTCCTCTTTGGGGTTCATTACGGGAGTTTTGTCCTTATAGGATTGTTTATGGGAACGGAAGTTAACCGTATGCCCCATATATTCCGGCTTAGAAAGAATCTGTGCGACAATATAGCCGCTCCAGTTATAGGGATTCGGAAATTCTTCTTTGCTTTTCCAGATACCCTTATTCTGCTTGCCGAAATAAACAGCAGGGGTTTCAATCTTATCGTCAAAGAATATACGGGCAATCTCATACGGACCGTTGCCCTCAATGGTCAGGCGGAAGATCCTGCGGACAACTGCCGCCGCTTCTTCGTCAATCAGCCAGTGGTATTTGTCATTCGGGTCTTTCTTGTATCCGTAGATCGCACAGTTTGTGGTCGGCTTGCCGGATTCACCTTTCACACGAATTGCAGTGCGCTGCTTGCGGCTCAGGTCACGAAGATACCACTCGTTCATAATATTCAAAAACGGGGCAAATTCGTTGCTGTTCTGATCGTTGCTGTCCACACCGTTGGCAATGGCAACAAAGTGAACATTGTGCTGCCTGAAAAATACCTCGGTGTAAAATCCGGTTTGGAGATAATCACGTCCCGCCCTGCTCATATCTTTCACAATGACATGAGCCACCTTTCCGGCTTCGATGTCGGCAATCAGCTTTTTCCACGCAGGGCGTTCAAAATTCCCACCACTCCAACCGTCATCCGTATAATGGGCACAGTTTTCGTAGCCCATTTGTGCGGCATAGCTTTCGAGGTATTTTTTCTGATTGACAATGGAGTTGCTATCCCCGGCAGATTCATCGTCACGGGACAGTCTTTCATATAATGCTGTAATTTTTCCTTCAGTCTGTTTTACGCTCATGATGCGCTCCTTTCAGACTGACGGCTCATTTGTGGTGAACTCATTATACCACAAGTTCCGTCTTTTGTAACCGTTTCATTGCGGATTAGTCGTAAAATTTTATCTTCCATGGTTTCCTGTTCCGTATCGTTAAATATAACCTTGACTTTATAAGTGGTTGTGCCGATACGGCGTGTCAGATAGGAACAGTTGCTGTTTTCATTTTTTGCCATAGGCAGTTACCTCCATGTTGAAAAATTCATGAAATCTTCGTATAATAGTTGTAGTTCCGCTTGCCTGTAACCATTTGTACAGTTAAAACAAGGCAACAGGTATCAACCCATTGCCTACATAGAAATGCCCCGGGAAAATCCTTGCGGCACAAGGCTTTCTGAGGGCAAAATGGTTACATTGAATGTGTTTAATAGTGCTTCTGTCTGTGTTTGCGTACTCTTGCTGCGGTTTGTCTGCGGCGGGCTTCTTCGGCACATTTTTCCGAGCAGTAAGCTCGCTTGCCGTCTTTCGGAAAGTGTTTTCCGCATTCTTTGCAAACACTCAGCGGCTGCGCCTCGAATACGGCTTGCAGCTCCGGTTCTGTGGGAAGTACATATTTACGGAAGTAGCTGCATAAACCGCTATTCGTATAGCAGATGCCAAACATCGGACAGTCGCAGTCCAATGGCAGGCAACCGTATTCTTTGTCATAGCTGGCACAGCGAGAAGTAATCAGCTTTTTAATCCGCTGTTTCTCCCGACCTGTCAGCTCACGGTAGTTATTTGACATAGGCGATCCCTCCTTTCATCTTGGCGGGTGTAATATAAAAATAATTAAAATATATTACTCCCTCACCAATAGGAGAAATATGGGGTGCTTAGCGGAACTGTTTTTCACAGAATTTAAGAAAAAGCAGAAAAAATTTTTGAAGGGTGGTGTCGGCGGTGCGTTTGGATGAGGAAGTATTTGAGTTTGACCGTGAAGATGATGAAATAGAAAGTGAATACGATACCGAAAATGTTGATGCTGAACTTTCTGAACAGGCACAGCGGCAGCTCTTAAAGGAACAACAGCTCATTGATGAGCTGGAAGCCGATGCCGCCGAAAATCCCATTGAAGATGACAGACCAGATGAGGACAGTGAACGCAAAAAACTCAAACGGGAACTGCAAGCAGAAGCTCTTGCCCGTTTGGAGGATGCCGCAAGAACGGTATCCGATTTTGAAAAGGTAGTTGCTTGGTGGGACAAACTGGACGCCAACAGGGAACGCAGAGAGCGTTATCACGAACTTTCCCGAAGCGGTGACGATCTTCCATTTGATTACGGTATGGCAAAGGACGGATTGTTCTTTCCTGACACTTTGAATAATGTTTTGGAGAAATTGATTCGTAAAGGCGATTTTATTGACGCTATTTTTTACTGCCCTTATGACATCCATGAGCTTGTGACTGAAAAATATATATCCTATATTTTGCGAGAGCTGAGTGAAGATCACAAAGAGCTGTTATTCCTGTGTGCTGTCCGGTTGTTCAGTTCCACACGAATCGCTGCTATAAGAGGGCAAACTGACCGCAATATCCGCAAGGTGCGTGGCACAATGCTAAAAAAGATACGAAAAAAGCTGCTTCCAGCCTTACTGGAAAAGGCAGAGAAACAGCAGCCGTTGACACTATTGGAAAAGGATTTTTTAGCAGATAACAGCACAGAGGTTGATTCACGAAAAAAGAAATAGTATAATGCTAATATAATTTTTGATTATTTAGGTTACAATATATGGTGGAGGGTTTGACAATGAAAAACCTGTTTGAACGCACCAGTTCCACTTGGGTGCGGTATAGCGAATATGAATGGAAGAAATCGGAGGACGGTATTTTGTACCTGACTCCCTCAAAAACGGCGCAGCCAAGCATTTATGATCCACTGACCGAGTATCAGCAGATTGTCTTGGACGCTATCAATATCGGACGTATGGGAATGAGCAAAAAACCGGATGAAGAAATTCAAAAGACAATCCAGCAATTTGCTGTAAAATATGGTCTGTTTGGACTTATGACCGCCCTGCCGACTACTCCGAACTTTATGGACTACAAAGCGGTGTACTTACCGAAGAATCATTTTATCAAAGAGGAAACCATGGCAACGGAGGACTATCTGAAATTGTTCTTTCCCTTTGACAAACTGGATGTCATCAAGCGTGGCGTGGAATCCATGTGGAACATTGAGAATGACCGTGTGATGATGGCGCTGGCTATGACCATGACCGACAAACCGATGGCGGTCAATATGAGCTTTCAGAGAGAATATGCCGAACGATACGATTGGATGAAGCAACAGTTTACCGACTGGGCATTTAACTATACGACGAGCATGATTTATTACGAGGATTACGACACCTTAAATCAGGATACAAAACTGATGATGCAGCAAAGTATGGCAGCTTACGGCGGCAATACGCCGACCTATCATATCGCTCTGTTGGATAAGCCGACGATTGTATGGGATTTCCACTCCATGCTGTTGGGGATACAGATGATGTTCAGCTTTATGCTGACGGATACGGAAAAGCCGATTCGTCTGTGCAAACACTGTCTGCAAGCCTTTGTCGCAAGCAGACCGAGTGCTGTATTTTGCAGTCCTCAGTGTAAGAATAAACACAATGTTTATAAGAGCCGTGGAAAAAAGAAGAATGAAGGATAGGAAAGAAATGAGGTGTTTACGATATGAGATTATCTGATTTTATCGGTGAAGCTACGGAATATGACAAGAAAGAACTACTTGAAGAACGTAAGCCGAAAAGTTGGTTGAAAAGCGTGAGTGCGTTTGCTAATGGTGTCGGTGGTGCTTTGATTTTCGGTGTATCTGATAACGAGGTTCTTGTCGGCTTGGAGGATGCAAAAAGTGTGTCTGAGAAAATAAGTGAAACAATTAAAACAAAAATGGATCCTGTACCTCAAATCATCTTAGAAATTCATTCTGAAGATAACAAAGAATTTATTGTCTTAAAAATTCTTGCCGGTCAAGAAACGCCATATTACTATACAGGTGATGGTAATCGAATTGCCTATGTTCGTATCGGCAACGAAAGTGTACCTGCAAGTTCCATAGATTTGAAGCGACTGGTGCTACGTGGCAGCAACACTTCTTTTGACAGTCTTTCTTCCCGCTATTCGTTTGAATCTCTTGCTTTTACAAAGCTGCGTTCCGTTTATCGTATGAGAACAGGAACGGAGCTGGTGGATTCCGATTTTGTATCCTTTGAATTGATGGATGAAGCTGGCAAACTCACTAATGCAGGTGTGTTGTTGGCTGACGACTCACCAATGCGGCATTCCCGCTTATTCTGTACCCGTTGGTATGGGTTAGATAAAGCCTCCGGCATAATGGAAGCTCTGGATGACAAAGAATATAGCGGTTCTCTGGTCTCGTTACTACAGGAAGGTACAAATTTTGTTAAAAACAATTCTAAAAAGCGTTGGAGAAAAACGGGCAATGGACGAATTGAAATGCCTGAGTATCCTGAACAGGCGGTACATGAAGTCATTGTTAATGCACTCATTCACCGTGACTATACGGAAATCGGTAGCGAAGTCCATATTGATATTTTTGATGATCGACTTGAAGTATATTCTCCCGGCGGTATGCTTGACGGCTCTATTGTACAAAATCTTGATACCGACCATGTAGCATCTAAACGCCGTAATCCAATAATTGCAGATATTTTCAGCCGTATGCACTTCATGGAACGTCGTGGCAGTGGTTTCAAAAAAATCAAAGGAGATTACCACCATGCAGTTAATTACCGTCCCGAATTAGAACCGAAGTTTGTATCCACGCCAACATCGTTTTTTGTCACGCTTTATAACCTGAATTATAATGTTCCGATTGAAAAATCAGGTGTTTCAGATGAAAACCAGTTGTTTGATGGACAGAAACCAGTTGTTTCAAGCGAAAAAGAGATGTTTGAAACTTTGCTTTTTGAACTGAAGTCAAAAAAGTCTACCAAAGAAACCGTAATAAAGCTGTTCGCTCAGTTTGGCTTTGATTCGGTTTTTGCAAGGGCTGATATTATGAAGCTTGCCGGTATTACATCTACACCGGCTGGAGAATTGATAAAAAAGCTGAAAGAGGCAGAGCTAATTGAAGCTGTCAGCGGTCAAGGAAAAGGTAAGTACAAATTCGTTGTACCGAAAGAATAAATTTTATGCCCGCTATCAGCCATTACAAGCCGATAACGGGCATTTTCCATTAAACATATACAAGTTCAGACAACACGATTTCTTCGGCACGATTATGGATGCTATTTTGACGGCGTACCCATTCCATCTGATCGACAGCTTTGAGAGCTTCGGTCACACCTTCCTGCTTCGCCATAGCAGTACAGATAAGTTCCATTCGCTCGTTGCAGGCTTGGTCAATTTCAGCTAAACGCTCAAACAAAGTACCATCCAAAATAAGATTGGTATAAAGCACCTTGCGATGTTCTTTTAGATAGTTACGATGCATACGCCCATATTTTCCGATTTTATAATCCGGTATCGGAAGTAATTCGAGGTTAGGGATAAGATAATCGCCCTCTTGGCGATAAGTGCCACCCATTTCTTCAAAAATAGATTTCATAATCAATTAGCTCCTTTATGTTGAATTTTCAACGGTTATAAGATTTTTTGACTCCTTTCCTACAACTGCTTTTCGATTCACCACAAATGAGCCGCAGTCATATGTATTAGGTGGCAGAAACCACCCTTTACATATTAACTCTTGGTTGGTTATTGAATTTGACTCACCATTAAGGTCATCATCTCTTGATAAACGCTCATAAAGTGCTGTAATCTTTGAAGTCCTTGACATTCTCTTAACCTCCTTTCCTTATGTAATCTGTTTAGTATTAAAAGTATTACTCCCTCTACTAATAGGAGAAAATAGGGGTACAAAGCGGAACTGTTTTTCAAGAAAATCAAAACAATTCTTGAAGTTCCAAAACCGATTTTGATATCCTATTTTCAATTTAGGAACGCATTATTTATCGTCTTACTAAAGTATAGCCCTCGGGAG
>JAGPMA010000043.1 GCA_018053145.1 Oscillospiraceae bacterium | reverse complement strand
ACGACGTATGGCTCGAATCCCGCTTACGCTGAGCATACGGAAGCACACAAAGCCAAGGCTCGGACCGCCGACTCGACGACTGGATCGCCCGAATCGAAACATCAGATTGCGGCAAGCAAGCTGATCAAAGTGAAATTTGAGGTCGATGCCAACCCTCCGGCATTTGCGACCTTCGAGCGGAAGTATCGGTTGCTGCCTATTCCCTATGAGATTAATCTATATGATATGCCATCCCTGTTCGCCGGAAAAATCCATGCTGTGATTTGCCGCTCGTGGAAAACACGCGTCAAGGGACGGGACCTGTATGATTACGTTTTCTATCTTTCTAGGGGAGCCAGCGTAAATCTCCGGCACCTCGGGGCGAGACTTGCGCAATCTGATTTTATTGAAGCCGACAGAACAATATCACTCGACGATGTCAAGAATATGCTGTATACGCGATTCGAGCAGATCGACTATGAACAGGCAAAGCAGGATGCTCTGCCGTTTATTCGAAACCCGGATACGCTTGCGCTTTGGAGTGCGGATTTCTTTAAGGGAATCACGGAGTCGTTGAAATGATATTAGGATCAAATATGAAGTCAACTGCTTGACGGACCGGAAAAGCGGGCGCTGTGTGGTATGTCACTCGCATATAAAAAGGGCGCGCCGCTTTTCGTTTTAAAAAACGTTTTGCGACACGCCCATTTTAAATAGTCAGGAGCATTCGGTAGTGCACCTGACTATTTCGATTCAATGAATTATTCTTTTCACTTTTGATACTTGATTTTGTTCTGCGCAAAAAACTCCCGGATGTATAACAGATGATTGATGGATTTGCTCTGAATGCCGAAGGATGCCGGCGACACCAGAAAATCGAGGAAACAAAGCTTTGGGATTAGATGCCGGTGGCTGATAAAGAAAGACTTGAACGTCTTTCTTCGGCACCATCTCGTGATCATCGATTGACTGTAGCCTAGAAAACCATGTATCTCCTCAACTGTGAGAAGATCGTTAAAGTCGGCCATCTTCGTTTCGAAGTATAACCTCAATAATTCTATCTGTTCCGGCTTGAGAGATCGAAGCTCATCCTTCAGTGTAACGCGGGACTTACCATAGCCGGATCTCGTCTTATACCATCCGTCCTTAGCCATATAGCGTTCCGGGTGGATGCACCGATCCTGCAGATAAGCGATGACGTCATTGGTCTTGATCGTATACCGGCAGGTTTTCTGCTTATTGTCGCGGCATGGAACTCGTCTGCTCTGTAGAAGCCACAACGCAGTTGCCTTGCTGATGTGAGCCACCTTGCGAAACTGCTCTTTGCTCATAGTGCGTGGGTACTCTTTGAGAATCTCATTAAAAAATGGGAGTTGTTCTTCCATTCGGATAACCACCTTGTTTTTACTTGTTGACGGTAGGTGCTATCCGCTTAAATAATCGTGTTTGAACGGCTTTAAGTTCTCTCCAAATTCTCTCCTAAATCCATTTTTCTCTCCCAAAACGGGGGAAAAAGCGATAAATCTTGAACTCATTGGTACGCGGGTGTTTGCGGGTTTTCCGCCTTCGCTTGACACCGGGAGCCCTTGAAAACAAAGACTTTTATGCTTCCTTTGGCTTCCGCAAGGTTCCTCTAAATTCCTCTGGATTCCCGTGCGCGTTTGCGACTCGAAATCAGGTAGCGCGCAAGCACTCGTTGGTTGAATTCTATCTCTTCCGCCACAAATCCCCGTGTAAACAGATCGTTTATACGGGGATTTATGTCACACATTTTTACGTCTCAGTATACAAAGTACCTAAATATTATTATTTGCATCTAAAATATTTTCAGATAGGATTGTCAATGGCGAATGAACATGCTATTATGAGTATAATAAGCGCTCAATAATAACAATTCAAAGAAATCGAGGGAAACAAAAAATGATTGATTTAAGCATTAATCGTGATAATTTGAAGAACAATATTCGCAAGGCAAAAGAAAACAACATTATTATACCCACTTATGAGCAGATGAAGGATCCGGAAAAAATTCCTGAAGGAATTCGCTCGAAGCTAAAGGATGTGGGTTTGTGGGACGTTAACCCGCTTAACCTCTTCCGCATTACATGGAAAAATGAGCCCAAAGAAAAGGGCGGTCTATATAACAAAACACCGAACTTTATAGAACTGCCTCCCGAGCTCACAGGCGTTCCGGCACGCATCATTTGTATGGCAGGAAAGTGGTTTCCCACCGGCTGCCACAAGGTCGGCGCTTCCTTCGGCTGTCTTGCACCCAGACTTGTCACTGGGCAGTTCGATGCGACCCGCCACAAAGCGGTTTGGCCTTCCACCGGCAACTATTGCCGCGGCGGAGCGTTTAACTCAAAGCTCCTTGCCTGTGAATCCGTTGCTATCCTTCCCGCCGAAATGAGCCGCGAAAGATTTGACTGGCTTTCCAAGATTGCTGGCGAAGTAATTGCAACTCCGGGCTGCGAGTCAAACGTCAAGGAAATATTCGACAAGACTTGGGAACTTCGCAAAACGCGCGACGACATTATGATTTTTAATCAGTTTGAGGAGATGGGCAATTATCTCTGGCACTATCAGGTAACAGGAAATGCATTGGCTGATGTGTTCGAAAACATCAAACGCCCCGGCGACCATTTTGCCGGCGCATGCTTTACTTCCGGCTCCGCCGGAACAATGGCGAGCGGTGATTATCTCAAAGAACAGTATCCCAACCTGAAGCTCGCTGTCGGAGAGGCACTCCAGTGCCCGACAATTCTCAACAACGGCTTTGGCGGTCACAGAATTGAAGGAATCGGAGATAAGCATATTCCATGGATTCACAATGTCAAGAACACAGACATGGCAATTGCCATCGATGATGAAGACAGCCAGAGACTGCTCCGCCTGTTCAACAGTCCTGAAGGACAGAATTACCTTGAAAAAGAGCTTGGACTTTCCAAGGAGCTCATTGAGAAGCTCACATGGCTTGGAATCTCCGGCATCGCAAACGTGCTGTGCTGCATAAAGATGGCAAAGTATTATGAGCTGACAGAGCACGATGTAGTCGCAACAGTTCTGACTGATTCCGCCGATATGTATGCATCCAGAGTCAATGAGCTGAACGATATGTATGGCGACTACAGCGACAAGGCTGCCGCTGTAGATCACAGTATGCACATGCTTGGCATCCGCACGGACAATCTTTTGGAGCTTACCTATGCTGAGCGTAAGAGAATACACAACCTCAAGTACTACACTTGGGTTGAGCAGCAGGGCAAGACCTATGAAGAAATCAACGCACTTTGGTACGACACAGCGAATACTTGGGAATCCATCCACTGCCTCGACAAGAAACTTGACGAATTAATCAACGAGTTTAACGAAGAAACGGGTTTGCTCAAGAACATTTAATATAAATTGGGAGGCCGTTATGAGAAACGTAATATGCGCTCGCTGCGTCAAATGCGGCAAGGAGTATGAAGCCGTTCCAAACCTTGAGAACTGTTCTTGCGGCGGGATTCTCGACATCATCTATGATTACGACTATATAAGAACGAAGCTTACCAAAGCAGTTTTAAGTACAAGAACTGACTATTCGATGTGGCGCTATCGCGAGGTGCTGCCCATTGAAGAGAACACCGAAAACACACCGCTTCGAGTTGGCTGGTCTCCGCTTTATGATGCACCGAGGCTTGCGGAAATGCTTGGACTTAAAAAGCTGTACATCAAGGATGACGGCTTGAATCCCACATCCTCATTGAAGGACAGAGCATCCGCAATGGCTGTCGCAAAAGCTCTCGAGGCAGGAGCAAAGGTGATTGGCTGTTCCTCAACAGGAAACGCGGCGTCGTCCCTTGCAGGAAACGCGGCGGCAGCCGGACTTAAAACTTATATTTTTGTACCCTCACGCGCGCCTAAGGGCAAGGTTGCACAGCTTATTACCTTCGGGGCAAACGTGATTTCGGTTGACGGCAGCTATGAGGACACCTTCAGGATTTCGGCTGAAGCTATCAAAAAATGGGGATGGTATAACCGTAACGCGGCAATAAATCCCTATCTTTCGGAGGGTAAAAAGACCGTATCCCTTGAAATTGGCGAACAGCTAAATTGGGAATGCCCCGATTATGTAGCGCTCTCCGTCGGTGACGGCTGCACGATTGCAGGTGTCTGGAAGGGCTTTAAGGATTTATATGCGCTTAAGCTCATAGACAAGCTGCCGAAGCTCATTTCCGTTCAGGCGGCAGGCTGCTGCCCGCTTAACCGATCCATAGAAGAGAAGAAGCCGTGGTATCCGATGGAGGAGAACACGCTGGCCGATTCGATTGCTGTCGGAGTTCCGCGAAATCCGGATAAAGCCCTCAATGCGATTTTGGAATCAGACGGAATTGTCGTCAATGTGACTGATGAGGAAATCATGGCGGCACAGGGACTCCTTGGCAGAACCTGCGGCGTTTTCGGAGAGCCTGCCGGAGTTACGGGTGCGGCGGGACTAAAAAAAGCCTGCGAACTGGGACTAATTTCAAGGGATGCGACAGTTGTTTCAATAGTTACGGGTAACGGACTAAAGGATGTTGACAACGCAATCAAAGCGACAAAACCACCGGTTTTAATCAAGCCCGAAATGGAAGCACTTATCAGCGCTTTTGAAAAGACAGGGATAATGCCTGATTAATAATCCGAAACTATTGTTTGTCACCCAAAAATTAACTCAATAATTATAAAATGACCATCAATTACTTATCGATGGTCATTTTGTCGCATCTTGAGAAAGTTGAAAAAACCGTGAATAAGATGTATTATCAAGGCGAAAGTATATGAGCACCGCTATATTGCTTGTAAGTAAATAGAGCAGTAAAAATTCTGCTCTATTTACGGTTTACATAATATTGTTAACGGAGGAATCCAATGCCACAGCACACAATACCGCCAATATTTGACAAAAGCTCAAAAGTCCTCATTCTTGGCTCGTTTCCGTCCGTGAAATCGCGCGAGCAGCAGTTTTATTATGGACATCCGCAAAACCGTTTTTGGCGCGTTTTGTCTGATATTTTGAAATCTGACCTGCCTAGCTCAACCACAGAAAAAGTAGCCCTGCTTTTACAAAACCATATTGCCCTTTGGGACGTTATCTCTTCCTGTGAAATTGACGGCTCGGATGATTCTTCAATCCGCGACATTGTCCCCAATAACCTCAAGTTAATTACGAATACGGCAGATATAAAGCGAGTATTTACAAACGGCGAAGCGGAAGACAAGCTCTATAAAAAGTATTGCCTGTCTCAGACAGGGATTACGGCGACGCGTCTTCCCTCGACAAGTCCTGCAAATGCCGGATACAAGCTTGAAGAACTCATAAGAGCATGGACACTTCTCGCCGAAAGCTTGAAAGACACAAAATAGAATAAGTCCAAGCGGCGGACACGCTAACCCGTGTCTGCCGCTTTGCATTGACATACTAAGCCTAAGGTTGTACTATACTCGTTGAACGAGTTAATGCCAATTTTTAGCTAAAATGTGAAGTTGGGAGAAATAATTATGATTGAAAGAATGCAATTTGTTTACGCGAACTGCTACCTGCTTTCGGGTGAGGGCGGCTCCGTTTTGATTGACACCTGCAATTATAAAGACGGCCCGGGTATTATGAAGCGTATCGAGGGCAAAAATGTCAGGCTTATTTTGCTCACGCACGGTCATTTTGACCATGTCAGCTCTGCGATGTATCTCGCGAAGCGGCTGAATGTGCCAATTGCAATGAGCGAAAAAGACCTTCCTATTATCGGAAAAGGTGAGGACAGTGTTCTTCTTGGCACGACGGCGCTCGGAAAGCTATTTTCGTTTTTTTCAGAACCGGTGCTGAGAAAGTCGAAATACTCAGTATTTAAACCCGATTTCTTTGTGAAAGAAGGGCAAGACCTAAAAGAATACGGCGTAAACGCAAAAATACTTGAACTTCCCGGGCATACAAAGGGCTCAATCGGAATCTTGACTGACGACGGGGGAATTATAGTCGGCGACGCCATGTTTAATATGCTCAGACCGACTGTCGCCAGAATATTTGAAGACGAGGAATCAATGCGGAAAAGCGTTGATAGAATTAAAAGCTCAGGCGCTAAGTACATATATGTTGGTCACGGCAAACCAATTAAAAATGCTTAAACTGTGGGGTAAAGTGTATGGAAAAGTATCTTTGGCTTGATGAATATCTTCTTAGTAAGCCCGGAGCGGTAAAGGACTTCAAGGCAGAGTGGGAGTGGTTTCGCTACCAAGTGGGCGGAAAAATGTTTGCCGCAACCTGCAAACCGGGCCCACAGTACAAAGGCTATGATAACCGCGAGCTTTTACAGCTCAAGTGCGAGCCTATGCTAGCGGAGCTTTTGCGTAAGGAATATGTTGACATCGTTCCGGGATTTTACATGGATAAGAACAACTGGAACTCGATATTCCTCGATGGAAGTGTGCCGGATGACATTCTGCGCGACCTTTGCGACAAGTCCTATTCACTTGTGTTTGCTAAGCTTACAAAGAAACTGAGGGAAGAGATTGCGGGCAAATAATTGCGAGTATTGGCTGTCTTTATAACTGTTTTGACTAATGAGACTTGAATTATCGACAAAAATCAGCTATAATTTAGATAAAAATTAATATTGCAAGGATAAAAACACGGTCCGGCTGGTAGTCCGGACGCAGAATTATTCTGCCAGTAACCTGCCTCCCTGGTTGTCCGTTCTTTGCATGACATTACAAGGGGGCAGTTGTCATGCAAAAAACAGACAGTAAACTCACCGTGTTGTTCGAGGATCCGTTTTGGATTGGAGTATACGAGCGTGTTTCCGATGGGGAGCTGGAGGTCTGCAAAATCACCTTTGGCGCCGAACCAAAGGATTACGAGGTTTTTGAATTCTTTCTTCACAATTTCAATAAGCTGCGATTCAGTCCGCCAATAAAAGCGGATGTGACGCATGAGGCAAAAACAAACCCAAAGCGAATTCAGCGTGAAATAAATAAGTTGCTAAGTTTCCAAGGTATTGGAACAAAATCGCAGCACGCGCTAAAGCTTCAGCAGGAGCAGGGAAAGACGTCGCGCAAGGAAAAAACAAAAGAGCAGAAGGAAGCTGAAGACAAGTTAAAATACGACTTGCGTCAGCAAAAACATAGAGAAAAGCACAAAGGGCATTAGAATAATAAATTTGTAATAAACATCGAATTATTGCGGAATACTACTGTTGCGGATATTTTACAAAAAAACTGCAATGAGGTGGTAGCCAATGAGTAATAAAGACAGACCAATACTGCAAAGAAATCGCTCTGTTGAACAGTATTACGACACAAATTCCATTGAGTCCTCAACAGAGATGACAGGTTTTATGCCGACGCCTCCTGTGTCGGAGGCCGAGGAGGAATCCTATTCCGAGCTCAGCGGAATGCCGATTTCCGGAGATGTTCCGCGTAATACGAAGAAGAGAAACAAATAACATTATGTAAACCAAAGCACGCCGAATGATTCGGCGTGCTTTTTATGCTCATCTCATTACAGTTGTATAATTTGCAGCTGTCAGGTATAATTAAACCATCCACAAAACCACCAGACTTTAGCTCTTGGACAAAATGAAGCAAGAGAGGTGAAATGCGCATTAATACTTACAAAACATCTGAAATTGCTGAAATTATAGGGATACACCCAAACACCGTTCGGCTATATGAAGAATTGGAGCTAATTCCAAAACCAAGGCGAGAAGCCAATGGATACCGCGTATTTACGGACTTCAATTTGGAGCAATTCAGACTTGCAAGGCTTGCTTTGAAGGTTGAGGTTTTGCAAAACGGGCTTAGAAAAAAAGCGATTGAAATAATAAAAACATCTGCAAAAGGCGATTTTAACGGAGCCATTCGCCTTGCCGAGGAATACTTGAAGCAAATAAAAACCGAGCAACGCAATGCTGAGGAGGCTATCGCAATTACGGAAGAACTTCTATTTGGCGCTGATTTTGAAAAGGTCAATACGTTTCTAACGAGAAAAGAGACCTCGGATTACCTACAAATTTCGATGGATGTTCTTCGAAACTGGGAAATGAACGGCTTGCTGACGATAAAAAGGAAGCAGAATGGCTATCGTATATATTCACAAGAGGACTTGCAAAGGCTGAAAATTATTCGTTCTCTTCGCTGTGCAAATTATTCACTTGCTGCTATTCTTCGCTTACTTAACGAGCTATCAGATAATCCGCAGACAGATATACGAGCTTCAATCGATACGCCCAGCGAAGAGGATGATATAATTTCCGTTTGTGATAGGCTTTTGACGTCGCTTCACATAGCTGAGGAAAACGCTCGAAATATTCTCCAAAAACTTAATAAGATGAAACGACAATTTAATTAAACCCTCCACTTTAACACCAGACTTTGTTCTGGTGTTATTTTCTTGTAGTAAGGCGAATTATGCCAATTGCGTTCAATAAAAATAAAGCGCGAGAGGCTATGCTAAATTTAAAAGGAGGGTTAACATGGTTAATACAATCGAGGCAAAACACCTATGCAAGAATTACGACGGTGTCAAGGCAATCGACAGCATCAGCTTTGAAATCAAACGGGGAGAGGTCTTTGGACTGCTCGGAGCAAACGCTGCAGGAAAATCAACTACTATCGAGTGTATCCTTGGCACAAGAAAAGCAGACGGGGGAAAAGCGTCAATCCTTGGGCTTGACCCGCGCCGCGAAAGAAAGGCGCTGTTCAAACGCGTAGGGGTGCAGTTTCAGGAGTCGAGCTATCAGGAAAAGATAACTGTCGGAGAGCTTTGTGAGGAAACCGCCTCGCTTTATAAAAAAGCGGCAGACTTCCGCACGCTTTTAAGCCGCTTCGGTCTTTCGGAAAAGCTGAAAAGCCCCGTCGGCGAGCTGTCAGGCGGACAAAAGCAAAGGCTTTTCATAGTTCTGGCACTAATTCCCGAGCCGGAGGTCGTTTTCTTGGACGAGCTAACGACCGGGCTTGACGCAAAGGCACGCCGTGAGGTCTGGAAGTGCCTTACCGAGCTGAAGGAAAAGGGCATGACGATACTCCTAACCTCACACTTTATGGACGAGGTAGAAGCGCTCTGTGACAGAATAATGATACTGAAAAAGGGAAACTGCGTGTTTTGCGGAACGGTCAGCGAGGCGATTGCAGCCAGCGGCTGCGAAAAATTTGAGGACGCTTACCTAAAACTTGCTGATGATGAGGAGGAAAGAGTATGAAGGCATTTGCAACACATTTCAAAACGGAGCTAAAGCTCTCGATTCGAGATATGAACATGATAATCTTTGCAATCTGTATGCCCTTAGTCGTGCTCGTCATTCTGGGCATCGTCAATGGTGAAAAGCTCGCCTTTGCCGGTGCGAGCTACACATTTATGGAGCAGTCCTTCGGTGCGGTTGCGGCAATTGCGGTCTGCGCCAGCGGCGTGATGGGTCTGCCGCTGGTTGTGTCTGATTACAGAAACAAAAAGATACTGAAACGATTTAAAGTGACGCCTGTTAGCCCAACAATGATTCTCATGGTACAGGTAGCGGTATACGCGGTGTACTCCCTTGTTGCCTTGCTTCTGGTTTACATAACAGCAGTGCTGCTCTTTGACTGCACCTTCAATGGGTCATGGCTTCTATTTTTAGGCTCGTATCTGCTTGTGATGATTTCAATGTTCAGTATAGGAATGCTCGTAGGAGGAATTTCCCCAAATGTAAAGACGGCAAACCTTCTGTGCTGCGTGCTATATTTTCCAATGCTGATATTTTCGGGTACGACTTTGCCTTATGAGGTTATGCCAAAGGTCTTGCAGAGGGTAGCGGATTTCATGCCGCTTACTCAAGGAGTTAAACTGCTCAAAGCTGCGTCTCTAGGGCTCCCGATGGAAAATGTGCTGCTTCCGATAATAGTCATGGCGGCGCTTATAATAATCTGTTCTGGCATATCGATTAAATTCTTTAAGTGGGAGTAAAAGATAAAGACAGCGAGCCAAGCGGCTCGCTGCCTCAGACTGTCAAAAAAGTCCCGCAGCGCAAAAAGTGGATACTGAAAAACCAGTATGAAGCATATTTCGGTGTACTTAAATTTACTGCTCTAAAGAGCAATGTAACGGCTAAAGCTGTTTATACTTAATGCTTTTTGTTTACATCGTCAGCACCGCCTTACCGTATCTATATACGCCAACAGGCGGCGTTTCTCGTCTGCGTCCCATTTTAGCAGTCTTTAAGCGTGCCGAAAACTAGTTTTTCGACACGCTGGAACAGCGAGCCAAGCGGCTCGCTGTCTTTTTCTTTGATTATTTCTTCTTAGTAATTGGAAGCCAGACCTCACAGCGGTAGCTGTCAGAGCTTTGGTCACCCTCGGGATAGACCTCAATATCCGGATTATCGGCATACTCATAGCCTGATGCAGGCAGCCATTCGGATACAATCCGTGTTTGGAGCTCCTGTATAGCCTTCGGCATCGCGCCGACACACTCAAATATTGCCCAGGAGCAAGCGGGAACCTCAAATTCCACTAAATCAGACGGTGCAGCTTTGTCGGACGCGACTGCAATGTAGTAGTCGAAGCTCTTTCCGTCCATGCCTCCACAGATGCCAAGTACCCCATAGGGAGGACGATTCATTAGCTCACACAGTCTGGGAATCAGACCGGCTTGGTGCATTTCTCCCCAGAACTTAGGGATTTCTGTAAAGTTTTCCTCGACTTCAATTTTGTAGTGCCTCTTTACGCCGACGATTCGGAAGGCTTCCTTTGTTTCAATTCTGTAGTTCATCTCGACATCTCCTCTGATTGAAATTTTGAAGCTGATGCGAGGATATGCCTTCAGCGCGACTCCCTGCGTACGGGCGTTTGCGGGGGATACCCCGTGTACACTTTGAAAAGCACGATTGAACGAGGTCGGGGATTCGTAGCCGTATTTAAGCGCCGTGTCTATGACCTTTATATCACTGCTTTGCAAATCGAACGCCGCCTCCGTCATTCTTCTGCGGCGTATGTATTCACCAAGCGGTATACCCGCAATGTATGAAAACATCCGCTGAAAGTGGAATGTCGAACAGCAGGCAATCTGCGCGGCATGGTCATAGCTAATTTCATCCGACAAGTTGCTCTCCATGTAATTAATCGCTTGATTCAGTCTTTCAAGCCAGTCCATTGCATCACCTTCTATAATCAGAGTGTAGCAGATACAAAAAAGATAATCCTCTCAGTCCCTGCACAAATTAGCGAGTTTGTTGCCTAATCAAAAAGCGACAATTGCGTAAATTCTGTTTTTCTGAGCTTTTCCTTGATAATGGAACCGTAATTTGTTGAAAGTTCATGTTTCGTTTTAAGCTCATTTATCAGCGTATACAGCTCGTGTTTATAGGTTTTATCAACGCCGCCTGTCTTATATAATTCTTGGAACGGTTTACATAATGCTGGATATTCCGCACGAATAAAATCAAAAAAGGCCCAGCGCGTTCTTCCGCGGAGGTTAAGAATAGCCGGGATGAAATATTTCACGCCATTATCCTTCGCGATAGAAAGCAGCGAATTAATATTATCTCGCGCGTCGGTGAGAAAGGGAATTATCGGCATAAGGTGAAGCCCGATGGAGGCTTCGGTTTTTGAAAACTCCTTCAGCATGGCAAAGCGACGTAGTGATGGGGCGCCGTTCGGCTCGATTTTTTGTCTGACGCTCTCGTCCATGCAAGTGATAGTCGCGGCAATATTGACATAGGTGAGCTTGGATAGCTCCTCAATCAGCTCATAATCTCGAAGAATAAGGTCGGATTTTGTTGAGATAATACAGGGATTCTTATATTTTATCAACAGGCGCAAAATCTCGGGCATGAGCTTATATTCGGCTTCAATCGGCTGATAGCTATCCGTCACACCGCCAATATTGATAATTCCACCTTTCCATGAGGGGCTGGATAGCTGCTTTTCAAGCCGTTCCACGACGTTAGTCTTTATGAAAATATCGCTGAAATACTGCTCCGAGCCAAGATACTGATGCGAATACATGGCAAAGCAGTATTTACAGCCGTGCTCACAGCCACGGTAAATATTCAAGTCCCAATTATAGGGAAACCTCCCATGCACATTGTTTAGGGCGCAGGCGCAGCTGATTTCTTTGTAATTTGCCACAGGCAGACCTTCCTTTTGTTTTTTAAACTGATTACTAGGTGCGCAATGCAAAATGCTAAGCATGGCGTAATGCTTGCTTGTTCAAATTTGTGTAGACATGCCCGACTGAAGAGCAACTATTAGCAGCAGTGCTGACAGTTTACCATATCCATTAAAGAAAGTGAATGAAAAAAGACAGAGCGTGAAAATCACTCTGTCTGTAGGATTTATGCATTTATAGGTCGAACTGGCCTTGCCTCGATATAACCGCGGTAGCCCATCGGCGCAAGCTGGAATCTCGGGGCGTCATTTTCTGCCCATTCATAGCCGTATAGCTTGGGGTCAAAGGATTTAATAAACTCCCAAAGCTCTCCGATTGCCTCTTCAAAGTCATCGTCCTGATAAGGTGGGCCCTGAAAAACCATCATCTTACAGGGCGGGAATTCCGTCAGCTCATAGCCCTCCGGAATGGGTTTAGAATAGTCCAGCGGCAGCTCAACGCCCTGAACGTATTCGGAGCCGCCCTTCCTCATGTTTAGTGGCAGCCACATTCCAATCGGCTCGTAGAGTGCTTCCTTGACGCTTGTAAGCATACCCCAGACGTCGCAGCCGACCTCATTGCAATACTCGAAGTAACCCGGAGCTTTAATTCCGCGCTTGAGTAGTACCTTTCTTTCCGGGCGCTCGATTATCTGAACGAACACCGGTGTCATCTTATTGTTTTCCAGCATAGTTTTGACTCCCTTTAGTTTTGTATGACGATAATCAGTGGCAGGATAGGGAATGAAAAGCTTGATCGGAGGGGTGGCCTTTGAGTAGCTTTTCGGAGACAGACCGAATTGCCTTGAAAATGCCTTTGTAAAGCCCTCATGAGAGTCGAAAACAAAATCGAACGCCACATCAATGACCTTCGGCTTTATGTCTCGCAGTACGATTGCCGCTTTTGAAAGGCGAAATGAACGAATGTACTCGAAAGGCGCCTTGTCGGTATACTCCTTGAATATACGGTCACAGTGCCACGGAGAATACCCTGCAGCTTTTGCAAGCTGAGACAAGGTAATAGGTTCCGTTAAGTGCTCCTCAATATAAGTCTGCATTCGTCTAACTGCTTCAATATTTTCCCTTTGCTCCAAATTATCACCACCATAAACAGGATACCGGATATTATACATATTTTCTT
Source organism: Oscillospiraceae bacterium (assembly GCA_018053145.1). Lineage (GTDB taxonomy): Bacteria > Bacillota > Clostridia > Oscillospirales > Oscillospiraceae > UBA2658. The sequence continues at coordinate 3,488 of JAGPMA010000043.1, read as the reverse complement.
GAACGTGTTTGGCAGGATTTGTATCTATAGTCTGATTATAGTATAATTATCATGTGTTATAAAGCCAATTCTTTGTTGTGGCTCAATTATAGCCGATACGTGAAGATTGCTCGTTTACGTTTGCAAGGCAAAACTGATAGTGTATAATATAGACAGAGTGAAAACGCTAAGTTTATTTGGAGGGAAATATGAGGCTTTTTGTTGCCATACAATTTTCAAAAGAAGTGAAAAGCTGCCTGCTAAAGGCAATCGAAGAGCTCAAAATACAGGCTGTGTCAGGGAACTTTACAAGCCCCGATAATCTTCACCTTACGCTGGCCTTCATTGGTGAATCGGACAAGATTTCAGTTATTCGCACCGCAATTGACCGTTGTGACCAGCCTTCGTTTGACATGGCGATTTCGGGAAGCGGCCACTTCGGAGACCTATATTGGGGTGGAATCGAGGACAACCCAAAGCTGAAAATCCTAGCGGAAAGCTTGCAAAACGAACTGCGCGAAAATGGTTTTGACATAGAAAACCGTGCCTTTAAACCGCACATAACCTTAGCGCGACGGCTAGAAGCGAATGGGACTGTAAACATTAATGTCAAAAGAACCACGATGACCGTTTCACGAATTTCGCTAATGAAATCGGAGAGAATTTCTGGCAAGCTGACTTATACGGAGGTTTACGGACGGGAGCTATAAAGATACTAGTATATGCCCAGAGAGAAAGCCGTATTTACTTCCTTGATACAAAATTATATTGAATAATAGCCGAATTAGTATATAATAGTCAGAATACCAAAATGAAAAAAGGTGGGAAATGCAATGAAATTAGAATATAAAGCACCTCTAATTGCTGTAAAAAGCGTAGAAATTTCAAAGAAATTCTATGCTGAGCTTTTTGGGCAGGAGGTAGTTCTCGACTTCGGAGAAAATGTTACCTTTAGCGGCGGCTTTTCTATTCAGGAGGACTTTGCACGGATAGGACGTTTGCCGGAGGAGCCATCATACGAGAAATGCTACAACATGGAGCTGTATTTCGAGGTGGACGACTTTGAAGCCTTTATGGAAAAGCTTAATTCCTTCCCTGAAGTTGAAAAAATCCATCCGCCGGTAAAATTTGACTGGCAGCAGTGGTCAATAAAAATATTCGACCCAGACGGACATATAATCGAAATAGGGGAGTCCATGCCGGTAATTGTAAGGCGCTGCCTCAGTGAGGGCAAAACGCCGGAGGAAACATCGGGGATAACAATGCATCCGCTGGAGTTTGTTCTTGCCTGCAGAGATGGGATGCTTTAATAATTCTATGAGATAATTTGCTTAGGGAGGTTGAATCCATGCAGGAAAAGCCGATATTTGCCTTGCTATATGATTTCGACAGAACTCTTTCACCAAAAGATATGCAGGAGTACGCGTTTATTCCGGGTATAAAAATGACGAAAGACGACTTTTGGGGTGAGTGTAAAAAAACCATGCTGGAGAACAACATGGATCAAATTCTTGCCTATATGTATGTTATGCTGAAAAAGGCAAAGGGTAAGATTCTTTTCACTCGTGAAGAACTGCGAAAGCTGGGGAAGGGCGTTGAGCTTTTTGAAGGTGTCAAAACTTGGTTCAAAAGGATTGACGATTACGCCGAAAGACATGCAATGAAGGCTGAGCACTACATAATCTCCTCCGGACTGAAGGAAATCATCGAAGGAACAAGCATTGCCGAAAACTTTGAAAGAATATACGCCGCTGAATACTGCTACGATGAAGACGGTGTGCCGTGCTGGCCTGCTATGGCGGTCAATTACACAAGTAAAACGCAGTTTTTATTCAGAATTAATAAGGGCGTTTTGGACGTAACCGAAAATGATGCCCTTAATGAGTTTATGCCCGAGGATAAACGGAGAGTGCCCTTCCGCAACATGGTCTATATCGGTGACGGACTTACAGATGTCCCTTGCATGAAGCTCGTAAGGACCTATGGCGGGCACTCGATTGCCGTCTATCAGGACAGCAAGGAAAAAGTCAACAATCTCCTCATTAATGAACGAGTGGATTATGTTCTTAAAGCGAATTATACAAGAGGCAGCGAACTGGAAAAGGCTGTTTTCGCAATAATCGACCATGCGGCGGCGGTCAACACGACAACCGCGCTGCATGTTTCAAGCATGGAGAAAGCACAGGCCGAAATCGAAGTTAAAGGAACTGAGTGCGCATTATAACTTGAAGAAAAAAACAGGGGATTAGCTAAATGTTTAGTAAATCAAGCAGTGGTACAAAAACAATAATTGTTTTATTCATTTTCGTCGGATTATCGCTTTATTGGCTGGTCTCCGGTATAGTTGCTTTGTTGCAGCTAGGTAGTACAACAGATGATTTTAACACCGTTTCAAGTGTTGAAACAAGTGAGGGCGTGTTCGTTCACTATGACGTTAAGGAAACCTTGGGCTGCTATCTTATCGTAAAAAACAAAATCAATTACATAATACCGGTGGGAGAAAGCGGATATTACCTTGTGCCTTTTGGCAATGATGGCCGTTATATTAGCCTTCATGTTGGCAAAAGCTTATTTAAGCCGCTTGATGAACTGGAATTGTCACAGCAAGGCGGTGTTGTTAGCTGCAAGGGTGAGATTAAAAGGCTTGATGAAGAGGTTCAGGATGAACTATATCAGGTTTGCGGAAAGGCATTGGGCACAACAGATGAAAGCGAAATAGACAAGTATGTGTCCGCTTACTGCATAGACACAACAGTTGGTTTCAATGCAAAAATAATGCTTATTGAAGCAATTATCCTGCTTGCAATTCTAATCGCGATGGTTTTACTAGTAAATCAAAAAATCGACATTAAATACGGCGCGGGCAAGGTTATTGGTTGGGCCCTGTTCCTGCTGCTAGTGGTTTTCGTTCTGATTATGATTTTTGAATCGCACGCGCTATTCCCGGGAACCGGTAGATACTTATAATATGTAAGGGAGCTTTATGAAAAACTCTAACTTCGCGCTTTATGATTTTCCCTGCGGCAGACTTAAAATCGGATTTTCCGATACGGCAATTCGATATGTACTATTTACCGATGAAAAGGGGAACGGCACGCCCTCTCCGCTAAGCAATCTTGCGGCAGCTCAATTATTCGAATATTTTGCAGGGAAACGCCGAAGCTTTGACCTGCCTCTTGAAGTACAGGGCACGGACTTTCAAAAAAAAGTCTGGGCGGCGCTTATGAAAATACCCTATGGCGAAACGAGAAGCTATAAGGACATTGCGCAGAGCATAAACTGCCCCAAGGGCTTTCGAGCAATCGGGCAGGCAAATCACAACAACCCCATTTCGATAATCATACCCTGCCACAGGGTTATCGCGGCGGACGGAGGTCTGGGTGGTTACGGTGGGGGACTTGATAATAAAAAGCTGCTCCTTGAGCTTGAAAGGAGATTTCGCTAATGGCCAACACCTACGAGAAGTACCATGAAAAACTGCTCGGACTTGCCGACTCAAAGAATGAGGC
>JAGPMA010000083.1 GCA_018053145.1 Oscillospiraceae bacterium | reverse complement strand
TCCGATACTTCCATGAAGCAATCCGATGTATAGAATGGGTAATAGTCCCGCAAATTGATAATAGCCATATTGACCTCCGTTTCGGTTGTTGGTTGACGAGTGACCGAAACGAAGGCGGCGGGGAGCGACACTGGGGAATGACTTCGGGCCAACATGACCCGAAGCAGCCCCATAAGAACACAAAAGCGCCCGGGCGGCATGAAGCCACACGGACGCATGAAATGACATAACAATTAAGGTTCCAACAAATTTCGCATACATAGCCGGAATAACCCGGAGGCGGAGCTATGCTTTTTTTAACTGATGTAGGTCATGGGTACTATGAAAAAAGGCAAAAATAGACACGGCGGCAATCCTCCTATATGCCGCCGTGGATTTACACGGTGTTAGGTCGTCGTTGGTTTAGGATAGACGAAAAGAAACGGCGGCTCTGAAAATCAAAGCCACCGCTTCATGGGCGTGTGAATGTGTCTGCTTTACGACGGCTTTTTTTCTTTTGCCGTCGTGCGGCAGATTATTCCATATTTATGAAACTTGGTGCTTCGCAAATATATGGCGAGAAAAACCAGCGCCAATTCCCAAAAAGATCAATGCCGTTGGGATTGCCCATATCGCATACAGCATACCGTTGCTCATTTGTTCCACCGATAGAAGCGAAACAGCCAGAACATGGTAGACAGGAAGAAGCCCGACCAATCGGAACAATGGATTTGTTTCCGGGATCGGCAGCAAAACCGGGAACAGAAAAATTGCCATTGCCGCAACCAAAGCTACAATCTGATTTTTACTGATTGCAGACATCAACAATGTAATTCCTGTAACGCTGATGGTACAGGTAAATGCCAACAGGATTTGATATTTGAGCAGCGTCCCACAGGTGATATTAAAAGGGATAAATGCTTCAACATATTCGCTGGGAGCAAATAGAATACTGCAATTCAATCCTTCCGTTCCGTAAAAAGCACGCGCAAGAAATAAGTTAAAAGCTACTATCAGCGCAGTGGTGAGAATGGCGGTGAGAATGCCAGCTACTACCTTTGCAGTAGCACATTTGGTTTTTCCGTATTTGCTTGTCAATATGATATTGTCAACGCCTTCATACTCGCCGGAGAAAATCGGAGCAAGCATGATGATAACCGCAAGAGCAAGCGCGATAAAAACCCGCACCATGTTTTTACTTGTTGAAAGCCAACCATCTACATAGCCAATTTTGATTTCTTCATTACCGAACACATCGGAAACACTCAATCCGTTCCAATTTCCGTTCAGATCTGAAAATCGTGAAAAGGCTGCGGATTGCATGGCGTTTTGGTAAATATAGGCCGCATTCAACCCATGCAAATCTGATGTCGGCGCAAAATCAGACATCATTTGTCGCACTTTTTCATCGGTCAGGATTCCTTCATACTTTGCTGCGATTTCCTTGTCGATTTCTACTGCTGCTTTGCCGGAACCTTCACCGGCGTTCTGGTCAAAAGCGTATTTGTTTTGATAGGTGGAAAAAGAAAGCAAAGCAGAGAATAGAAGTATCCCGATAAGGGTAACCATAGATAAACGCTTGGAAAAAATCTTCCGCAGTTCAAAATAAATTAGTTTTTTCATTCTTCACAGCCTCCTTTGAAATAGAACAGGTACAAATCTTCCAAAGTAGGCTGTACCCTTACTGCATTTTCCATCGGCGGACGATCTCCAACAATCCGCAGGATTGTCTGGTTTTCGCTGGTATTCCGCAGATTGCTTGTATTATAGGAAGCCGCGTATTTTTCCGCATAGGCAGTCGGAACCGTACATTCCCATACTTGACCGTTGATTTCAGAAGTAATCTCCTGCGGATTTCCAAAATGAATGATTTGCCCGGACTTCATCATAATGATTTCCTCCGCGATAAACTCCACATCGGAAACAATATGCGTAGACAGGATTACAATGCGGTCTTTGGAAAAGGCACTAATCAAATTGCGGAAACGGACGCGCTCTTTCGGGTCAAGCCCCGCCGTCGGCTCGTCTAAAATCAAAATGCGGGGATCATTGAGCATGGCTTGTGCAATCCCTAAACGCTGTTTCATGCCTCCCGAAAAAGTTTTGATTTTGTGCTTACTTTCCTTTGATAAATCTACCGCTTCCAGCAGTTCTTTTGATTTCTTCCGCGCTGCCTTCTCGTCCAAGCCTTTTAGGGCAGAAACATATAGCAGGAAGTCAAACGCTGAAAAGTCCGGGTAATATCCGAAGTGCTGGGGCAAGTAGCCCAAGAGGCTTCGATAGCGTTCACCCAGCCCAACAGCATTTTTCCCATTCAACAGTATTTTTCCGGAAGTGGGATTTTGGATATTGCAAAGCAGCCGCATTAGCGTTGTTTTTCCTGCGCCATTTGCGCCCAGCAAGCCGTAGACACCATTAGCCAGAGTAATATTCAAATCGTCTACGGCGATTTTGGAACCGAACTTTTTTGTCAGTCCAACTGTCTTTAATTCCATAAAAAAGCTCCTTTCTCCATAGGGAGCAATAAAATACTCTCCATGTGTTTTCATGGAGAGTATAGCGGGTAAATATCTATTTTTTATCTACAAGACAGGAGTTTTGAAGAAGGCGGAAACTTTTGCTCCCACTTCGGTATTTTCAATCCTCAGATAACCGTTATGGTGTTCACAAAGTAGCTTACAAATATATAACCCAAGTCCGAAATGCTCGGAATGGTTGCTTTCCCCTGTGAAGTACGGATTTGCGGCTTTTTGTAGGCTGTCTTTATCAAAACCATTCCCATCGTCCGATACGGAAAGCAGCAAACCGTTGTCATGCAAGGCGAAAGATATTGTTACCAAAGTACGGGCATACCGCACAGCATTAGAAATCAAGTTGTTGCATACCTGTGAGATAAATGCACTGTCAAGAGATAGCTGCAAAATAGGGATGTCATTTTGTAAAATCAACTCTTTTCCGTTTTTCGTACAAACGATTTTTGCGCTGTCATATAAAGAAGATACCAACGGTTGCAAGTCAATCAACTTGTAATCCGGCTGCGTATCTTCCATACGCCTAAGATTGCTCATACTGCTCACATAGTTTTCCATACGGGAAATATGCTTTCCCATTGTGGCGGCGGTTTCCCTCGTTTGGGAATTGTCGCTGGCTTGCAGCATTTCATTATAGCCTTTTAGTACCGTCAGAGGGGTACGCAAATCGTGAGCAAAAGCGGCGTTGAGTGCTTTTCTTTCTTCAACTTGCCGCCACATTTTAGAGAAATTATCCGCAAGGGTTGTCCGCATGATTTCAAAGGACGCGCAAAGCTGCCCCAATTCATCGTTGCTGTCATAGTCGATTGAAAAGTCCAAATCATTGTTCGCTATTTTTTCAGAAGCCGCCCGCAGTTCAGCAAGCGGTTTTTTCAGTTTATTTTTGTAAAACAATAGCGCAGCCGCTATGATACAGAATGCAGAATAAATAGGGGGTGTAACGGTTGGCAACAAATCTAATATAGCAAGCAATTGTTCGTCTTGTTCGTTCAAGACAGGCAGCTCCTTATAAATATAAGTCCCTTCTCCCAAACGTTCCCCCTGTTCATTCGTCAAGTAGTATTTTTCGCCAGTATTAGGGTACTTTTCATTGATTTTATCGGCGACAGTTTCACATACAGAAGCAGTCATAATTGATAGGGCAAGAGCGAACATAACAAAGAGAACAATATAGAGTACAAGACTTTTACGCAGAGATAAATTTTGTACGGGTCGCATTATTTTAACCATTTATATCCGCACCCCCAAACTGTTTCAATATATACCCGGTCTGTATATGCCGCAATCTTTGTTCGTATCCTGCGGATATGCTCTGCCACAACGCTGCTGTCGCCCTCGCTGTCATAACCCCAAATACGCTCATAAATCCGTTCTTTATCAAAGACCTGTCCCGGATTTTGAGAAAGCAGTTCCACAATATCAAATTCCTTTTTTGCAAGACCGACACGCTTATCGCCAAAGAACAAGCAACGTTCCGAATAGTCAATCGTCAAATCACCGGAAAACTTGACTTGCGCTTCAAAGTTGTGTCGCGCTTCCCGGCGCAGATGAGCGCACACCCGCGCTTCAAGTTCCATAAGTGAAAAGGGCTTCACAATGTAATCGTCGCCGCCAACAGCAAAGCCGTTTACCTTATCTGTATCTTCGATTCGGGCAGTCAGAAAAAGGATTGGGCAGGATATGTGATCGCGGATACGCTTGCAAACCTCTAACCCGTCCGTTCCGGGCATATTGATGTCAAGCAAAATAATATCCGGTTGTTTTTCCACTTGCTTTAGTGCTTCTGCACCATTGGAAGCAGGCAAGACACGAAAGCCCTTGCTTTCAAAAAAGCTGCCGAGCATAGAAACAATATCGCTTTCATCGTCAGCAATCAGTATCTTTGCATTCATTATGCTCACCTCCTAACAGCAAATATAGCAATCCTTTTTCAATTATTTATCTATTTTCCGAAAGTCTTTTGTACGAGCATCCATAGGCTTCTCCGCAGTTTTAGGGAGCAGCCAAACACCGGCCATTTTCACAGCGCCGAGGATACGCCCTCCGGCACAATAATAATTTACCCTACGAGGTGTCACGCCCCACTTTTCGGCAGCCTCTTTCAATGTCATATAGTCCATTTCGCACCTCCACAGGATATATTATAGTTCTCTACCTCGAATAATACAAGTTAGAGCCTACACGGATGCGAAATAAAATAATACTTAATGTAAAATCTCATTACATTCTCATAATTCAACCCGAAATGTAGAATGATATAGGGTGATATGAGAATGAACCAAGATGAAAGAAGGTTTGACTTTCACGGCCTCGGAGCGGCTCTCAAACGAGCCAGAGAAGAAAAGGGCTGGACACAAGCCTATGTTGCGGAATTAGTAGACCGTGACTCCCGTACCATTATGAATATTGAGAACAAAGGTCAGTATCCCAGTTTCGACCTTTTTGTTAAACTCAT
>JAGPMA010000011.1 GCA_018053145.1 Oscillospiraceae bacterium | reverse complement strand
TGTCCGATTTATCCGCAGCTCGCCTGCGTGACGAATCGCGAATGACAGGTTCTTGCGAAACATTTTCTGTGCCCACCGCGGTTGAAGAACTGCAAAGCATAGCACGCTCAATGCTGGAACAGGCAATACCAATAACCATGCAGGGCGCAATGACTGGTATCTGCGGCTGCGCAGTACCGTCTGGCGGTCATGTAATCTCCACCGAAAGGCTAAACAAAATAATCGGCCACAGAAAAGACGGCGAGCGGTATTTTGTAACCCTTGAATGCGGAGTCACGCTTTCGGAGCTGCTCACCTATTGCACCCAACACTTCACCAAGCTTTGCGGATACACCTTTATGCCCAATCCCTCCGAAAAGCTTGCAAGCTTTGGCGGAATGTTCTCCTGCAACGCCAAGGGTATTAATTCTCAGCTCCACGGTGATGTTGTCGGAGCTGTCAGTTCGCTTACAGCTCTTTTCCCTAATGGCGCAGTCGCTCAAATCAAACGCGGCGAATACGTTTTCGACGAACACGGCTGCAACGTTCCCGAACTCGGGCGCCTTGAAATCGACAATCTCCCCGAAATCGGCTGCAACGCAAAGGGTTTGGCATTCGCACATTCGGGCAGCGACTTAATTGACGTGCTCGGCGGAAGCGAGGGCATGCTTGCCGTTGTTACCCAGTTTGAGCTTGAGCTAAAGAAGCCCGCCCAAGAGCTTTGGGGCACCTTGTTTTTCTTCGAAAACAAGCAAGCTGCCTTCGGCTTTTCCGATAAGTCAATTTCGCTTTTTGATAATCAAAGCACAAACTCCGTAAGCCTTGCCGCAGTGGAATATCTTGACAGCGCTTCAATGACGCTTGTAAACGAATATAAAAAGCAACTTACTCAGCTGTCGTCACTGCCCGACTTTCCTTCAAGTGCAAACAGCGCGATTTATATTGAACTGGAGGGCAGCTCAGCCGATGAAACAGAAGCCCAACTTGCGGCCTTGCTTGAGCTTTTTTCCTCCTGTGGCGGTGATGAAACGGATACCTGGGCGGCAAGCGGTAGCGAAGAAATTTCAAAATTCAGAGCACTGCGCCATGCAGTACCTGAGGCGCTCAACTATGAAATCGACAAGGCACGCCAAACGGATTCCCGTATCGCCAAGCTTGCTACAGACCTTGAAACCCCCTCCTTGCCCATAAACGAGGCCGAAAAGCTTTACAGCGCGTTGCTTTCGGAAAACGGCCTAACGGGTGCTGTTTTCGGACACCTGCACGCAAACCGCCTGCATATGAATATTACTCCAAAAAATTATGCAGAATATGAAAAAGGCAAGAAATTAATCTCAGATATGCTTCTTTCTCTCGTGGCAGAAGACAGCTGCGTAACATGGGAAAACGGTATCGGCAAGACAAAAAAGGGCTTTCTTTGTCTGTTAACCGAGGAGCGTCTCAGCACAGCAAAAGCAATTAAACAGTTTTTCGACAAAAAAAGTCTTCTCAATCCCAACAATATGCTGTAATATAAAACACATATAAAGCTTTATTCAAGGAGCATATATGGATAAGAAGATTTTTAACAAGCATGGTTCAGTAACAACAAATCTTGCGCGCGATATAATGTCTCTTGCTGCCGGCGACCGTCTGCCCACAATTATTGATTATACAGAAGTGTTTTCCGTTTCCCGCGGCGTTGTTCAAAACTCAATTTCTCTGCTTGAGGACGAGGGCTGTATTTCCCTTAATCGCAGCGGCAAACTAGGTACATTACTTACTAAAATCGATTATGAAAAACTCAGTCTGCACACGCACTGGGACCCTCTTGTCGGAGCCATGCCGATACCGTTCAACGACATTTTCCGAAGCCTTGCAACGGCGTTGTATGCCGATAGCCAGAAATTACCCTTGTATTCGTCTGTAGCATATGTCAGCGGTGCTTCAAACCGCTGGTCAATGCTTTCAAAGGGTTTCTTCGATTATATAATCACATCGGTTGCAACCGCGGAGTACATACTTTCCGCTGATGACAATGTTGAGCTGCTGTTTACTCTCCCGACTTGCCGCTATGCGGAACCCTATTGTCTGATTTTTCTGGACAACAAGGCCACCGAAATCTGTGACGGCATGAAGGTCGGCGTCGACCCCGAAACCATTGACCAGCTTCAGCTCTCAAAAGCGATGTGCAAGGGTAAAAACGTCGAATTCGTAAAAATGCCCCTTGAGGGCGCAGTCGAAATTCTGCACACTCGCGCTGTGGACTGCATGGTAATCCGTAACGAAAAATGGTTTAAAAATAACACCAATTTAATTCCCCTCCCGCTTAGCGCTGTGGATTATCCGATTGAAGACACCACAATCCCCGCCATTCTCGTCAACAAAAACAATTACGGCATTAAAGCTCTGCTTAATAAATACTTTTCACCCGGAGCACTTGCGAACGCGCAGCAGCACGCCCTCAGCGTTCAGGCGAATTACCGATTCTAATGCTTTTCCAAATAAAACACCGCCTGTGCTTGTCTTGACAAAGCACCCAAAGGGTGCTAATATATTCCTAATCTCCGTGGGGGAGTAGTCAGCGCTTAACAAGCGGTTCAAGTCAACATACATGGCGGTTAATCTGCCTGGCTTGTATTAAATGACCAGACTCATGGATAGGCGGTGCCTGTCCATGGGTCTTTTTTTAAGTAATGCGATTGGCACCTTGGTTTTCAACAAATAATTTGGAGGCGTACTAATGAAGTATTATTGCAGCGAGATCGACGACGTACTGGTCGAAACAAAAAGCTCGCGCGGGGGCTTGTCCTCCCAGGAAGCCGAAAAGCGGCTTGATGAAAACGGCAAAAATAAGCTTGCCGAGGGCAAAAAAGACTCTCTTATAAAGCGTTTCTTTAAGCAGATGGCAGACCCAATGATTATCATCCTAATTGCCGCGGCCATCATTTCAGCAGTTACCTCCTCGGTAAGCGGCGAGGGCATGGCCGATGTTTTCATCATCATGTTTGTCGTCATCGTAAACGCCGTTTTGGGTGTTTATCAGGAAAACAAGGCTGAAAAGGCGCTGGAAGCCTTGCAGGAAATGGCTTCCGCAACCAGCAAGGTTCTTCGCGACGGAAAAATCACTATAACTAAAAGTGAAAATCTTGTTGTCGGCGATGTAATTATTCTTGAGTCCGGCGATGCCGTTCCCGCAGACGGACGCATTATCGAATCAAACAGCATGAAAATCGAGGAAGCCGCGCTCACCGGCGAAAGCGTCCCTGTCGACAAGTATGTAGACCTGCTAAACCTCAGCGACAGCAGCGACATCCCACTTGGCGACCGCAAAAACATGGTATATATGGGCAGCGTCGTTGTATATGGCCGCGGCTCAGCTGTCATCACCGGCAGCGGCATGGATACAGAAATGGGTAAAATTGCAGACGCTCTCAGCAAAGCCGAAGCAGGGCTTACTCCCTTGCAGAAAAAGCTTGCTCAGCTTAGCAAAATCCTCACCTTCCTTGTTCTCGGAATCTGTGTTGTCATTTTCGGCATCAGCCTGCTTGAAGCGGGCGGACTTTCCGGAAAAGTCGTTCTGGATAGCTTTATGATAGCTGTCAGCCTTGCGGTTGCAGCAATCCCCGAAGGTCTTGTCGCTGTTGTTACAATCGTTCTTTCCATCGGCGTCACCAATATGAGCAAGAAAAACGCGATTATCCGCAAGCTGACAGCTGTAGAAACACTCGGCTGCGCGCAGATAATCTGTTCCGATAAAACAGGTACCTTGACCCAAAACAAAATGACCGTAGTTGAGTATTACGGCGAAAATCAAAAGCTTCTTGCAACAGCTATGGCTCTGTGCTGCGATGCCGAGCTTGATACAGACGGCACAGTCACCGGTGAGCCCACCGAAAACGCACTTGTCTACTGGGCAAAATCCATAGGGCTAATGAAATATGACCTAACCGAGGACGAACCGAGAATCGGTGAAGCTCCTTTTGATAGCGTACGCAAAATGATGAGTACGGTTCACAAAACCGAAACCGCCATAGTCCAATACACCAAGGGCGCTCCCGATGAGGTTCTGCGTGTTTGCACAACCTATCTCCAGAACGGCAAGGCCGTTCCTTTGACAGATGAGGCCAGAGCCGCAATCGTTGCCGAAAACAAAAAAATGGCAAACAAAGCGCTTCGTGTGCTCGCTGTCGCCCTCAAGCCTCATACCTCCGAACCGAAGAGCTTTGCTCCCTCCGATTTGGAAAAAGAGCTTTGCTTCGTTGGTTTGACTGGCATGATAGACCCTGTCCGTCCCGAGGTCAAGGATGCTATCGAGCAGTGCCGCTCCGCCGGAATTCGCCCCATCATGATAACCGGCGACCATATAGACACCGCAAGTGCAATCGCCAGAGAGCTTGGTATCCTTGCCGAGGGCGACATTGCCGTTTCAGGCTCGCAGATTTCCGAAATGGACGATGCAGAGTTTGAACGCCGTTTCCGCGACATTTCCGTCTATGCCCGTGTTCAGCCCGAGCACAAGGTTCGCATAGTAAACGCTTGGCGCAAGGCCGGCTACATCACCGCCATGACAGGCGACGGTGTTAACGACGCCCCCAGCATAAAATCCGCGGACATCGGCGTCGGAATGGGTATCACAGGAACAGACGTCACCAAAAACGTTGCCGATATGGTTCTTGCAGACGACAACTTTGCAACTATAGTCGGTGCGGTCAAGGAAGGCAGAAGAATCTACGACAACATCCGCAAGGCAATTCAGTTCCTTCTAAGCTCTAACATGAGCGAGGTTATGAGCATCTTCGTTGCAACCCTTCTCGGCTTCACCATACTAAAGCCGGTTCATCTTCTGTGGATTAACCTTGTCACAGACTGTTTCCCCGCCCTTGCGTTAGGTCTTGAGAGCGAAGAACCAAACATTATGCGCCGCAAGCCCCGTCCTTCAACCGATGGAGTTTTCGCAGGCGGTGTCGGCGTTGACGTAGCTTATCAAGGTTTGATTGTTACCATTCTCACCCTTGCGGCATACTTTATCGGTCACATGATGGAAGGCGGCAGCTGGGCTTCATTGCAAAGTGCAGACGGCATAACAATGGCGTTTCTCACAATGAGCATGGCCGAAATTTTCCACAGCTTCAACATGCGTTCACAGCGCGGCAGCCTCTTCTCTCTCAAAAAGCAGAATGTCGTTCTGATACTTGCCGGACTTGCAAGTCTTGTTCTCACAACTGCCGTTTTGTATGTTCCCTTCCTCTCCAACGCCTTTGGCTTCGAGCATATCAACCTCTCCGAATACGGGGTTGCCCTTGCCCTCGCCTTTGCAATCATCCCGATAGTCGAGGTCGTAAAGCTTTGCCAGCGCAAATTTGCTGCTCGCAAAAACGCCTGATTAATCAAGCTTAATAACTAACTATATGTGCAGAAATCCTTCGGATTTCTGCACATATTTCTTTATGAGTATATTGACAATTGGAAAATTAGTGATATTATTATGATATCATTTTAATTACTAACAATCCAGCCAAATAAAATTAACGGAGGTCATTATATGAGTAACACAGAACTATTTTCAGAGCAAAAAAAGATAAAAGCACCAAACGGTATGGCAATGCTGATACTAAACACACTTGTAATCTTCGCCTGCATTTTCGGCGTTATTTTCGGCGCTAGTGTAGTGGCCGGCAATGCACTCGGTGGCTGGCTTATCGGAATATGCTCAGTTTTCGGCTTCATTGTCTGCCCCATTCTCTATGCCGGACTAAAAATACTCAAGCCAAACGAGGCTCTTGTACTAACGCTTTTCGGCAAGTATTACGGCACGCTTGAGGGTGCCGGCTTCTACTATGTCAACCCCTTTGTTTCGGCAGTTAATCCCACCAAGTCAACCGCTGCCGAAGCCGCTCAAAAGCAAAAGCAGCACTCAGATAAGTCCGAAAAAACAGACACAGCCGCCGGTAAAGCTGTTTCCCTTAAAGTAATGACGCTTAACAACGACCGTCAAAAGGTCAATGACAAGCTCGGTAACCCCATCGAAATTGGCGTTGTCGTAATCTGGCGTGTCGTAAACGCCGCAAAAGCTGTTTTCAACGTCGACAATTACATAGAGTTTCTTTCCATTCAAGCGGACAGCTCCCTTAGAAATATTGTCCGTATGTACCCCTACGACATTTGGACCGAGGACGATTCCTCCGACGAGATGTCACTTCGCGGAAGCAGTCAGGAGGTCGCTCAAAAGCTCAAGGAAGCCCTTCAGACAAAGGTCGAGGACGCGGGGCTTGAAATTGTTGAAACCCGTATTACGCATCTCGCCTACGCGCCCGAAATTGCTGCGGCAATGCTCCAGCGTCAGCAGGCAAGCGCAATCATCGACGCTCGCAAGCTAATCGTTGAGGGCGCAGTCGGAATGGTTCAGATGGCCCTGCATAAGCTTAGTGACGACGAAATCGTTGAGCTTGACGATGAGCGTAAGGCTCAAATGGTGTCCAACCTTCTGGTAGTTCTATGCGGAAACAAGGAAGCCCAGCCGATAGTCAACAGCGGTTCAATCTATTAATTTTTATGGAAAAGAATGATAAGTCAAAAAAACAGGTTCCTCTGCGGCTTTCGCCCTCACTCTATGCAAAGCTTGCGGCATGGGCGGATGATGATTTTCGCTCGGTGAACGGTCAGATTGAATATCTTCTAACCGAATGCGTCAAAAAACGCTATGGCAAGAGCGCTTTAGACGAGGAGGGTATCGCGCAAGAGAAATAGCATCGAATACGCGAAGTCTATAGCAGCCGAACAGAAAAACGCCGCACCCGTTATAACGAGTGCGGCGTTGCTATTTAGTTACAATTTATTTGTTCTGGGTGTCAATCACAGCCTGTGCTTTAGTATAATCGGCGGAAACAATGTAGAACACGTATAGCCCATTCTGTGTAACAATCGCGTCATCAAGCTTCGGAGGTTCCGCTGGAGCATAAGATTCATAAGTTTCTTTTTGTGTCTGAACTCTCTTGTCTGCGCTGGCTTTCAGCTTTGTTGCAGCTTCCTCGGTTGCGCATTTAAAAAGTGCGATTTCCTCGGTTGTTGCACCCGTTGAGCAGAGCACTACACACTCAGTAACATCAGCATCCTCGAAGCCATAGAAGGACTTTGCTATATCCTTTGAAACAGGGCTTAAAATATCAGAAAACGCACCGCTTTGCTCCAACTGCGAGGACAGAGCCTCCAAATCGTACACCGCAGGTTTGGCTTCCTGCACACAACCCGAAAATATTCCTGTAATCATACAAGCCGCCAACAAAAGCAACCCAACCCTCTTCATAGCAAAAAAGCTCCTCTATCTATGCATAATGTGTTCTAACGTAATCAAGCCATGTCTGATAAACCTTTGTTGAGAAATGAACTCCATCAGTTGTTTCGCTTGACGGCAGATATCCATCGGGTCCGGCAAGTGCGGAAACCAGGTCCATATAGTAACAGCCCTTATCAGCGGCAAGCTGGTGAAGTGCGGTATTGTACTCGGTTATGCGAGTCATGTTAAAAACTTCGCCGCTGGCAGACTTCGCTGCACTGACAGGGGTTATACCCATAATGTATATCTTACAGTCAGGCTGAGCTGCAATAATAGTATCGAGCATTGTGCTGTAATATTCAATGAAGGTTTCAACCTCAAAGCCGATTTCGTTGATTCCCAACAGGATGTAAATCTTCCCGTAAGGCTTCTGCGTAACCCCTTGCACAAGAGTGCCCGAAGCACCGTTGTCGAGCGTGATGCAGGCCTTGCTGTCTGCGCCGACTACGGTCATGCTTGTAGCCGCATAATAGTCACAGGTGGTAAGTCCCGAAAACAGTCTGAAGCCGTCCATGAGTGAGTTCCCCATAAAAGCGGCATCGGAGAAAAACTCATCGTCCTTCGCCTCACGCGCCGATAAATCCGGCGGTGCCGTTACCTCCTCAGAGGGTGACGGAGACACAGCTTCCTCAGCAGGGGTCTGCACCACTTCCGGAGGTGCGATTACCTCCTGCGAATCTGTCTCTGTCGGCTCACCGGATTGCAGAGCTGCCGGCGAATTTGAATCATCGGGCTTTCTGCCGTAATAGGCAAGCAAAAATATCAAAACAGCTATCAGCAACAAAAAAAGGGCCTGCGCGCCTTTGTTTTTTATATTAAAACGGGTCATAACCTAAG
This sequence comes from Oscillospiraceae bacterium, assembly GCA_018053145.1. Classification (GTDB taxonomy): domain Bacteria; phylum Bacillota; class Clostridia; order Oscillospirales; family Oscillospiraceae; genus UBA2658. Next base: position 41,850 of record JAGPMA010000011.1, on the reverse strand, counting down.
TATGCTCCTTTATGTAAACGTCACATTATGTCTACCTGTGTCAACTATCTTCATTATAGATAAACACTTTTCAATATGCAAGAATTATTTTGAGTATTTTCAACTTTTATTACAGTTTTTTTCAAAGCTGTACCTATGGTTTTACAAGCCGCTATCCTCTCCGAAAAAGACAGCGCGCAGCAATAGCAGCATGGCGTAAATTAAGCCTACAAACGATTGACCCAAATAGCATTATATGATACAATTCTTTGAATAACTAATAATATGGGTGGTTTATATCACAGCGAGGATATTCTATGTGGATTTGCGAAAATTGGAAAGACTACGAACTAATCGACTGCTCAGACGGGCAGAAGCTTGAGCGCTGGGGAAAGCAAATTCTTGTACGCCCCGACCCTCAGGCGATTTGGAATACCAAAAAAACAAATCCCGCTTGGAACAAGCCCTCCGCAAAATACAGCCGCAGCTCCGAGGGCGGCGGTCACTGGGAAAAAAGCGACATTCCCGAAAGTTGGAGGATAGCCTACGGCGAATTAACCTTCAATGTCAAGCCAATGAACTTCAAGCACACGGGAATTTTCCCGGAACAGGCTACAAACTGGGATTTTGCCATGAGCAAAATCAAAAGTGCAGACCGCCCCATCAGCGTTTTAAACCTCTTTGCCTACACGGGCGCTGCAACCCTTGCCTGCGCGAAGGCCGGAGCTTCCGTCTGCCATGTCGATGCGGCAAAGGGCATGGTCTCGTGGGCAAAGGAAAACGCAGCCGCTTCGGGACTCGAAAACGCCCCTATCCGCTGGATTGTCGACGACTGCATCAAATTTGTCGAACGCGAAATCCGCCGCGGCAAAAGATACGACGCAATTATCATGGATCCTCCCTCCTACGGGCGCGGACCGAGTGGCGAAACCTGGAAGCTTGAGGAAAACCTTTGGGACTTCGTTTGCCTCTGCGCCGGCGCTCTTTCGGATAACCCGCTTTTCGTAATCATCAACTCCTACACTACGGGGCTTTCCCCCTCCGTGTTAACGTATATTTCCGAAAGTGTTTTCACAAAAAAATTCGGCGGCAGCAGCCAGAGCCACGAGCTCGGACTTCCCGTCAAGGAAAGCGGACTAATATTGCCCTGCGGTGCCTCCTGTCGCTGGCAGGCAAATTAAAGGAACACTTATGAAACCAATTATCCAAGTAAAAGACGTTGTTTTTCGTTATGACAATGAGGAAAATTTTCCCCCTGTCCTCAACGGAACGACACTCGATATAATCGAAGGCAGCTTTGTGGTCATTCTCGGGCACAACGGCTCGGGAAAGTCCACTCTTGCAAAGCACCTCAACGGCATACTCACGCCCGATGAGGGCTGTATTCTTGTCGACGGAATGGACACTCGCGACGAAGCAAAGCTTCTCGATATTCGCCGCACTGTCGGCATGGTTTTTCAAAACCCCGACAACCAGATGGTTGCCTCCGTGGTCGAAGATGACGTCGCCTTTGCTCCCGAAAATCTCGGCTTCCCTCCTGATGAAATCCGAGCCCGTGTTGACGAAGCGCTCAAGCTCGTCGATATGTACGATTATCGTCTCCACTCGCCGCACCTTCTCTCCGGCGGTCAGAAGCAGCGCGTCGCAATCGCCGGCGTAATCGCCATGCGCCCGCGTTGTATAGTGCTCGACGAGCCAACAGCAATGCTTGATCCCTCAGGGCGGCATGAGGTAATCGACACAATCAAGCGCCTTTGCCGCGAAAACGGAATTACAATAGTGCTCATCACCCACCACATGAACGAAGCAATCGATGCCGACCACGTATTTGTAATGTCAAACGGCAAAGTGGTAAGCTCGGGAACACCGCGAGAGGTCTTTTCAAATGTCGATTCTCTCAAGACCGAAGGGCTCACAGTTCCGGACACAGCCGAGCTTCTTTATGAGCTAAGGCACGAGGGCTTTACCTTCCCCGAAGGCACTCTTACGGTGGAAGAGTGTGCGCAGGCAATCGCAGCCGCTTTAAAGTGAACACTCAAGGAAGCACCCCTTAGGGTCAGCTTTTCGAAAATAGAGGAAAATAATAAAATGCCAACCATTAAAACGAAGGAGCTTACGCACATCTACAGCGTGGGCACTCCCTTCAAAAGCGTCGCTTTGGAAAATGTAAATATAGAAATTGCTCAGGGAGAGTTCGTTGGGCTAATCGGGCACACCGGTTCGGGAAAGTCCACCTTTGTCCAGCATTTGAATGGGCTTTTGCTTCCGACAGGCGGCAGCGTCCTTCTGGACGGCATGGACTTAAATTCCTCCAAAAAGCTGCGGCACGAAATGCGTTTCAAAGTCGGACTTGTTTTTCAATACCCCGAATATCAGCTTTTTGAAGACACCGTATATAAGGACATTTCCTTCGGCCCGCGCAACATGAAGCTCTCCAAAGCAGAAATTGACGAGCGAGTACGCGAGGCCGCAGGTTTCGTCGGCGTGCCTGAAGCTCTTTTTGAAAAATCACCGCTCGAAATCTCCGGCGGGCAAAAGCGCCGTGTCGCAATCGCCGGCGTAATCGCCATGCGTCCAAGCGTTCTGATTTTGGATGAGCCGACGGCCGGGCTTGATCCGGAAGGCTGCCAAAGTATCCTTAAAAACATCTCCGACTACCGCAAGGCAACCGGCGCAACTATAATTCTGGTTTCCCACAGTATGGAGGATATCGCCCGGATTGCCGAGCGGCTGATTGTATTCGAAGGCGGACATGTTGTCATGGACGGAAGTCCCGAGGTGGTTTTCTCTCAGGCGGAGAGGCTAAAAAGCATTGGGCTTGATGTGCCCGTGTCAACCGACCTTGCCGCACGGCTTCGTTCGCTCAACGTCAATGTTCCCGACTGCTGCTACACGGTTGAGCAGCTTCGCCGCGCCATACTCTCTTTGAAAAAGGAGGGTAATGAATGCTCAAGGATATAACGCTCGGTCAGTATTTTCCCGGCAACAGCTTTATCCACAGGCTCGACCCGCGCACAAAGCTAATTTGCACAATAATTTACATTGCGGCGCTTTTCGTTGCAAAATCCTACGTTAGCTACGGTATTCTTTTGCTTGTTCTGGTAACTTGCGTCGCCATATCAAAAATCAAAGCTAGCGCTATGCTGAAGGGCTTGAAGCCGCTTGCATTTATTATCATATTCACGGCAATATTGAATCTGTTTTACACAAAGGGCGGCACCGAGCTATTTACCTTCTGGGTGTTCACCGTCACAACCGAGGGCATAAAAATTGCTCTTTTCATGGTTCTTCGAATAATGATGCTCATTTCGGGAACATTTCTTCTCACCTATACCACAACGCCCATGTCACTGACAGACGGCTTGGAGCTGCTATTAAATCCTCTTAAAAAGCTGCACGTTCCCGTACATGAGTTTTCGATGATGATGAGCATTGCTCTGCGCTTCATTCCAACGCTCATAGAGGAAGCCGACAAAATCTCAAACGCGCAGAAAGCGCGGGGAGCCGATTTTGAAACAGGCAAGCTGACTGACCGCGCAAAGGCTCTTCTTCCGCTTCTTGTTCCGCTATTTGTCAGTGCATTTCGCCGTGCCGATGAGCTTGCGATTGCAATGGAATCTCGCTGCTATCACGGCGGCGAGGGACGCACAAGAATGGCAAAGCTTAAAATGTCCGTCTCCGATGTGCTGACAATTGTTTTCTCCCTTGTTTTTTTGGCAGGAATGATTTTTCTTTCAAGGTGGTTGGGACTATGAGGAACATTGCCCTGCGCCTTGCCTACGACGGAACAAATTATCACGGCTGGCAGGTTCAAAAAAAGGACGTAACTGTCGCCGAAACACTGGAAAATGCTCTAACAAAAATCTGCGGGCATCCCGTCAAGGTAGTCGGCTGCGGAAGAACAGACGCCGGAGTGCACGCTCTTAGCTACTGCGCAAATTTCAAAACAGACTGCAGCATCCCCACCGACCGCATACCGCTTGCCGTAAACGCTCTGCTGCCCTTTGATATTGCGGCGACTGACGCGGTTGAAGCGCCGGAGGATTTCAATGCCATTTTGTCTTGCAGGCAAAAGGAATATACCTACAAAATTCACAACTGCCGCATCCGCAATCCGTTCATGACAAATCGTGCCTGCTTTTTTCCCTCAGTTTTAGATGTGGAACGCATGAAACGGGCGGCAAAGTTTTTCGAGGGCACACACGATTTCCGCGCAGTAAGAAGCGTCGGAACGGAAACAAAAACCACTGTGCGAACAGTTTTCTGGTGTGAGCTTGACGCCGAGGGTGATATGATATCAATGCGCATCTGTGCGGACGGCTTTCTTTATAATATGGTCCGCGCGATAATGGGAACCTTGGTTTATGCAGGTCTCGGCAAGCTCGAGCCCGAAGCAATTCCAGCCCTTCTTCTGGACGGCAACCGTTCTCTCGCCGGCCCGACCATGCCGCCTCAGGGCCTGTATATGTCCCGCGTCTGGTACGACGGCGCTGTCGGCGAGATGATGCAGCGCTAGCCTTTCCTCTGATGTTAATTAACAGATAATCTATATATTTTTCAGAATATATGCTATAATGACCGCGTAAAATGCAAGGCTGCGGACTTCTAGCCGTATACTCTGGATAGTCGTGGAGTATGATTTATGGCTCGTGCTAAACACTCAAAAAAAAAGAATAAGAACGACCACAGAATCCTTGCAGTAATAGTCACGATTCTTGTCGTAGTACTTGCCGTTCTTGTTTTTCTTTACAGGGATGAGCTCCCAATTCCTTCACTTTCCAAAGGCTCGGAGGACATTGCGGACATTATTTCCGAAAGCGAACCCTTTACATACGAAACAGGCTCTCAGCTGATGTTTGCGCTTATGGGCGACAAGCTTGCTGTTGCCTCCTCCACGGGTCTCCAAATGCTAGACAGCGGCGGCAAAACGGTATCGCGCGAGGTTTTTTCAATGGTTAATCCGGCAGTATGCACCAACAGCAGCAGCTGCGCGGTCTACGATGTCGGAGGCTATTCTCTTCGCATCTATAAAGACGGCGAATTCAAGAATTTGGACAGGGACGGAGAAATCATCTCCGTATCCGTCAATAGCGGCGGCTACTATGCGGTTGCCGGATATGAAGCGGGCTACAAGGGCAGCGTAACAGTTTATAACGAGACCCTCAGTTCAATTTACGAATGGTTCTCGGGTTCAGGTTATATACTCGATGCCGCCGTTTCACCTGATAACTCAAGCTTGGCCGTGTTGTGTGTCGAGTCTTCGGGTACGATCGTTCACCTTTTCCATTTTGACAGCGAGGATGAGTACAGCTCCGTTTCCATCCCCAACGAGCTTGCCTTCAAGCTCAGCTTCGATAAAAGCGGAACTTTCTGCGTTCTATCCGAAAAGGCAATTCATTTTTATGGTTCAAAAGCCCAGGAGCTTTCAGTTTACAGCTTTGAAGATAACTACCTCGCCAACTATTCCCTCAGCGAAGAATACCGGGCTGTCGTTCTCAGCAAATACGTTTCGGGAACTGACGTAACCCTCCAAAGCTTTGGAGGCACAGGCAAGGTGCTTGGTTCAGCGCCTCTTTCTTCTGAACCGCTTTCCATCTTTTCTCAAGGACAAAAGCTGCTTGTACTCGGTTCTTCCGATATTTCGCTGTATTCCCATGACCTTAAGCTTCAAAAACAAAACCATGTCGTTCCCGGATATGTTTCTGCCGTTCTGCTGCCAAAAGGCGGCGTGCTTCTTCTCTCCTCACATTACGGTGAAAAGTGCGAGCTGCGCTGACATACACCAACAAGTTCAACCGCTTTTGTCTGTACGAAAAAATAAAAACGGACTTTCGTTCTTGTCCGCTTGATATGAGGTAAGATATGAGACTTGCATTCGAAGTGCTACTGCTGCTAATTATTGCTTATTGCGCATGGAGCGGCTATAAAAAAGGCCTTGTTATGTGCATAGGAAGTATACTTGCAATAATAATATCCTTATATGTGGGAGATCTTCTTGGTGACACCTTTGCACGCGAAGTGCAGCCCGCTTTAAGTCCATTTGTCAGCGGATATATGGACGGCACCGAAGGAATAATAAGCTCAAACATGAACGAGCTTCTCAACACCGGAACGTCTTCCATGTCTGTCGACGAAGCTCTTGCTCAAAATCCCGATTTACGTTACGACCTGTGCGTAAACAGCTATAAAAACGTCGGAGTCTACACTTCAGCAGCAAAGGAAATGGCGGATGAGGCAATAGCCTTATCCGAACAGAACGGCTCGTCCTTAAGCACTGCGATTGTGGATGTAATGTGCCAAAACCTCTCGTATTGCCTTATTTTCATTTTATTTTTCCTGCTCACAATAATTATAGTCACCGTTTTGGGTAATTTGTTTAACCTCAGCTTCAGAATACCTGATAAGGACAAACTAAATGATCTTGGCGGCGCTATCGCCGGCGGCGTAACAGGTATTCTGATTTGTATGACTATTACATGGGTTCTCAGATTTTGCGGGGCGTTTCTCCCGGAAGAGATAATGAGCAAAACGCTTCTGACCGCCCTTTTTTTGAAAATTAATTTCTTATCGCTGTTCCTGTCTATATAATTAGCGGAACGACACTGCCACAAACTAACTCAAGGAGAATAAATTTATGCAGCCAACCATATGCTCGCGTTGTAATAAGAATATGGCCGTCATTTTCATTTCCAAGGTCGAAAACGGAGAAACCAAGAATGAGGGTCTTTGCCTCAAATGTGCCCGCGAGCTTCATATTAAGCCGGTAGATGATATTATGGCCAAAATGGGCATTTCCGATGAGGACCTCGACACGATTACAAGTGAAATGTCCGCAGTCATCGGCGGAAGCGAGGACATGAGTGCGCCCGAAAACGCAGATTCTTCCGAAGACGATTCCGGAAAAACGGCTACCTTCCCCTATCTCAATCGTCTTTTCGGGGCAGACAGTATGTTTAACCCAATGAACAACGCCTTCCCCCAGCCCACTCCGCCTCCAAATGAGCAGAACGACAAAAGCTCAGCTAAGAGCGAAACGCGCGAGCAATTCGCGCGCAACTCCACAAAGCTCAAGTTCTTGAATAATTACTGCATCAACCTTTCCGAGCGCGCTATTGAAGGTCAGCTCGACAACATGATTGGACGCGAGGAAGAGCTGGAGCGTGTCATCCAAATCCTCAACCGCCGTCAGAAAAACAACCCCTGCCTCATCGGCGAGCCCGGCGTCGGAAAAACTGCGATTGCCGAGGGTCTTGCTCAGCGCATTGCTGACGGTAAGGTGCCTTACAAGCTCCGCGATAAAGAGGTTATGTTGCTCGACCTCACCGCTCTGGTTGCCGGAACGCAATTCAGAGGTCAGTTTGAAAGCCGCATGAAGGGACTCATTGAGGAGGTCCGCAAGCAGGGCAATGTAATTCTCGTCATTGACGAGGTGCACAATATTGTCGGCGCCGGTGATGCAGAGGGCAGTATGAACGCCGCAAACATCCTTAAGCCCGCCCTTTCAAGAGGCGAAATCCAGGTTATCGGAGCAACCACCTTCACCGAATACCGCAAGCACATCGAAAAAGACTCCGCGCTTGAGCGCCGTTTCCAGCCAGTAACCGTCAACGAGCCTTCGCTCGACGACAGCGTTAAAATTATGAAGGGCATCGCCCACTACTACGAAGATTATCACGGCGTTTCGATTTCCGAAGAAATGTGCCGCAAAGCAGTTTTGATGTCCGAGCGCTATATCACAGACCGTTTTCTGCCTGATAAAGCGATTGACCTCATTGACGAGGCCTGCTCGGATGTCAACCTCAAAAACCCCGAAATTGAGCGTATGTCCTCAATCAGCAAAGAGCTTGCCGACCTTGACAAGGAGCGTGAGCTTCTGTTGACTGACAGCGGAAACGACGGTAATTTTGCCCGTCTTGCCGAAATTCGCAGCCACTGTCTCCAGCTCACAGACGAGCAAATGCGCCTGCGTGCAAAGGGCAGACCTGCTCTGACGGAGGAAAACCTCGCCAGAGTCATCGAGCTTTGGACGAAAATTCCCGCCAGCAGCATTCGCGAGGACGAGTTTGCAAAGCTATCGGAGCTCCACACACGCCTCAAAGCTCACATCATCGGTCAGGATGAGGCTGTCGACACCGTTTGCGCCGCAATCAAGCGCAACCGCGTGGGTATGTCCGCGAAGCACAAGCCCGTCAGCTTTATTTTCGTCGGGAAAACAGGCGTCGGAAAAACTGAGCTTGTTAAGCGCCTTGCAGAAGACTTATTCAACTCCCCCGAATCGCTCATCCGTCTTGATATGTCCGAATTCATGGAGAAGCACTCCGTTTCAAGGATTATCGGTTCTCCTCCCGGCTACGTCGGATACGACGAAGCCGGTCAGCTCACAGAAAAGATTCGCCGCAAGCCCTACTCGGTCGTTTTATTTGACGAAATCGAAAAAGCTCATCCCGATGTAATGAATGTGCTCTTGCAGATTCTTGACGACGGCAGAGTAACCGATGCTCAGGGCAGAACGGTCAACTTCGAAAACACCGTCATCATCATGACCACCAACGCAGGCAGCGACAAAAAAGAGGGCTCACTCGGTTTTGGAGGAACTGTTGCGGATTTGGGCAAGGATAAGGCAATGAAGGCCTTAAAGGACTTCCTTCGTCCCGAATTCATCAACCGTATCGACGAAATCGTCTATTTCAACACCCTTAGCGAGGACAATTTCCGCGGCATCGCAAAGCTGATGCTCGAGGAGCTGCGCACGGTTATGGCCGAAAAGGGCATTAGTCTTATCTATGACGACGCTCTGCTCGATTACCTGTCAAAAAAGAGCTATTCCCTCACCTACGGCGCAAGAAATCTCCGCCGCCTCATCCAAAAGGAAATCGAAGACGCAATGGCAACCGAGATTATCGACAACCGTCAGGGTAAGGTCACATCAATTACCGTTACGGTCGTGGACGACAAGCCTAAGATTGCTGCTGTCTAACATACCAAAACATCAAACGGACCCGACATAGAAGTCGGGTCCGTTTGTTTTATCGATAATATCTTCTAAGCATCTTTATCCGCGGAGCTAACAAAGGAAGGCTTATTTGTAATAATCAAGCGCCGCAAGGTCAGTAATAATTGCGTTGCAAGCTCCGTCGTCAAGCGCCTTGAAGCATTCCTCCGTGCCGCCTGGTACCTTGACGATATACTTTGGCTTTTTCGTCAAAGTCTCGCTGTCCTCTAGCAAAGCGTTGAAATACCCGTTTTCGCTCAGTGTCAGTGTTTTCCCAGAAAGCGACCTGATGCTTCTGACATTTGAACTTACGAGCGACGCGAGAACGATGGTATTCTTCATATATACAGGCGACTGGTTGATATCCGCGTTTCTCTCGTCATAGGCAAACCCGCCCCATACGCAGTCGACATTGCCGGAGTTCAGCTCCACAACGGCCTGCGAAACGTCAATCGGTATAAATTTCGCCTTCCACCCTAGCGTTTTGCAAACCTCTTTTGCCACATCGATATCAAAGCCCATAGCCGAGCCTCCAACAGAGGTTCCCGAAAACGGCAGCCGTCCCGAGTCATAGCCAATAATGAATGTGCGTTTTTCAACTGTATCTAATAATGTAATAGCCATTGAATCGCCCTTAAGGAGTGACACATCCTCATCAAACCACTTTTGAGATATTTCGGTTACCTTGCCGGAATCCTGCAAAACCTTGAGCGCCGCGATAACTGCCAAACCCGCTTTGTCGTCAAGGCGGAAGGCAACACAAAACTCCTGCTGCGCAAGCTTGTCAGCGACACGATATTTGTCGTTGCCCCCTGTACTACAGCCGGATATTGATAATATAAATAAAACAGAAAGAACCAGCGCAAGCGCGCGAGCTTTATTTCTCATAGTAAACCACCGATAATCTATGTCATTGATTTTGATCTTGTTAGTTATATTATTATAGCTTGGACAACAATTCAAGCAAAATTTGTAAACTTTCGAAACTAAAAAGGAGGAACATTTTTGTGTGTTCCTCCAGTAGTTATGAAATACAAAAGATTATTAAGACAGGTAAAAGAGTTATTTATAGTCCTGTTCTTCCGAATATCTTGCCAAAAACTGCTTGGTGCGTTCCTCACTGGGATTTCCCAGCACATCTTCGGGCTTACCCTGTTCAACGATTACTCCGCCGTCCATGAATATCACTCTGTCGGCAACCGCGCGAGCAAACGCCATCTCATGAGTCACAATCACCATGGTCATGTGTTCCTCTGCAAGCCTGCGGATGACTTTAAGCACCTCACCCGTAAGCTCGGGGTCAAGTGCGCTCGTAGGTTCGTCAAAAAACAAAATCTGCGGCTCCATCGCCATGGCGCGTACAATCGAAACGCGTTGCTGCTGACCGCCAGAAAGCTGAAACGGGTAGGCGTTTTCTTTGTCCTCAAGCCCCATTTTTTTAAGCAGCGCTCTGGCCTTTGCTATAGTCTCGTTTTTATTGCGCTTCTGCACATTTATTATTGCGTCCGTCACATTTTTCAAAACCGAGTAGTGCGGAAAGAGATTAAAGTTTTGAAATACCAAACCGAAGTAGCCACGGATTTTCTTTAACTCAGTCTTGGAAGCATATACTGCCCTTCCGTCTTCGTCCGTGCTTGCTGCATTTTCCCCAAGATAGCTGATGCTTCCGGTGTCTATTTTCTCAAGAAGAGTTGCACAACGAAGAAGAGTTGATTTTCCGCTTCCGGACGGTCCTATAATTGCAAGCACCTCTCCGCGCTGTACCGTGAGGGAAATGTCCTTCAGCACTTTAAGGTCATCAAACTGTTTTGTGATATTCTGCATTTCCAAAATTGTGTTGCTGTCCATTTTGCCCCTCCTTTACTGGTAATACGCAAGGCTTTTTTCCGTCTTTTCCATTGTCACCGCTACGAGAAGGTTAAAAGCGAAGTAAAATATGGCAGCGCCGACAAAGGGCAGAACCGAGCTTTCCTTCGCCGCAATTTGCTTAGCAACTGTAAACATTTCCGCATATGCGATGACGAAGGCAAGGGATGTATCCTTTACAAGGGTTATAACCTCGTTGGTAACAGGAGGTAATATGCGCTTTATCACTTGAGGCAGAATTATCTTTAAAAATGTTTGGGTTTTGCTGTAACCCAAAACCTCCGCTGCTTCATATTGGCCCTTTGGCATCGACTCAATTCCGCTGCGATAAATTTCCGCAAAATATGCGGCGTAATTAATCGCAAATGCGATTATAACAGCATAGAATTGATACTCACTTGAAATCTTGATACCGAATATATAATACGGTCCGAAGTATACAACCATTAGCTGAAGCATAAGCGGAGTTCCGCGCATTATGGAAATGTAAACTTTAATAATGAACTGAACCGGCTTAAAGCGGGCAACCGCCCGTAAAAAGGAAATCCAGCCCTTAATAATTATCGAAATCGGCTTAAATCTCGACAGTTTTCCGGAGTAGCTGCATTTTGCTTCGCTTAGACCTGCAAAAGGCGCCCATTTAGACATTCGTCCAAAGGAGACAAGCAGTCCAAGTGGTAACGAAAATAATAAAGTGAATCCGAATATGAGCACACTGCGAAGCATTCCCTCGCCAAGTCTAAAAATCATTGCGGTAATGTCCAATACTCCGCCCCCCATAATTTAGAAAAAAAGGATATAAAACAGGTAAAGCGGGCGGAAAATACTCTCCGCCCACGCTTACCGAAAAATATAAAACTAAAACCGAAAGTCTCTTATTTGCCTAGGCAAACTGCATCCTGAAGCTCCCATTTTGTTGCGATTTCTATGAATGTTCCATCCTCAACCATTTCGTTGAGTGTCTTTTGAACCTGGTCACGAAGCTCTTTGTTACCAAGCTTGAAGCCAACTCCGTACTGCTCGGAAGCAATTGTCTGGTCAAGCATTATGTATTTGCCTTCGTTTTGTGCAATTTGATATTTAGCAACGCCAATGTCCATTGCAACAGCGTCTGCTGCGCCGGATTCAAGGGACATGAATGCCGTCAGATAGTCGGGAACCTCGGTAAGTGCCGCAAAGGTCGCCGCAAGGTCAAGATTTGTTTGGTTTTCTTCATCTGTAAGCGCCGCAAGAGCAGAAGAGTCTGCCTGAACAAGAACGGTCTTCCCTGCAAGACCTGCAAGATCCGCTATTCCGGAATCGGCGGCAACTACTATGACCTGAGAGTTATCAACATAGGCCTCAGTCCACTCATAGTCGTTTTCACGTCCGTTAATTGTAAATCCGTTCCAGATGCAGTCAATCGTGCCGCTTTCAAGCTCCATATCCTTGCTGTCCCAGTCGATGGGCTTTTTGATAAGCTCCCAACCGTTTCTTTTGCATACTTCTGCAGCAAGGTCAAGATCAAAGCCGACATATTCGCCGCTGTCGTCAGTATAGCCATAGGGAGGGAAGCTCGCGTCAAATCCGACAGTCAGTGTTGTACGCTCAGCCGGTGCACTTTCTCCCACTGCGGGTGTATCAGTTTCGGATGCCGCCTTCTTGTCTCCGCAGCCGCCTAAAACGCCGAAGCACATTGCCGCTACTAAAAGCAGCACTATAACATTTTTGATGTTTTTCATTTCATTTCCTCCATTAGTTGCTAATTGAATGTCGCGGTGCTATTGTACCACATTAGCGAAATAAAGCAAGGGCTTAAACCAAAAACAGCCTGTGCGTTTTTTGCACAGACTGTTTTTCGTCTTTCTTTTAGCCAAATCACACAATTTAACTGAGTTTTTTTACACTTTGTTAATCTATTTACAGTCTTTAATGATATAATTAATTTAATTCTATTATAATGAGTATATACATATTCGGAAGGACGTGCTTTCATGTCTAAAATAGCTTTAATAGTCGAAGACGACGGAAATATTGCCGAGCTGCTGCGCCTCTACCTCGAAAAGGACGGCTTTGACGTAATCATAGCTTCGGACGGCGGCAACGGAGTGCGCCTTGCGCTTTCAGAAAACCCCGACGTAATTCTTCTCGACATCATGCTCCCCGTTCTGGACGGCTGGCAGGTCTGCCGCAAGGTTCGTGAAACCTCTCGCGTTCCCATCATCATGCTCACCGCCAAGGGCGAAACCTATGACAAGGTTAATGGGCTCGAAATGGGTGCTGATGACTACATTGTTAAGCCCTTCGAGATCAAGGAGTTGTTGGCGCGTATCCACGCTGTCATGCGCAGAACAGAGCCCGAGGAGAAATCCGGAGAAAAAAAGCTCACCTTCGAGAAGCTTATCATCAACCTCGACTCCTACGAGCTGATTGTTGACGGAAAAAAGGTAGAAACTCCGCCAAAAGAGATGGAGCTGCTGTTCCATCTCGCCACAACACCCAACAGAGTATACACCCGTAATCAGCTTTTGGATGAGGTCTGGGGTTTCGACTATTTCGGTGACTCCCGCACGGTTGACGTCCACGTTAAACGCCTTCGCGAAAAGCTGGAGGGCGTGTCCGAGCAATGGACATTAAAGACTGTCTGGGGAGTAGGCTACAAATTTGAGCTTAACGATACCAAATGAAGAGTGTTTACTTCAAAAACTTTGTTATGACGGCAATGCTAGTCATCATCAGCTTTTTCCTTCTTGGAACCTCCATTGTAATTCTCGGGCGTAGTTTTGCGCTTAACCAAAAGCGTGAAAGCATTGCGCTCAACGCAACCGAGGTCTCGAAGGCCGCTTCCGCGTTTTGTGAACAGAACGGTGACCTCACCGACTGGTATCTTCGCCTTATCATCAGCTCTCTGGCAAAAAGCACCGAAAACGACATTTTCATCACCGACGTGCAGGGACTTATCGTTTCAAGCTCTGATATGGATGTTATTTCTCCCTATATCGGCAAGCAGATAAGCTCCAACATAATGGAGGTTCTTTATAAAAACGGGAAATACCAAAAGCTCACTACGCTGGATAATTTCTATAATGAACGACCGTATTATGTCGTTGCGCTTCCAATAGTAATCGGAGCTAATAATGCCCTTGTCGGATACATATTTGTCGGCTCAGACTGCACAGCGATAGTCGATGCTTGGGGCACGGCGTCAACGGTTTTCATCACAACCGCAACCGTTGTGATGCTTCTTGCCATCATTCTATCGTACTATACCTCAAAGCGTCAGTCAGGACCGCTTCTTGAAATGGCAGCAGCAGCGCGGCGTTTTGCCCACGGTGATTTTTCCGCACGCGTTGCAGACGAAGGGCGCGAGGACGAAATCGGCGAGCTCACCGAATCCTTCAACATGATGGCGGAGTCTTTGGAAAAGTCCGAGCAGCTTCGAAGCGAATTTATCGCCAACCTCTCGCATGAGCTGAAAACGCCTATGACCACCATCTCCGGTTTTGCGGACGGCATTCTCGACGGAACGATACCAAAGGACGAGCAGGACAGATACCTTGCCACCATCTCCAGCGAAACGAAGCGTCTTTCCCGTCTAGTTCGGCAAATGCTTCAAATGAGCAGAATCCAGTCTGTCGACACACCCGCTCTATTGAGCCGAAGCTTCAACCTTTCGGAAGTCATCATGCGCACCTTGCTGACCTTCGAGGGCAAAATCACCCAGAACGGGCTCGATGTTGACGCTCAGCTCCCCGAAGAGAGCATAGCAGTCCGCGGTGACGAGGATTCGATTACTCAGGTTGTGTATAATCTTTTAGATAACGCCATCAAGTTTTCCGAAACCGGCACGGCAATCGGAATCTCTCTTTGGAAACAGGGCGGCAAAGCCTTTGTCTCAATAAAAAACCACGGCGAAACCATCTCGCCGCAGGAACTGCCCTTCATATTTGATCGCTTCCACAAGACGGATAAATCCAGAAGCCTTGACCGCGACGGCGTCGGACTTGGTCTTTCCATTGTCAAAACAATTCTCAACAACCACAACGAAGACGTTTCTGTTACAAGCCGCGACGGCATTACCGAGTTCATCTTTACAGTAAGGTTAAAGAACATCTGATTATGATTAACAGTTTTTCAAAAATAATTCGAAGTTCATAAACATTTCACATTATATTCATAACAAGTACAAAAGTATATTTTATGATGTACTCAAGCTTAAGAGAAACAATTTGATTGCCAACTCAAATTGTCCTCTAAGTAAGTTTGATTTTCTCCCCCCCCTCTATAATATAATCCTCTCTCTCAAAAACAGCTAAGCTCCGGTATTACCGGAGCTTACTGCATTAATAAGCATATTCAGCTGTTCACCATGTGGACGTTAAGATGGTCATACGACATTTCAATACCGCGTTCTTTAAAGATTTCTCTCACGCTTTCATTAAGTGCGAACTTTACATTAACGCAGTCTTCCTTCTTCGCCCATACTCTAAGCGCATATTCGATTGAGCTTTGCTTGTATTCCAGCAGGCCTGTAAAAGGTTCAGGGGTCTTAAGAACTCGCTCATCAGCTTCTGCAGCGCTAAGCAGCGCAGCCTTAACCTCCTCTGTGGAAGCTTCATAAGAAGCAGAGAAAACCAAGTCCACGCGTCTGTTTGTTTCTCTTGTGAAATTGATGATTTTGGCGCTTGCTACCTGGCTGTTGGGCACATATACAAGCTTGTTTTCAACGGTTGTTATTGTCGTGTAGAATAGCTCCACTTTGGATACCGTACCAGTAACACCATCAAACTCAACAAAGTCGCCGGCAACAAACGGTTTTGTTGTCAGGGTTGTAATGCCGCTGAAAAGGTTTGACAGCAGCCCCTGTATTGAAAGGGAAAGCGCGAGACCCGCAACACCTACGAGCGCAACGAGCGATGAGGTTTCGATACCCAGCTTGTCCGCAATAATTATAATTGCTATTATCCACAAAGCCACTTTTATTCCGCTGCGAATAAAGCTGTTGATTGTATTATCCAGCTTGCTGCGAGCTTGAATGTGGTCGACAACTCTCAGAATAATCGTTATCACAACAAGGCATACCAAGAACACCAGCACCGCTGAAAGAACATCCATCAGACTAAGCGAGCCCCACGAAGTTTTAAGTGCTTCATCAAGCTTATCGGAAAAACCCATAATTGTCACTCCCTGTATTTTGTTACCTTAGTATAGCAAATATTCGCAAATTGTCAAAGCCTCTGTTTATTTACTAAACCACGCAATAGCATTCTTTTACAAAATAATTTGCTTTGACTTGACATTTGCCTTATTTTTGGTATAATCATGCTTGCGTCACAAATTTGCGTGATGCGGGCGTAGCTCATTTGGCAGAGCGCCACCTTGCCAAGGTGGAGGTAGCGAGTTCGAATCTCGTCGCCCGCTCCAAAAGCAGACTTTCTAATTTATAGAAAGTCTGCTTTTTTGTATCATCATGGAACAGCTGTTTGTCCTTGAGTTTTATAAATCTCTACCAGAAAATAATTTCTTAATAAAATATGGAAAGCTAGCTTGACATTTATGAAAAAAGTGATATACTGCGCCTATGGAAAGTTCGCTTTCCATAGGCAAAAGGGGTGACTTCATGAAAAACCGCTTAGAGGAATTGAGAAAACAGCAGGGTGTCAGTCAAGAAGAATTGGCCACCTTGCTTGAAGTTTCGAGGCAAACAATTGGTTCGCTTGAAAATGGACGATATAATCCATCAATAGTATTGGCCTTCAAAATTGCTCGTTACTTCAAAACCAGCATTGAAGAAATATTTATTTTTGAGGAAGATGACATTGTATGAAGAAGAATAATAGAACTAACTACTTTTCCGTAATCTTGGGTTTAATATTACTTGCATCAGGCCTGTATTTTGTTAAAACTCTTGGACAACCGCAAGGAATTATGAGGGCATTACCCTATGTTTGTATTGGACTTGGCTGCGGTATTTTTGGTCATGGCATGGGAAGCCTTATAAGCAAAAGATCATTGAAAAACAGCCCCGACATTGAAAAACAAATAGAAATTGAAAAAAAAGACGAGCGCAATATTGCTATTGGCAATCGTGCAAAAGCAAAAGCCTATGACCTTATGATATTTATATTTGGCGCTCTAATGGTATCGTTTGCTCTAATGAATGTTGATATGATTGTTGTTTTACTATTGGTGTTTTCATACCTGTTTGTAGCAGCTTATGGGGTTTACTATCGTATAAAATATGATAAAGAAATGTAGGTCATCAGCACCCACAAAGAAAAACGACACACCATAGCACGAAGGAATTCGCTTAGCAAAACAACTGCGCCACCTCTGCCTGTTGCTTTTTCATTACACTTGTGCTATTGTATATAAAATTTAGCCGTTACGAAGGGAGCACCTAGCATGAACTTTGCATTGAGGAAGTGGCAAACGCAGGACATCGAAAGCGTCGCTCATCATGCCAATAACGAAAAAATCGCTTGCAATCTTCGGGATGTTTTTCCCCATCCGTATACTTTGAGGGATGCAGAAGGCTATGTCAACAGCTGTATTAACAATTCGGAAGCACGCCAGATGTGCCGCGCGATAACTGTAGACGGCATCGCCGTCGGAAGCATCGGCGTGTTTCTTGCAGGCGACGTTTACGAGAAGTCAGCTGAGCTTGGATATTGGTTAGCAGAGGAATACTGGGGCAAGGGAATTATGACCGCCGCTGTAAAAAAGCTCTGTGCTGAAGCTTTCAATACATTTGACATAGTTCGAATTTTTGCCGAGCCCTTCGCCCACAATGCAGGCTCACGAAAAGTGCTAGAAAAGGCAGGTTTCACCTTAGAGGGCATCATGAAAAACGGAGTGTATAAAAGAGGTAATATTTGCGATTACTGCATGTACGCACTTTTAAGACCATAAACAGCACATTCAGCACTTCATAAGTTAAAGCACCGCGGCAATTAAGCTGCGGTGCTTTAACTATCAGACCATCTTTTCCTGCTTAACCTTTTTGTCAATGACGTGCCTGGAGGCAAGCTCCTTCATAATATCCTCATTGGAAATGCCCATCTCCACCATCATCACCATAACATGATACAGCAAATCGGAAACCTCGTAAATCGTTTCGGTTTTGTCCTTACCCTTAGCAGCAATAATGACCTCGGTGCTCTCCTCGCCAACCTTTTTCAGTATCTTGTCCAAGCCCTTTTCAAAAAGATAGGTGGTGTAGCTGCCTTCTTTCCCCTCGGTCTTACGGCCCTGTATCAGCTCATACAGACTTTCGAGCGAAAAATCGTGCAGAGTGTCGCTCTCAAAAACCTTGTCCACAAAGCAGCTGTCGCTTCCGAGATGACACGCAGGCCCCGCCTTTTTTACCTGCACCACAAGCGCGTCACGGTCACAATCGGCGGTAATGTCGACTATCTCCTGAATATTGCCGCTTGTGTCGCCCTTGCGCCACAGCTCCTGCCGTGAGCGCGACCAGAAGCAGGTTCTGCCCTCACTAATAGAAATTTCAAGGCTTTCCCTGTTCATGTAAGCGACTGTGAGCACTTTTCGGCTTAGGTAATCAGTCACGACGGCTGGGATAAGTCCCTTTTCGTCGAATTTCAGTTCATCAATGCAAAGCATATATGCTCTCCTATCACAATAATCTAACGGGTATACCGTTTGCGCGAAGCTCCGCTTTAAGGTCAGGTATTCTCACTTCTCCAAAGTGAAATATCGAAGCGGCAAGCCCCGCGTCCACCTTTGGAAGTGATTTGAACAGCCTAATAAAATCCTGCACGCAGCCTGCACCGCCGGAGGCGATAACCGGAACGGATACCACGTCACACACGGCCTCCAGCATTTCAAGGTCAAAGCCGCCCTTAACGCCGTCTGTGTCGATGCTGTTCAAAACAATTTCACCGGCGCCATGCGACACTCCACTTTTTATCCACTCAAGCGCATCAAGTCCCGTGTTCTCGCGCCCGCCCTTAGCAAAAACCGTAAAACGCCCTTCAACCCTCTTTACATCTGCCGAAAGCACAACGCACTGGTCGCCGTATTTCTTCGCCGCCTGATATATAAGGTTGGGATTGCGAATTGCCCCCGAATTAACACTCACCTTATCAGCACCGCATTTGAGCACGCGGTCAAAGTCCTCAACCGAGTTGATTGCACCACCGACTGTCAGCGGAATAAATATTTGCTCCGCAACCTTCCGAAGAATATCCGAGAAAAGGCTTCTGCCCTCACTCGAAGCCGTGATGTCGTAAAACACAAGTTCGTCCGCGCCGTTTTCGCTATAGTATCTGCCCAGCTCAACAGGCGAGGAAACATCGTTCAAACCCTCAAAATTTACGCCTTTGACGACACGTCCGTCACGAACATCCAAGCATGGGATTATTCTTTTTGTTATCATCCGCGCACCGCCTTATTAATAGTCGCAACAGCGCTTTTTAGGTCAATGCTTCCTGTATATATCGATTTTCCTAAAATTGCTCCACGAACCCTTGTTTCCGCGAGCTTTATAAGGTCATCAATCGTTGTCACACCGCCGGAAGCGATAATATCCATGGAAAACCGCGCTGTCAAATTTTCATAAAGCTCTTGATTTACGCCTTGCATTGCTCCGTCTTTCGAAATGTCGGTGCAAATGATAGTCTTGACACCGATATCCTGAAGCTTTTGACAAAAATCAAAACAGCTCTCAGTGCTCGTCTGCGTCCAGCCGTGTGTTGCGACCATCCCGTTCTTAATGTCGACAGCAACAGCAATTTTGTCACCAAAGCGCTTAATTGCCTCAAGCAAAAATCCTGGGTCAGTAACGGCAGAGGTACCGATTATAACGCGCATAACGCCCAAATCTATGTATTGCTGCACTGTATTAATATTTCGAATACCGCCGCCAACCTCAACCTTCAGTCCGCTGTCGGCAACAATTTTCCCGATGACTTCAAAATTTCTAGTGGCGCCGTCCTTTGCCCCGTCAAGGTCGACCAAATGCAGATATTCCGCGCCCGCACTTTTAAAATCAAGGGCGACTTCAAGCGGCGCATCGCTATAAACCGTCATCTCATTATAGTCTCCGCGAAGCAGGCGAACAGCCTTAGCTCCGCACAAATCTATAGCAGGAAATAAATCCATACTTGCCTCCAATGAAAAGTGTTTTGTATTCGAACATACAATCAATAGGTACAAATAAGGCCATTATTGTACCATTTTTGCTTAATTATTGAGCATTTTTGATCAATAACGAAGCGTTTTCTTGCTATATTTGCGCATTCTTTTTCGATATTGTTGACTTTTCTTGCCTTTTTATCTACTTCTATTCGCAAAATGCCTTCAATATTTTTAGCCTAACTTCGCCGCTTTTGAACCTTTTTACTAACTAATTTCGCAAAAAGCCTTTAGTATTTTCAACCCGACTTCGCCGCTTTTTTCCGGATGAAACTGCATGCCGTACACGTTATCACGCGCAACTGCCGCTGTCAGAGCGGCTCCGTATTCAGCCGTTGCAATAAGGCTTTCATCACAGTCCATTCCTGCAAAGGAGTGAACAAAATAGACGTAATCGCCCTCGTTGATGTATTTAAACACTTGCGACTTTTTACCAACGTCGCTCATATGGAGAGAATTCCAGCCTATATGAGGAACTTTATATCCCTTTGGGATAATTGGTGCAATCGGTTTAACCTCTCCGCCGATTAACCCCAGGCCTTCGGTTATACCGTATTCATAGCTTCTTTCGAAAAGCATTTGCATTCCAAGGCAAATACCCATCAGCAGCTTTCCGTTTTTAGCTTCCGAAATTATAACGTCATCAAGGCCGTTATGCGCGAGCTTCGCTCTGGCATCCGCAAAGGCACCCACTCCCGGCAGAATTATTCTATCGGCATTTCTAATCGTTTTCTCTTCTCCGCTCACTATTGACTCAATTCCTATAAACGCTAGCGAGCTTTTCAGCGAAAACAAGTTGCCCACGCCGTAATCAACAATGACTGTCATCACAAAACCCCTTTTGTTGAAGGTACTTCACCGTTTAGATTCGGGTCAATGGCACAGGCTTTTTTGAGTGTTCTGCCAAGGGCTTTGAACACACATTCAAAAATGTGGTGTGAGTTTTCACCGGCTAGTTGTTGCAGGTGAAGTGTAATCCCGGCTGTGCGAACAAAGCCCAAAAGGAACTCCTTCACCAGCTCAGTATCAAATTCGCCAACCTTTTCCGTTGGCGGATATACCTCATAGTTCAGGTATGCACGGCCCGAAATATCAACGGCGCACAGAACAAGAGCCTCGTCCATCGGAAGAATAATATCTCCGTATCGGATAATTCCGGCCTTATCTCCGAGTGCTTTTGCGAAGGCAGTTCCAAGGCATATTCCTATATCTTCGGTCGTATGATGGTAGTCTACATTTTTGTCTCCTTCACAGGAAATGTTAAGACCAAAGCGTCCGTGTTTGGCAAACAGCGTTAGCATATGGTCAAGAAAACCGCAGCCAGTGTCAATTATGCATTGACCGCCTTCAAGGCATAATGAAAGGTCAATATCTGTTTCCATAGTCTTTCTGCTAAGCTCAAATTCGCGCATCAATTTAGCATCTCCTTTAATGAAATAAGCAGTAAATCAATTTGTTCTTTAGTTCCGATTGTTATCCTTACATAGTTGGATATTCTGGGCTTATCAAAATGACGAACGAGAATTCCATGATCTCTTAGCGCTTGATAAAGTTGTTTTCCGTTGAGCTTATTGTGACTTGCGAAAATGAAATTCGCCTTCGAGTCAGTAAGCGTAAAGCCGAGCTTTTTTAACAATTCGCTCGAATATTCTCTTGTACGGACAATTTCGCTGTTGTTATTATCGTAATACGATTGTTCTTCTATTGCCGCCCGTCCTGCAATAAGAGTAAGTCTGTTTATATTATATGGGTTTGTTGAGTAGCGCAGCTTCTCAAGGTCAGCGATGAGGTCTTTGTTCCCGACAGCAAATCCAAGACGCGCACCGGCAAGGCTGCGTGACTTGGAAAAGGTCTGAACGACAAGCAAGTTGTCATACTTTGCTGTAAGTGGAATACAACTAATCCCACCAAAGTCTATGTAGGCTTCATCGATTACAACCACATTGTCAGGGTTCGATTTGACTACCCTTTCAATTTCCTCTATGGATAAGCAATTCCCTGTTGGAGCATTTGGATTTGCTATTACTATTGTTGTGCCGATGTTATAGTAATCTGGTGCATAAATTGTGAAATCTTCACTCAAGGGTAGCTCGTTTTTTGCGATGCCGTAAAGGTCGGCATATACAGGATAGAAACCATAAGATATATCTGGATAGGATACTCCTATGTATTTATCACAAAACGCCATGAAGGCAAACGAGAGTATCTCATCGGAGCCGTTGCCAACCATTATATTCTCAAACGACACGCTGTATGCTTGAGCAAGAGCTTCACGCAGAAGCTTACATTGAGGATCGCTGTAAAGCCTTAGGTCGTTGATTTCCTTTTTATTAAGTGCCTCGATAACCTGCGGTGCGGGCGGATAAGGCGACTCGTTTGTATTGAGCTTTATAAAGCTTCTGTCCTGCGGCTGTTCACCGGGAATATATGCTTTAAGCTGCGAAAACCGCTCGCTTAAAAACCTGCTCATCCCTGTCACCCTTCCTTATCTTTTTGACCTAATAGTCGCGCTGACTGCGTGGGCATGCAGCCCTTCTTTTTCCGCAAAGTAAGCGATTTTTTCTCCGACTGCATATAGTGCATCTTTAGTGTAATACATATATGATGACTTTTTAATAAAATCGTCAACAGAAAGCGGGCTTGAAAACTTTGCTGTGCCGTTTGTCGGCAAGGTGTGGTTTGTTCCGGCAAAATAGTCACCAAGCGGCTCGGGGCAATTGCGTCCCAAAAAGATTGAGCCGGCATTAATTATCTTATCGAGATAATTAAACGGTTCATCTACGCATAGCTCGAGATGTTCGGGCGCAATCTCGTTCGATATTTTAATGGCCTCATCAATTGATGCGGTGATAATTATTTTGCCGTTGTTTTCTATTGATGCTCTTGCAATGCTTTCACGCGGGAGTTTCTTGAGCTGAGCTTCAATTTCTTCAGCAACGCTCTGCGCCAGTTTTTTCGAGTCGGTAATCAAGACCGCCGTTGCAAGCTTATCATGCTCTGCCTGAGAAAGCAAATCGGCTGCCAGCACCACCGGGTCACTTTGCTCATCGGCAATCGCCAAAACCTCACTCGGCCCTGCTATCATATCGATGCCTACAATTCCAAACACTTGACGTTTCGCTTCCGCAACATAAGCGTTCCCCGGCCCGACAATTTTGTCAACCTTTGGAATACTCTGAGTACCATAGGCTAGTGCCGCAACAGCCTGTGCACCGCCGCACTTGAAAATCCTGTCTACTCCCGCAATTTCGGCCGCCGCAATAATATTCGGGTTAACCTTCCCCTCTTTGTCTGTCGGTGTCACCATCACTATACGGCTAACACCTGCAATTTTTGCGGGAAGGCAGTTCATTAGCACAGAGGACGGATAGCTCGCTGTACCTCCGGGGATATAAAGCCCAACTGAAGCTATTGGCGTGACCTTTTGGCCCAATACAATTCCGTCTTTCTCTTCAATGATGTAACCGCTTTGCACTTGTCTGCTGTGGTAGCTTCTGATGTTTTCCGCAGCTTCTTTCAAGATTTCTATGAACTCCGGTTCAACCTTTTTTAGCGCTTCTGCGCGTTCTTCGGCCGTGACCTCAAGCGAAACCGGACTTGCTCCGTCAAACTTAAGCCCATATTCTTTGAGCGCCGTGTCACCGTTTTTTCTCACGTTTGAAATAATCTCTGTTACTGCTTCGGCAACATCGAGCCCCGTCTCTTCGCGAGGTAATATATCCTTTAACGATAATTCTGCTGTGTCATATATCTTAATCATAGAGCTCTATCCCTTTTCATTACATAAAACACGTTGCCGCATTTTGTCACACATTTCCTCAATTTGCTTTGTCTTGAATCTGAAGGAGGCTTTGTTAACTATCAGTCTTGCGCTGATTGCTGTTATTTCCTCCAAGACCTCAAGGTCATTTTCTTTTAGAGTTTTACCCGTTTCAACTATGTCGACAATTACATCGGAAAGGTTCACAATTGGAGCAAGCTCGATTGAACCGTTGAGCTTTATAATTTCGATCTCCCTACTTTGCTCGGCGTAATAGTGTTTGGCAATATTGGGAAACTTAGTCGCAACTCGGAGGGTTTTTCCGGTTCCTGATAGCGCGCCTTTTTTTCCGGCGACGGCTATTCTGCATTTTCCCAGACCTAAGTCTAAAAACTCAAAGACGTCAGGCTCCTGTTCAAGCAGAATATCAAGACCGGCTATGCCTACATCAGCCGCACCGTGTTCCACATAAATGGCGACATCCGAGGGCTTTACCCAGAAATAACAAACGCCTTTTTCCTCATTTTCAAATATGAGCTTGCGGCTGTTTTCCAAAATCTCGGGGCAGCCGTAACCGATTTCATCGAATAATTTGTAAACACTCTCTCCCAAACGGCCTTTTGGAAGTGCGACTTTAATCATTTGTTTCAAGTATCTCAAGCCCCCCGTTGCTTAATCTAAGAAGCTGCTTATATCTAAGCTTTTCAGACTTGTTCATTTGAACTCGTACTCTTCTGCCGTTTGCTGTCAACATTTTTACCGCGGCAGTCAGCTTTGAAGTGTCTACCTCCGGCTCGTATGTCAAAAGCACATCGACATCAAAGCGATCCTGCTCCGGATTACAACGCTCAAGCTGGTCGACATATACTGCAAAACCGGCGGCTTTTGTTTGCTTTCCAAGCTTCTCCATGAGCTTGTCGTAGCGTCCACCGGCAAGTATCGCATTCGGTACACCGTCGATAAAGCCTTGGAATATCAGTCCATTATAATAGGACAAATCGTTTATAACCGAAAAATCCAGCTTCAAACACGAGCCTTCCGGTTCTGATACAAGAACCTCCGCAAGTTCGCGAAGCGCTTTGAGTGAGTCACTCATTTTTTCGTTTTGCACCAATTCCTCTGCCCTGTCAAGCGTTTCCGCAAAATTGCCATATAGCGAGGTGAGCGCAACCAGAGCGTTTCGCTTTTCCGAAGAAAGTCCCGCTTCCTCGCACAGGCGCTGCACTTCATGAGCATTTTTATGTCCTATGCATTTTAATATTTTCTCTTCAAGCGCGCGGTTTAATGCACAGCTCTCGAGCAGTCCTGACACAAAGCCCATGTGTGATACGACCATAAGGCTGTCCTCGCTGAGCATTTGAAGGCTTTTGCAAGCAAGCAGGATAATCTCGCATTGAGTATATAGGTCAATATCGCCTATGCATTCAAGCCCAAGCTGCATAATTTCCTTGCATTCGTTTGACCCATGAGGCGTGCGGTATACATTCTCGTTGTAATAGAGCTTTTCCGGTTCAGAAGGATTAAACGGCGCATTTTTTGCAATTGATAGCGTTACGTCGGGCTTGAGGGCCATAAGCTTTCCGTTAAGGTCCGTAAAGCTTATTATTTGCTGGCTCGGAAGAAAGCTTTTGTTCTCCAGATAGAGGTCGTATTCCTCGAATTTGCTCATTTTGTATTTTTTATAGCCGTATTGCTCATACAGCTTGCGCAGGTCATAAATTGCACGTTCCTCGCGTTTTAAAGTAGAATCTGTGATGTTCACTTTAAGCCGTTCCCCTTTCGGTTTGCTGCTGATTTACCTATGCACACAGTATACATCATGTTATAAGAAGCGTCAATACTTTAATTCGCTAATTTATTACCTTTCTAAAGTTATTTTATTGTTTAATTGTTTATGGCAACACCGCACAATTCCAAATGCACGGGTGCGCCGTCAGATTTTTTGTAAGATGAAATAAAAAGCGCAGGGAATACTGGATGTATTCACGAGCATTTTTATGAAATATTGCGGAAAATCTGCAAGCAGACGGGTGTTTGGAATTGTGCGGTGCTGCCTTATATATAATTATTAGCTAATTTGTTATCATAAGGAGCCACGACACTCATATAATCAAACAAGGAGCCGACATCACATGTTTTTTTGGAGGTCTTATGGAAATTGAAATTGCGGGGTGCTATCCCATTATTCTTAACGGCGAAACGGCTGGTGAAATCACGGTTTCCCGCGAGGGGCTGTTTTGGAGCTTTGAGGCGAACTGTGAAATGCGCGACGAAATCGTCCGTCTTTCCGTATACGGAGACGGAAAGGAGGGCTATCTCGGCATTATGGAGCCCTTTGGGGATATGCTCAAGCTAACTAAAAAGTTTAGCCGTGCTGCGTTGAAGGACTTTCCCGAAAGAATAAGTCATGCTGGACAAAAGGGCGGCTCCGAAGAAATTGAAATTGTTCTTTATTCCCCACCTTCGCCTGTTGTTGCGGAGATTTACGAGGGAGAGTTCCCACTTTCATGCTATGACGCTAAATCCGAAGCACCTGTAGCCCCACCAGAAGATGATAAGCCGCCTCCGCTTGTGTTTAACTCGCCGCCAGTCGGCCTTCATGAGCTCGATTGGCATCCCTGCCCTATGCCCTGCTCATTGTTCTCCGGCTTAAAGGAAAAACGGCTTTGCAGTTCTATTACGGGCGCATATATCGCGCAGGGCAGTGACTTTCAGTTGCTTGCTATCCCGGAAGACGTCGCGGAAAATCTTCCTGAGGAAAGCTCAATTCAATTTGTTGATAAAATCATTATTTATGACAGCGTTTACCTCATTTGTAAAATTAAACACGGCAAGTCCGTTTCGGAGCTATGACTTTATGTCAGCGCTCCGAATATTTTTTTAGGTTCGCGAGATACTATATTTGCATCGAAATACAGCCAAAAATGCTGATTCTACGACGAATGTACGTTAAGACGCGAAAGTGTCTTGACGTGTAGTAATTATGCTCTGTATCCGCAGGCTGTTTTTTCGATGCATCCAATGCTTGTATTAAATAAGGAGGTAAACCAATGGCAAATCTTACGTCAAAGGAACTCATTGCTCTTGAGGAGCAAATCAGCGGAGAGCAGGTGCTGGTTAAGAAATATGAAGCAATGGCCAGCCTATGCACTGACACGAAGCTTCAACAGGATCTGAACAGCTTTGCGGCCAAGCACCGCGGTCATTACAACACACTTATTTCATTCTTACAATAAGAGGAGGCAATTAAATGCAAGGTCAAGGACAAAACCCCAAAATGATGACTGAAAAGGAAATCCTTCAGGACTGCCTCTCCAGCCAGAAATACACCACCACGAACCTTAACACTTTTGCAGGCGAATGTGTTTGTGAGCAGCTCCGCAGCGCGTTTCTGAACATCCTCGATGATGAGCACCGAATTCAGGCGGACATCTTCAACGACATGAGCTCGAAGGGCTGGTATCCCACTCAGCCTGCCGATCAGCAGCAGCTCCAGCAGGTCAAGCAGAAGTACAGCACGCAGATGTAAGCGTTAGTTTTTTTAAAAAAAGTCACCGTGAAGCTTTTGCCTAACGGTGACTTTTTTTATGCTATTGTATAGCTTCCGCGGACTAAAAGCGTTACAGAGGAGCTTGCTTTAACTCCGTCACTCTGGGTGCTTACCATGCAGAGGTGATTGGCAGTCAGTGCTGTGCCGATTGGGATGAGCTTTCCGTCGGTTACATCGGATAGGCCCGCTGTGCCGCTGCTCGACGCTGTTCCGGAGCGCAGAATTATCTCGCAGCCAACACCTCCCTTTAGTGTTTGTCCGTTTGTTAGGGTTACGCTTACGAAGTTTAGCCCCGTTGTCGAGGAGGAAATCTGCTGTTCCATTATTTGAACCTGCGCATCGAGCTTTGACTGGAATTCCGCTTGAAGCTTTGGTGTTACTGTCTGGTCAAGATAGCTTTTGGCGACAAGCGGGTCTGCCTGCGTTCCGAAGTTTGAGGCCGCATATGCCCCGACTCCGACCCCCACAGCCAAAATCAATACTGCTGCCAAAACGGTTATTATTTTTTTGTTTTTCATAGTATGTATACTTCCTTCGCTATCATTTGTATAGCGGGCCGACAAGAGCCGACCCGCCTTTAATTGCGGCAATAGCCCTATCCCTCCAGACCGAAACTGAGTGCTATGGCGCTGTCCACCTCATTCATTAGCGGCTCATCCAGTCTGCCCATACGCTCTTTCAATCGGGACTTATCAATTGTTCTTATTTGTTCCAACAGTATAACGCTGTCACGGCTCAATCCGCAGCTTTGTCCGGTTAGCTCGATGTGAGTCGGAAGCCTTGCTTTTCCCACTTGCGAGGTTATGGCGGCAGCTATTACCGTCGGGCTGTGTTTGTTGCCCGTATCATTCTGAACGATTAGCACGGGGCGCATTCCCCCTTGCTCGCTGCCGACGACGGGACTAAGGTCGGCATAATAAATATCTCCGCGTCTGACTATGCTCAAAACGTTTCACACTCCGATGATAGATTGCCCTCTACATTCTATGTAGGAGCCCACTATCATTGTTTCACTTCGGAGTGAAAATTATACATTGTTGGAAAGGTTTTTATTACTCGTATACTCGTGGGACACGCTGAGAAACGGCGCAAACCAATTCATAAGAGACAGTGCCAGCCTTTTGGGCCAGCTCTTCAACAGGAATAAACGCTTCCTTGCCGTCATGTCCGAAAATCGTGGCAACATCTCCGGGCTTAACCTCGGGTAATTCACTGACATCCGCCATGCAAATGTCCATACAAATACGTCCGATTTGCCTGCACCTTTGTCCATGTATCAAAACATCAATATTGCCGGATAAAATCCTGTGAAGACCGTCCGCATAGCCAATTGGCAAAACCGCGACACGCATCTTTTTTTCCGCCGTGAAGGTGCAGCCATAGCTGATACAATCTCCCGCATCGTACTCCGAAACGGCGATAATTCGTGATTTAAGCTCCATCACGGGGGCCAAGCTAATCTTATCACTTTCTGCGTTGGGAAGCATGCCATAAAACGCAAGTCCGGGGCGAACCATATCAAGACTCATCTCCGGATAGTTTATCATAGCTCCGCTGTTAGCGCAATGGCGGATTGCAAAGCTCACACCGGAGGACTTTTCAATTTTATCAAGCGCTGTCAGAAATATTTCATACTGATGGCGAGTATAAGCGTCTTTTTCCGGCTCGTCGGAAACGGCGAGGTGCGTATATATGCCCTCTGCTTCAAATCCCGGCAGTGCAAGCGCTGAAACTACCTTGCTGACATCACCGGATTTAACATCGAAGCCCTGACGGCCCATGCCTGTTTCAAGCTTTATATGGATTTTCAGCTTCTCTCCCAGCTTTGACAGAACGGCGGAATAGTCCTCAGCCTGCTCAAGACTTCCAATGGTCTGTGTGACCTTGAGCTTTACAAGCCTTTCGGCATACTCGGCAGGTGTTGCTCCTAAAATGAGGATTGGAAGCTTGTTTCCCGCACTTCTCAGCTCCTCCGCTTCGTCCAAGCAGGCTACACCGAGATAGTCACAATTATTCTTCTCTAAAAATTCGGCAATTTCAACTGCCCCGTGCCCATAGGCATCTGCTTTGACAAGGCCCATGAATTTGCAGTTCTTTGGTAGCTTTGAGCGTATTTCATTATAATTATGCTCCATTGCGGAAAGCTTAACTTCCGCCCATGTTCTCTTTTTTTCTTCCTGCATTTTGTAACCTCTGTTAATCAACTTTCGTGAAGTTTATTTTCAGTTCCACCCTGTCACCGCTGCGAATATCGGCGTAAACGGGCTTTAAATCGGAATAGCTTTGCCACAGTGTCATTATCGTGCCATCCGGCATTTCAAGCTCGGTGACAAGCAGTTCGGTTTCAGCCTCTTTCTCAAGCCAAGAATTTTCCGGATGTCCCTGAACGATAATGTCCATGAAGGTCGGCAAAGCCATCAGCGGAGAAAGCTTCTCCGAAAGGGCGCTGCCTGTTTCGAGCATCACACCGTCATAGGACAACCTTGTTTCGTCCTCTCCGATATGTGCAGAAATGTCGGCGATAAGTTCCGGTGAAACGACCTCGACTGTTTCGCCATCAGCGTTTCGGGTGTATAAAAGTGAGTATTCGTTAAATTTCTTGTCATCTGAAGCGGTTACGACGGCTTCAATGGAGTGCTCAGCTATATTGCTGTAGCCCTCGCGCCAGCTTGTAAACATTTCCTCGTATTTCTCGGATTTTGAGCATCCGCATAGAATAATGAGGCTTATCGTTAGTGCAAGCATCTTTGCCTGCTTCATTGTTCACCTCGTTATTGATCTCGTTATTTCGGGTATCGCTTCGATTATATCTGTCGGCAGCAGCGCATATTCTCCAAAGCGCTCGGCACATAGCTTGCCAGCCAGCGCATGGATTGCACATGCTGTTATGACGGCCTGTTTTTGAAAAAGTTGCCCTAAAAGTGCACCAATGATGCCTGCGAGCACATCACCGCTTCCTCCCTTTGACATTCCGGGGTTGCCGTTAGGCATTATGTAAACCTCTCCGTCGGGGAAAGCGCAAATTGTGCGGTGTCCCTTGAGTACCAGAACGCACTCGCGGCTAATTGCAAAGCTTCTCGCATCCGAAACTCTATCCCCTGTTAAAACTCCGCCCAGACGCGCAAACTCGCCCTCGTGCGGCGTTAATACAGGAGCTTTGTGCGCTGCTTTTATAATATTCGGGTCATCACCCAAGGCGAACAGTCCGTCCGCATCGATGACGAGTTGTTTTGTACTTGTCGAAACAATATTTCTCACAAGCGCGCTTATATCAGCAGAGCGTGAAAGTCCGCAGCCGATAACTCCGACATCGCTCGCTTCCAACCTTTCGGCTATCACGGGCAGCGCTTCAAGGCTTAATCTGCCGCTCCCGTCATCCGCCAGTGGAAAAGGCATGGGCTCGAGAAGTCTGCCAGCCGTTATTCCGTAAATTGAGCTTGGTACGCCAAGCGAAACAAGTCCCGCGCCGCTTCTCGCGGCGGCTAATGAGCAAAGCACGGGTGCTCCCGTGTACCCAACGCTTCCTCCGATAATAAGCAGCTTTCCGTAGTTGCCTTTATGACTGATTCTTGGTCTTACCGGCAAAGAAACATCTTCTGAGGCGATTGCAAAAACGTCCGTTTCTGCCTTAGTCAGCAGCTCGGAGGGTATTCCGATATCCGCAATGCGAAGCTTGCCGCAGCAGGTACAGCCGGGCTCGGCAAAGTGCCCAATCTTCGCCCTTGAAAAGGTGACGGTAATGTCTGCGCGCACTGCATCTCCAAGTATACGCCCGGAGTCGGCTTCAACGCCACTTGCGATATCCGCCGAAACGACAGGCACTTTGGCTTCGTTTATAATTTTGACGGCGGCAAGGGCTTTTCCGCGAAGGTTGGAGTTAAGTCCGATTCCGAAAAGTGCGTCTATAAGCACTCCCGCTTCGTTTGCAAGCTCATTTATTCGGGCGTCTTCAGGGTTGAAATCTTCAAGCTTTCCGCCCAATTCAACCAGTCTTCGCTCCATTTCGGAGCAGTCCTCTGTCATTTTTGAACGCTCGCCTACAAGGAAACAACGAATAGCGACACCTCGGCGCAGAAGGTGCACCGCGGCTCCGATTCCGTCGCCTCCGTTGTTGCCGCTTCCGCAGAACATCACGGTGGTTTTGTTCTTACCCATAAGCTCAAGTGCCGCTTCTGAGACTTGCCTTGCAGCATTTGTCATCAGCAGAGTTGAGGGTATGCCCAGGACGTGGATTGCCCGCTCGTCCGCGTCGCGCATTGCTTTTGAGTTTGTGAGCTTCATTCAAATCCCCTCCGCAAAAGCATTCACATTGTCTGTTTCCTTTTATTAAGGTATTATAGCTTTCTTGAAATAATTAGTCAAATTTATTCTTGCCTAATTGTATGATTTGTGATATAAGTACTTCTATAATGAAAGCTTTGATGGGAAAAATAGTGTCAGCTTTTTGCAAAAGAGAGGGGTCGCCACCGGCTGAAAGCGCCCTGCATAAAAGATACTTGGTTCGTCCCGGAGCAACCGGTTAATCGCCGGCGGTGCCGCCCCGTTAAAGGCGGAAAGAGTGCGGCTTTTGCCGAATTCGGGTGGTACCGCGGAAGATTTACCTTTCGTCCCTGTGTTGTTGGGGCGAAGGGCTTTTTTTATCCCGAAAACAGAACATACAAATCATTTTTATATAAGGAGTAGCTATCAATGAAAAAATTATTACAGGAGCTTAGGGATGCCTCATTGTCTGCGATTACCGGCGCAGTCAGCATTGAGGATTTAGAAAATCTGAGAGTTAAATATCTCGGCAAAAAGGGCGAACTTACCGCTGTTTTAAAGCAGATGGGCGGACTTTCCGAAGACGAGCGTCCGATTGTAGGGCAGCTTGCCAACGAGGTTCGCGAGGCGCTGACTAATTCAATCGACGCAAAGCGCGAGGAGCTTGCGGTGAAGATGCTCGAGATGCGTCTGCGCGCCGAGAAAATTGATGTGACCATGCCCGGAAAAACCGTTGCAATCGGTAAAAAGCATCCGCTTAACACCGTTTTGGACGAGGCGAAGGAAATTTTTATCGGTATGGGCTTTACGATTGCCGAGGGGCCTGAAATCGAATACGCGGACTACAACTTTACAAAGCTGAATACCGATGAGGGTCATCCCGCGCGTGACAGACAGGATACCTTCTATTTCACCGACGACGACCGTCTTTTGCTCCGCACACAGACCTCACCCGTCCAGATTCACGTGATGGAAACCCAAAGTCTTCCCATTCGCGTAATTTCTCCGGGCAGAGTTTACCGCAAGGACGAGGTTGACGCTACGCACAGCCCCATGTTCCACCAGATAGAGGGTCTTGTCGTTGATAAGGGCATCACCATGGGTGACCTCAAGGGAACGTTGAACACGCTTGTTAAGCGTCTTTATGGTGAAGACGCAGTTACGCGTTTTCGTCCGCATCACTTCCCTTTTACCGAGCCGAGCTGCGAGGTCGACGTTCAGTGCTTTGAATGTGGCGGCAAGGGCTGCCGTGTATGCAAGGGCGAGGGCTGGATTGAACTTCTTGGTGCCGGCATGGTTCACCCAAAGGTGCTTGAGGGCTGCGGAATCGACAGCAAGGTTTATTCCGGCTTTGCCTTCGGCATCGGTCTTGAGCGCACGGCTATGCGCAGATTTGCTATCAGCGATCTGCGTTTGATTTACGAGAACGACGTCAGATTTTTGAACCAGTTTTAGGAGGGGTAAATAATGAAACTATCACGCGAATGGCTGTCCGAATTCACGGACATCAAAGCCTCAGATAAAGAATACTGCGACGCTATGACCCTCTCCGGCTCAAAGGTCGAGGGTTGGGAAGTTACAGGCGAAGGAATTACAGAAGTTGTGGCAGGCAAGGTGCTTGATATCTTACGTCATGAAAACTCCGACCATATGTGGATTTGCACTGTTGACGTCGGAAATGGTGCGCCTATCACCATCGTAACCGGTGCTCAGAATGTTAAAACCGGCGACATTGTTCCCGTTGCCAAGGACGGTGCGACGCTTCCCGGCGGCATCGTAATTCGCACAGGTGCGCTTCGCGGTGTTGAGTCTCAGGGGATGCTCTGCTCTCTTAAGGAGCTTGGGCTCACGCTGAGCGACTACCCTTATGCAATTGAAGACGGAATTTTCATCCTGCAGGAGCCCTGCATGCTTGGCGACGACATTAAGGCTGTATTAGGGCTCAATGACAGCGTTGTTGAGTTCGAAATTACCAGCAACCGCCCCGACTGTCTTTCCGTCATCGGACTTGCACGCGAGAGCGCTGCGACCTTTGACGAGAAGCTAAAGCTCCATAAGCCTGTGGTTAAGGGCGGTGCGGGTAACATCGCTGACCACCTTAAGGTTGAAATCGCTGACCCTGCCCTTTGCCCTCGCTACACTGCCAAAATGGTCAAGAATATCAAAATTGCTCCGTCTCCCGCGTGGATGCGCCGCAGACTGCGTGCCAGCGGTGTCCGTCCGATTAACAACATCGTTGATATCACAAACTATGTTATGCTTGAATATGGCCAACCTATGCACGCATTTGATTATTCCTGCGTCAAGGGTGGAAAAATCGTTGTGCGCCGCGCAAAAGACGGCGAGTTTCTTAAAACTCTTGACGACAAAGAGCGTGCAATAACCTCGGGCATGCTTGTCATCGCCGATGAGCACGACCCTATCGGACTTGCCGGCGTTATGGGCGGTGGAAACAGCGAGATTACCGAAAAGACCGGCACCATCGTTTTTGAGTCCGCAAACTTCAACGGCACTTCGATTCGAAAAACGGCGATTGCCCTTGGTATGCGCACAGACGCGTCCGGCCGTTTTGAAAAGGGTCTTGACCCGATGAACACTGTTCCTGCCGCGGAGCGTGCTTGCGAACTCATCGAGCTTCTCGGAGCGGGTGAGGTAATGGACGGCGTTATCGACGTCGTATCGGTTGAGCCGAAG
The DNA here is from genome assembly GCA_018053145.1 of Oscillospiraceae bacterium. Taxonomy (GTDB): domain Bacteria; phylum Bacillota; class Clostridia; order Oscillospirales; family Oscillospiraceae; genus UBA2658. The sequence continues at coordinate 7,614 of JAGPMA010000011.1, read as the reverse complement.
GAAGTTCGTCTGCCGCTTGAGCCTGAGCGCATTAATGCGCTTTTGGGCACTGAGCTTGACCGCGATTTTATGGTCAAGGTTCTCGAAAAGCTCGACTTTAAAATGGACGGCAACATCATTTGCGCGCCCTCCTTCCGCTCGGATATCGAGCATTATGCTGATATTGCGGAGGAGGTCGGCCGCTTCTACGGCTATGACAAAATTGAGCCTACAATCTTCAGCGGAGCAACAACTCGCGGCGGCTTTTCGCCTAAACAAAAGTTTGAACGTGAAATCAGTGCCGTTTGCCGCGGTATGGGATATTTTGAGGTTATGACCTATTCCTTTGGCAGCAAAACCGCTTGGGACAAAATCCATCTGCCAGAGAGCAGTCCTCTGCGTAATGCCTTCGTTATACAAAACCCGCTCGGCGAGGACACCAGCGTTATGCGCACCACCGCTCTCCCCTCTATGCTGGACGTTTTGGCAACAAACCTTGCAAAGCGCAACATGGACGTTAAGCTCTTTGAGCTTGCCACTGTCTACCTTCCAATCGACGGCTGTGAGCTTGCCGATGAGCACATGGTTTTAACCCTCGGTGAATTCGGAAAAACCGCGGATTTCTTTGAGTCAAAGGGCGACATTGAGGCGTTATTCGCCGCTTTGCGGATTAAAAATGTTCGTTTCGACGCCGATACCGATAATGTCGCCTATCACCCGGGTCGCTGTGCAAAAATCACCTGTGGAGATACCGTTCTGGGAATGATGGGGCAAACACATCCCTCAGTTGCGGATGAGTTTGGGCTGAATGTTACGGTTTTCACTGCCGAGCTAAACATACCAGCCATGATGGCCTGTGTTTCACCTGAACCGACCTATGCTCCTCTGCCGCGCTTCCCTGCAATGTCACGTGATATCGCCGTTGTTTGCGACACTTCCATAACGGTTGCCGCGCTTACCGATACGATGTATGAAGCCGGCGGCGACTACCTTGAAGCCTGCCGTCTGTTCGATGTTTACACCGGTACAGGCATCCCCGCGGGCAAGCGCAGCGTAGCTTTTTCGCTTGCAATGCGTGCCAAGGATCAGACTCTGACGGACGAGCATGCGGACGAAATCATGAAGTCAATCCTGAAAACGCTCGAAAAAGTGCATGGCGCTGTAATAAGATAGCAGCTTTTGAGCTAAAATGTAACTTAACGGTAATATTAAACCGCTTTACTCTTGGAATAATTTTGCTATAATAAGGTTATAAAGTTGAAGGGAGGCTATATGTATGGAGGATGCAACACGCAAGTTCAATGTTATCGACAACAAGACGGAAATGAAGGAAATTTTGTCCTCTGTCTATAACTCTCTCATCGTTAAGGGCTACAACCCCATTAATCAAATCGTCGGATACATTCTTTCCGAGGATCCCACCTATATCACTAATTACAACAACGCCCGCAGCCTTATTTGCAGACTTGACCGCGATGAGCTTTTGCATGAGCTTGTTGTCAGTTATCTGGAAAAGTAATATAGGCCTTGTGAGAGAAACAATATAATCTGCGCTCTTTAAAAGAGCGCAGATTTATGTTATTTTCGAAACGAATTACTTGACATTATCGGATAATATAGTATAATAACTCTTGCGTCTGTCAACGCTTCATTTAATATAGCGGGATTGTGTAAAGGTAGCACAAATGACTCTGACTCATTTTGTGAGGGTTCGAATCCTTCTCCCGCTGCCAGCAAATTGTCCTGAAACCCCAGTGGTTTCAGGGCTTTTTTTCATGAAAAAAACGGGTTTGACCCTTATTTGAATTTTTTCATACCGCGGAAGCCTTGATTTGCTTGATATAATTCTCCATTCTGTCGGCGCTGTCCTTCTTCATTTTAGCAGAAACATGGCCATAAACATCAAGAGTGAAGGAAGCTGTGGCGTGCCCCACATTGTCCTGAACGGTTTTAATATCGTCGCCATTTTGAATGCTTAGAACCACATAAGTATGTCGCAGATCGTGCACCGTAGCAGTTGCGGCTCCCGCCTTGACTGCTATTTTTTTGAAGTGGTTGTAAACTGTCTGCGGACTGAGATTGCTTCCTGTCAAGGTTGTAAATACCAGTGCTTTGCCCTGTTCTCTTGTTGTTTGGAAGCCTTGCCAGGCCGCACCGGCAGCGAATCTCTGTTCCATCTGCTGTATTTTTCGTTTTTTCAGAACTTCTAAGACGCTTGGTGCAGGTGTGAGCATTCGTTCCTTACCGTTTTTCAGAGTCTCAAATGTGAAGCCTCCATCAGCAAGCGGGCGCTTTTGAAGCTGCCTGTACAGTCTTATCGTGCCTTTCTCGAAGTCAATGCAGTCCCATGTAAGTCCAATCGCTTCACTTTCCCTCATTCCTGTAAACAAAATTGTTTTCAGCAGTGCGCAGTACTCATCCTTCTCTACCAGCTGTAAGAATACCGCTATCTGAGCATCGGTTAAGGGTATGATATCCTTTCTGGTCATTCTTGGCAAGGTGACTCTTGAGGCCGGATTAGACTTTATCAGCTCATTCATCACAGCCTGGTTCAGCGCTTTACAAAGGATTCCGTGGATATTATGGACGGTTTTTGAGGCATGTGCAGTTACATTATTGGTTCCTCTGAAAAGATCGTTAAAGTACTTCTGCAGCATATATGGCTTTAATTCAGCAAGCTTATAATTACCTATTATCGGAATGATATTTGCTTTGCAGGTTGCTTTATAATGCTTGACTGTGCTGTATTTTTTGTCCCACATGTACTCACTAAGCCAGATTTCAAGCCACTCTGCCACGGTCATTCTTGTCGGCTCCAAATATGTGCCATCATCAATTTCCGCTGTGACCTCTGTGAGCTTTTGCCTTACTTCCTTTTGAGTTTTGCCGTAGACAGATTTTTGAATTTGCTTTCCGGTTTTCGTATCAATGCCTGTGGTGTATCTTGCTTCCCAGCGTCCATCTGAGCGTTTGCGGATATTCCCGCCGCCGTTGGCGCCACGCATGGTCTTATGTGCCATTAATAACCTCTCTTTCTTTCAGTCTATAAAAACGGCCAGTCAGTCCGTTGTTTTAAGTTAATCTGTCACTGTCAAGCCACTCAACAAACTCCTCGAACGATAGCTTTCCGGCAACGCATTCGTCGCGCTTCTCTCGCGCTTTCTCCGACCACAAGGAGAACTCCCCCCTACTCATTAAGCCGTAGCGTATCCGTGCATTGTGCGCCTTATATGAGCGCTTGTACTCGCGTATTGCAGGGTCGCCCATCTTACGTTTCTCGTAAATACGCAATGCTCCGTTTTCTTTGCAGGTCTTTGTAGAGTCCTCAATTAACCTGTCACAATATTCCAGATTGCTGCCGCCGGTCACGCCAAAATAACGTTTGCAGTACTTACAAACTCTAAACCGCAGATTCTGAATCATGTACTGATAAATCGTAAAATGAACCAAATCCTCCGGCAATGTGGTGCTCATAGTTTCCGCCATGAAATCTATTAGCTCACATCGGCTCTCGTCCTGCTTTGAACTAGGCATAAGAGCATTGAGAAGATTATCATAAGGAAAGAAGCCGTTTGCACCCTTGGAAACCGGTCCAAAGCGAACAGCCTGGAAAGTTAACTGAGGATAAAGCTCTGCTCCATACTTTTGCTGATGCTCGAAATACCGTTCCGCCATGTCTGCGGAAGCATCAGCGGAGTAATAAGCGTCTGCTAGTATGCGGAGGCGAGGTTGAATTTCTTTGAAGTAATCCATCTGGCGCTCCATCTCATCGGTGTTAAGAGCTTCTCCCTTTTCGTGTATAAGATGAAGCCTTTCTATAGCGGCAGAGAACGGAGCAAATAGTGCGCTTTGATTCAGCCAGTAGATTGTCGTATCAAAAAGTGCCGAGAAGCTCTTATTTACATTTCGGCCAGCGTTTATATCATCAACATTCCGCATTATTGACGAAAGCTGCATATCAAATACATTTAAATCAACGTAGAGAAAATCTGCAAGACTAGTGCCAAGCGCATATTCTTTATGGTATAAAGTCTGAAAAGAATCGGGATATCCGGCAACGCCGGTACGTATTTCAAAAACCTCTGTTTTTGAATCCATATATGCGCTTGCCCAAATCTTACCGACCGGTTTCGGTAATGTTTTTCCGGGAATCATCTAAATCCCTCCAATAGAACGATATTAACAATTTGTTTACATTAGGACTATTGACAACTTAATGAAACGAAATTATACTATGCACAATGTATTCGACTTATGTTACTAACATTATCACAGTGAGTCTATTGTGTCAAGAACAATTTTGGAGGGAATTAAATGAACAACACAAACTATGAAAGCCTGCCTGCTGTTTTGAATGCAAATCAGTTGGCAACCACGCTGGGAATCTCGCGCGCGGGAGCATACCAACTTCTGAACTCCGGGTCGTTTCCTACCCTGCATATAAGAGCTAATGCAAGACCAATCAGTCGCTCCCTGCACGGGGAGCGTGGATTGAAATCTCGATAGGCTTTACAGTCTTTTTCGATGATAAGGTCGCTCCCTGCACGGGGAGCGTGGATTGAAATTATTTCGAGGCTAAAACGCGTTGATGTTTTCTAGTCGCTCCCTGCACGGGGAGCGTGGATTGAAATAAGAGTTATAGGCTCATGTATGCCGCTTGTATCTCGTCGCTCCCTGCACGGGGAGCGTGGATTGAAATACAGACGAAACCAACGCGGAACAGCTTGTCGCAGAGTCGCTCCCTGCACGGGGAGCGTGGATTGAAATACAGACGAAACCAACGCGGAACAGCTTGTCGCAGAGTCGCTCCCTGCACGGGGAGCGTGGATTGAAATTCTATTGGAAATTGTTAATAGTGCAAATATACGGGTCGCTCCCTGCACGGGGAGCGTGGATTGAAATTCAGCGCGAGATGTTAAAGCCTCAATCTGCTGGGTCGCTCCCTGCACGGGGAGCGTGGATTGAAATGTGATGAAATCGGAAAGCAGCTTACTGCCGGTGTGTCGCTCCCTGCACGGGGAGCGTGGATTGAAATTCGCAAAGCAAGTAAAAGGCTTAGGGCTTGTGAGTCGCTCCCTGCACGGGGAGCGTGGATTGAAATTTACGGTCTTGCATGAGCTTAAACACCGAATAACGGAAGTCGCTCCCTGCACGGGGAGCGTGGATTGAAATCAAATACTCGATTGCGATACGGCGAAATTCGAGCGGTCGCTCCCTGCACGGGGAGCGTGGATTGAAATGAAAATCCTTTAAAGTATCAAAGGTTAAAAAAGTGTCGCTCCCTGCACGGGGAGCGTGGATTGAAATAACCTAGATGTATTAACAACCACATACGCAAAATGTCGCTCCCTGCACGGGGAGCGTGGATTGAAATAAAAACCATTCGCGCGTTTCGTTTGGGTCGATAGAGTCGCTCCCTGCACGGGGAGCGTGGATTGAAATGGGTGTGTACATATAAATAGAGCCGCAAGAGGGGTCGCTCCCTGCACGGGGAGCGTGGATTGAAATATGCCATCACCTCATATATAATGTAACACAACGCGTCGCTCCCTGCACGGGGAGCGTGGATTGAAATTATTTTGGGACGCAAGTCGCAAAGAAAACTGAATAGTCGCTCCCTGCACGGGGAGCGTGGATTGAAATATTGACAGTTCACGAACACTTGAAAAGCCAAAGTCAGTCGCTCCCTGCACGGGGAGCGTGGATTGAAATTGGAGGTCTTCTATGTTGTCATATATCAAAGTGCCGTCGCTCCCTGCACGGGGAGCGTGGATTGAAATCCATATCATCGGCTATCAGCTTGTTAATGTATGCGTCGCTCCCTGCACGGGGAGCGTGGATTGAAATATGTGCATATGTTTGTGGTGTTTGTCAATTTACAGTCGCTCCCTGCACGGGGAGCGTGGATTGAAATTGTTCACATGTATTATGATAAGACCATGAAGAACGTCGCTCCCTGCACGGGGAGCGTGGATTGAAATATATTATTGAATGAGTATTTCGACATTTTCACCGTCGCTCCCTGCACGGGGAGCGTGGATTGAAATCCGCTCACTGTATAAATCGTGTTGCTTCCGTCGTGTCGCTCCCTGCACGGGGAGCGTGGATTGAAATTCAAGCTGTGTTAATTGGCATATCGCAATAGTTAGTCGCTCCCTGCACGGGGAGCGTGGATTGAAATGCTGACGTGTGCGAGCTTGTAGCGTTGACGGTTGTCGCTCCCTGCACGGGGAGCGTGGATTGAAATGGGTGTGTACATATAAATAGAGCCGCAAGAGGTTGTCGCTCCCTGCACGGGGAGCGTGGATTGAAATAAAAAACGCTCAGGGCGAGTAAGTGACGAGGAGTGTCGCTCCCTGCACGGGGAGCGTGGATTGAAATACAGTCATTATAGCGTTCTATTTTGGGACGCAAGTCGTCGCTCCCTGCACGGGGAGCGTGGATTGAAATTGATTTGCGTTATGTATTGGCACTAACCCGCAACGGTCGCTCCCTGCACGGGGAGCGTGGATTGAAATTAAAATTGCCTCATGGCTGATTCCGCAGTTTTGAGTCGCTCCCTGCACGGGGAGCGTGGATTGAAATAAATACAGAGCCGCCTGCAGTTAACTCTGTTGTAGTCGCTCCCTGCACGGGGAGCGTGGATTGAAATATCGACCGCCGTTCCGACCGCCAAGTCAGCCAAGTCGCTCCCTGCACGGGGAGCGTGGATTGAAATGAGGTGCCAAAATATTTAGCCCAATCCGGCATCGTCACTCCCAGCACATGAAGAATGCAAACTGTCATGAATTCAATGATAACGTTGAATTTTTCTACAGCATGAAGGGAGAGGCTTGCGCCCCTCCCTGCTGTCAGCAATATACGATTTCCTTTAGTGCAATCTCTTCTGCCCTACTGCGGATATTGTTCATTGCTCCGACCCATGCCATTTGATCTGAAACCTTGAGCGCCTCCGTAACACCCTCAGCCTTTGCCATCTGAGAAGTTAACACCTCAACCATCTCACAGGCCTGACTATCGACGTCGGCAAGATGCTCATTCAGCTTGCAGGTGCTTTTGAGGCTTAAATAAAGCGCGCGGCGGTTCTGCTTTAAGTAATCCATACGAAGCCGCCCGTACTTACCGAGAGGTGTAATTATCCCCTCCGGTGCAACTAAATCAGGCAATAAATAGTCCCCATGCTTTGTATATGTAATTTCCATGATATGCTCCTTTCGTCGCCTAAATTTTTACCCTTATTTTGACCCTTAAGGGGTTTGGACTCTATAAAACTAATGGACTGACTGGTACCAAATTTTATAGTTTTTGAACTAAATACGCCTGTTTTAAGCCAAATAAGTTATAATATACATATATTGCCATATTCGAATCCTTCTCCCGCTGCCAGACCAGAAAGAGCCGGATAACCCAGTATTTTCAATGGGTTTTCGGCTCTTTACTTTTTCCGTTTTGAGGTCTTGACGACACTCAACTTGAGGTGTTTTGTTGTTTTTTACGCCTAGTGCTATTTGATAAAGCCCAAAAGCAAGTATTAAAACAACTAAGAGAAGAATCAAAAAACGAAAATATATCTTCAGTTATTTCATCTCTTATTTCTGTACCCGGTATAGCCTTTATCACAGCAATGAGTCTTTA
>JAGPMA010000082.1 GCA_018053145.1 Oscillospiraceae bacterium | reverse complement strand
GAACCGTCATCACACGCGTCCAGAACGCAGATGATTGATAAATGCTGATATCTTAAGTCTCCAAGTTAGTCTATCTCGTAGCCTTTTTCGCCTAGCGGGGAGTTTTCTAGAAGCCTTATATAGCGACGGAAAATATCCTCCGTATGGTTTTTCACAACAACCGCCGTCGTGCCGTCGGATAATTTAACAAGTGATCCTGTGGGGTAAATACTTATGAGATGAGAAAATGTTTTGAGCAAATCAGAATCAAAGTGAGTGCCTGATGCGGAAAGGATATACTCTAAAGCCTCTTTGGGCTGCCAGGCCTTTCGGTAACTACGTTGGCTTGTCAGAGCATCATAAACATCTGCCACCGCGAGAATACGTCCAAAGAGAGGGATTCGATTGCCCTCATAGCCGAAGGGATAACCGCTGCCGTCAATCTTTTCGTGATGACTTTGTATTCCCTGCAAAACCTCATGGGAGAGGTTTTGACATTTGTTCATACGCTCAACACCCTTTAACGGGTGCGTTTTTATAACATCAAACTCCGAAGGGGTAACAGCACCGTTTTTGTTGATGATTTCGATTGGAATGTCGAGCTTTCCAATGTCGTGCATTAATGCGCAAAGGGTGATATCCTCGAGCCTGCTGCGAGGTATATCGATTTCGCTTGCTAACATCGCACTGAGTATTCCGACGTTTAAGCTGTGCGAATATGTATAATTGTCGTAACTCTTGATTTCCATCATGTCCAACAGGTGCTCTTCACAGTTAAGAATGTTATCTACAATTTTACCCGCGATTTTTCTGGTAGAGGTAACAGCCGAACTCGAAATGTGAGGACGATTGAAATAATTGTTATACAAGGAACGAAAGTCGCTTGTCATCTCTTGCTTAACCTTGGGGCTGATTACGCTTTTTGGCTCAATACCCTCGGTGCCCGGCATCTCAATGTAAATTCCGTCGATGTCATAGGAAGCAAGGCGGTTGATATAATAATGTGAAAGCCGTTCACCGCCTTGAAGAAGGGCAAATAAGCCGCTTGGCGCTGAAACGCTTTCTGCAAGAGTCATACCCGGATGTGCACGTGAAAGTGGAATATAAATCACTTCGATGACCTCGTTTTCTTTAGGATTCACAAAGTGCTGCAGCGATAGGGTTTTTGATAAATAAGGAGAATTCAAGTTTGATTATCAAAAGTAGTGCCGCAGTGAGGACTGATAACAATCAAAGTACAATAAAAAACAAATAAACAAAAATGACAACGCACTAAAAGATTTTGTAAGATTATAATAATAGCCTAAAACACTGCAAAAAACCAAAAAATACCGATGGCGAGATTAAAGAAAGAATAAGCCTTGTGCAAATTGATATTACTCCACTTTTGCAATTGAGTTATTCTCCGAGCCGGCAAAAAGTAAAGTGATATTTTATAATTATAGTTAGTAAATGTCCTTCATTCCAAGGGAAAGGGCTGGCGCCTCGTGCAAAAAGAATAAAAATCCAAATAAAATATGTCTATTATAATGCAAAGTAATGGAAATAATAACAATAATAACCATACATATTTGTAGCTTAGAAAAAATTAATGTTAGGCATGCTTGCTAAACTAAAAGCGCCAAAGTCATTGTAATACAAAGAATTTGTCGCTTATAATTACTATATAGTTGTTCGAATCCAAAACAGGTTGTCTGGTAAGACTGCCTAACGAAGCGGAGTTAAGTAATTCTGCTTTTCAGCCGCAACAACAAGTCTTCGGATATTTTATCAAGAGGAAGTTGTTTAACTATGCCGCCAAGCTTATAAGCTTCCATTGGCATACCATATACAACACAGCTTTCTTTATCCTGCCCAATAGTATACCCGCCTGCATGACGAATGTTAGTAATACCTGAGGCACCGTCTGAGCCCATACCTGTGAGTATTACTGCCAGCGCATTCCGTCCCGCCAATTGCGCGACACTGTCGAACAGTACGTTAACAGCAGGACAGTGACCGCCAACTTTATCGCCAGCTACACTGCGAATATAGTAACCGTTTTCGTCCTTTTTCAAAGACATTTGGAAGCCGCCTGCACCGACGATTATTTGACCGGGAAGAACTCTGTCGCGGTCCTCGGCTTCTTTCACGCGCATTTTGCAAATCCTGTTTAGCCGGTCGGCATAGAGCTTGGTAAATGTTCCCGGCATGTGCTGAACTATCAGAATCGGCGGAGTTGATTCGGGAAGGTCTTTTACAACCTGAATTATAGCCTCTGTCCCTCCGGTAGAAGCGCCTATGGCGATTAGGGTGTTGCTGTTATATGAGAGGTTGCGGTTTGTAGCCGGAGACGCAGCTTTTGCAGAGGAAAGAGCTGCGGCGGCGGATAGGGGCGATTCAACGCGTCTGACATTAGCTTTTGAAGCTATCTTTATTTTTTCTATGAGCTTGGTAATGAAAATCTCTGTTGAATTCGGAACGCCAGCCTCGGGTTTCTTAACAAAATCGACAGCGCCTAGGCTCAAAGCATCCAAGGCGTTGACAGGCAGCGAGCTGACGACGACAATCGGCAGAGGGTTGGACGGCATTAGAATTTTTAATAATTCAAAACCGTTGGCGTTCGGCATTTCAATGTCAAGCGTTACGACGTCAGGCTTAAGCTCTTTGATTTTTTTAAGGGCGTCTTCCACGTCGGCCGCTGTGCCGATAACATTCAACTCAGGATCTTTACTTAAAGTCAAATTTAGTTTTGTTCTAAAAACAATCGAATCGTCAACGACCAACACATTTATCGGCATTATTCAGGCCACATCCTCATCATTTTTGCTTCCGGTAAATGGAGGGAAACAAATAAGTATATTCATTGTTAAACCTGTTGATTGTTTCCGAATGACTGATAAAAAAGTATCCGCCGGCGGTGTTTGCCTGATAAAACTTATTGACTATTTGCTGAGCGGTCTGGGGTTTAAAGTATATCATGACATTGCGGCAGAAAATCACATCATAGTAATTGCTGTACGGAAACGGATCCATCAGATTGAACTTTTTAAATGATACCATATTTCTGATGCTTGATGCAACCTGAAAATTTCCGTCAGGTAGCTTTGACATATAAGTTGATTTCCATGGAGCTGGCATTACGTCAAGTGAGCTTTCGGGATAAACGCCTTTGGAAGCGACTGCCAGAGCATCGGTGGAAATATCCGTTGCGGTAATGGCAATAGACCAAAGGCTTTTTTTAAAGCCCAAAGCGCTGTCAATTGCCATTGCGATATTATACGGCTCTTGGCCGGTTGAGCAGCCTGCGCTCCAAATCTTTATCGTTCTTTTGTTTAAACGATCCATTTCGGGAATAACTGTCTTTGCCAGATAATCGAAATGGTCAGTTTCCCTTGAAAAGAAAGAATAATTGGTTGAAAGCTTATTTATAACTGATTCGAGAATCTTCGAGGTCTTATCGGCCTTGAGTATATCGATATATTGAGAAAAACTTTGCAATCCATGGGCTTTTAGCTCGCTTGCAAGACGTGCTTCAATCAAGTGACGCTTTTGGGACAAGTCGATTCCGTAAGTCTGACTGACAAGCTTTGTAAAATAGTCAAATTCGCTATCGCTTAGCTTGACTATTTTGTATGCTTCTTCGTTACTCATAGGGGGGTTTACCTTTCCATCAGGAGATAACCAAATCAAAATCGTTCAGGAAGAATTTTTCACAGTCCAGATTTAAGACGATTCTGTTTTCAAGCTGAGATATAGAGGAGATATAGTTTGCCTTTTCGCCAATGGTTTTCGGGGGCGGAACTATTTTTTCGGTCGGGACTGTAGCAACCTCGGACACCATGTCGACAATGAGACCAACATGCATATCGTTTATATCGATGACAATTATGCAGTTCGAGTCATCGTCAGTACGCTCAGCAATTCCGAGCTTTTTTCGAACATCCAGCACAGGGATAACCTTTCCGCGAAGATTAATTATTCCCTTTACATAGTCAGCAACGCGGGGGAGCTTTGTGATTGACTGCATTGTAAGAATTTCAAGCGCCAAGGCCAAAGGCAGCCCGTAGTATGAGCCTTCTATTGTAAATAATAAGTATCTGTCATTCAGGAAATCGACAAGCTCTGTTTTTTTAATCAGATTAGCCATCGGACATATTCCTTCCTTCTTTTGATTGTGAGAATAATAAGCGTAGCTTATTTTACTGTTACCATATTATTGGGAAAACGGGGTTCGATTAGTCATTTCTAAGCGTATTTACGTCCATAATCAGGCTTATGCTTCCGTCGCCGAGAACACTGCAGCCGGAAAGACCCTGATTTTTGAGGTTATACTTTTTAAGGAACACAGGGAAAGGCTTGACGACGACTTGATATTCGCCAATTAGCTCGTCGGCAAATAAGCAGTATCCCGAATTGTTGCTGTCGACCTGAATCATAATGCCGTCTGTAATGTTTTCGCAGCCGGATTCGATGTCAAACAGCTCTTTTAATCTTGCGATTGGATAGCATTCGCCGCGGAGAAGAATCATCTCGGTGCCGTCGGAATTGTGGATTATCTGCGATTCGTCGGTGACTTTAAACGACTGCCTTATAGCTGTAATCGGAAGAGTGAACACAGTTTTTCCGACAGCAATGTTCATTCCGTCAACAATCGCAAGGGTGAGCGGGATTTTTATTGTGAAGGTAGTTCCTTTACCCTTTTCACTGTTAATGGAGATCATTCCGCCGACCTGATCGATGTTCTTTTTAACCACGTCCATTCCAACACCGCGGCCGGAAAACTCAGTAACATTTGCGTTAGTAGAAAACCCCGGAAGTAATATCAGGTTGAATATTTCTTTTTCTGTGTAAGCGTTTTCGGGCTTTGTCAGCATTCCCTTGGACTTAGCCTTGGCAAGCAGCTTTTCTGCATCAAGGCCTGCGCCGTCGTCCGAGATGGTAATTAATATTTCTCCGCCTGAGTTCTTTGCGGATAGAACAATCGACCCGACCTCAGGCTTACCTAGCTCAATACGCTTATCGGGAGTTTCTATTGCGTGATCCATTGAGTTGCGAATCATATGCATCAAAGG
>JAGPMA010000001.1 GCA_018053145.1 Oscillospiraceae bacterium | reverse complement strand
GACATGAGCGGTTGGCTGCTCATGGGACTGCCCGGCGTTGCCTATTGGTGTGGTCTTGCCGATGCTGCTTGGACAGCGATCGGTCTTGCTGTCGGCACCTATCTAAACTGGCTTTTGGTATCAAAACGTCTGCGCCGTTACTCTGCCGTTGCAGACAACTCCATCACGATACCCGAATTTTTCAGCAATCGCTTCCATGACAAGAAAAAGATTCTGATGTCAATAGCAGCCATCTTTATTCTTGTGTTCTTCACAGTCTATGCCGCCAGCTGCTTTGTCACCTGCGGCAAGCTGTTTTCCACACTGTTCGGCTTTTCATATCATAGCATGATGATTGCCGGCGCTGTTTTCGTAATCATATACACCTTCTTGGGTGGATTTTTGGCAGAAAGCACCTCCGACTTTATGCAGAGTATCGTTATGATAATTGCGCTGGTCGCGGTTGTAGTCGTATCAGTCATAGAAGCAGGCGGCTCCGCTCAAGTTTTGGAAAACGTCAGGAGCATCCCAGGATTCTTTGAATTTTTCGGAATTGCGCAGCCGACAGTCTCCGACGGTGTTCAGCAGGTTTCCAACGGTGCTGCCGCGTTCGGAGATGCTGCAGGCTACGGCTTCCTGACCATCGTTTCAACGCTTTCATGGGGTCTTGGTTACTTCGGCATGCCTCAGGTGCTTCTGCGCTTCATGGCTATTCGCAACGTCAGCGAGCTTAAAACCTCAAGAAGAATCGCAACCACTTGGGCGGTCATCTCCATGGTAGCCGCAGTGCTTATCGGTCTTATCGGAAGAGTTCTTTATCCTACGACTCTGCTAACTTCCGGTCAGTCGGAGAGCGTGTTTATCCTTCTTTCAACAAATCTGCTTCCGCCGCTGCTAGCGGGACTTGCTATGGCTGGAATCCTTGCAGCTACTATCAGCTCTTCCGACTCATATTTGCTTATTGCCGCTTCCGCATTTTCCAAGAACCTGTTCCAGGGTGTTTTGAAAAAGGACGCTACCGATAAGCAGGTTATGACCGTTTCCCGTATCGTCTTGATTACTGTTGCCCTTATTGGCGTGGTAATTGCGTTGGATGAAACCAGCATCATATTCAAAGTCGTATCCTTCGCATGGGCAGGCTTCGGCGCAACCTTCGGCCCGATAATGCTCTTCTCCCTATTCTGGAAGCGCACTACGAAAGAGGGCGCGGTTGCCGGTATGCTTGCCGGCGGTATCATGGTATTTGTCTGGAAGCTCGTTCTTCGTCCGATGGGCGGCGTTTTGGGAATCTATGAACTTCTGCCTGCCTTCCTTGTTTCCTGCATATTCATCGTTGTCGTATCTCTGCTCTCCAAGGAACCCTCCGCAGAAATTCAGGAGGAATTCGAAAAGGCAAAGACCTACGAGTATTAAATCAAGGGTTTGTGTTAAGCACAACAACTATAAATATAAGACACCCATCTGCCAGCGTGGCAGATGGGTGTCTTATATTTATCGCAAGCTCTATTCAGGCTAAACCGAGGGGGCAATGTCGAGAAATTGTGAGTCCTTGTTGAGCTCCTGAATTCTCCGCAAACCCCACTGGTTTTTAAAGAGGATTACCGGCCTTTCATATTGGTCCTCCAAAAGCAAGGCATCGTTGTAGCTAAGCAAATCCTTTGAGAATTTGTCAGTATCTACCCAGCGCGCTAATTGGTAAGGAAGATGTCTTATCTGTATATCCACATTGTATTCATGCTTCATTCGGTACTCAAGAACCTCAAACTGCAGCACACCTGCAACGCCAACGGTTAGAAGCTCCGTTCCAAAATCCTTTTGCTTAAAGACCTGGATTGCGCCTTCCTCGGAAATCTGCTTGATTCCCTTGAGAAACTGTTTTCTTTTTGAAGAATCTTTTGCCATAACCTCGGCAAAATGCTCCGCTGGAAACATAGGTATGCCTTCGTAGCTGAATTTTTTCGCCCCGCTGCACAGCGTATCTCCAATGTTGAAAATTCCGGGGTCAAATACCCCGATGATATCACCGGCGTATGCCTCCTCAACCGCCACTCGTTCCTGAGCCATAAACTGCTGTGATTGTGACAGGCGCACCGCTTTCTTCGTCCTTGAGTGATTGACCTCCATGTTCTTTTCAAACTTTCCTGAGCAAATCCTGATGAAGGCCATTCTATCCCGATGCGCCGGGTCCATATTTGCCTGTATTTTAAACACAAAGCCCGAGAAGTCCTTGTCAAAGGGCTCAATGCTGCCTTCGCTATGGCTTCTGCTATGAGGTGAGGGCGCCATTTCCAAGAAAGCCTCGAGGAAGGGACGCACACCGAAATTTGACATTGCGCTTCCGAAAAACATCGGGGTGAGTTCACCTTTGCTGACTTTTTCCATGTCAAAGTCATCTCCGGCAATATCCAGCAGTGAGATATCCTCACAAAGCTTTTTATATAGATTGTCACCCAGAATCTTTTTGAAACGCTCGTCATCAACGCTACCGGTATCGGATAAGGCCATGCTTTGACCGTGCTCGCCGCCTTCAAAAAGCTCAATCAGAGATTTTCTTCGGTCATAAACGCCCTTAAAATCCCCGTCCACACCGATTGGCCAGTTCATAGGATATGAGCGGATTCCGAGCGTCTCCTCAATTTCCTCCATCAGCTCCAGTGGGTTTTTACAGGAGCGGTCAAGCTTGTTAACAAAGGTGAAAATGGGTATGCCGCGCATTCTGCAAACATGAAAGAGCTTTTTTGTCTGCTCCTCAACGCCCTTTGCCCCGTCAATAAGCATTACCGCACTGTCAGCGGCAACTAAGGTTCGGTAGGTGTCTTCGCTAAAGTCCTGATGTCCGGGGGTATCCAAAATATTAATTCGATAGCCGTTGTAATCGAAATTTAATACGCTTGAGGTAACGGAAATACCTCTTTCTTTTTCGATTTCCATCCAATCGGAAACAGCGTACTTAGTAGATTTTCTTCCTTTCACGGTGCCGGCAAGTCTAATCGCCCCTCCGAACAGAAGCAATTTTTCGGTCAGCGTGGTTTTTCCGGCATCCGGATGAGATATAATCGCAAAGGTTTTTCTTCGCTTAACTTCATTGTCGATTGTCATTATCAGGTAACATCCTCAGTTTTTTCTTTCCATTATAAATGCTGAAACACGCTTTAACAAGTATTTTCCGTCTTCTGATAGCTTTTCAACAATTTCGTCAAACCGGAACACATATCAATGCTATTAAACGACCAAATTGCACCGCTAATTAGTATTGCTCAATTGAATCCAATCTTATCCAAACCTTTTTGAAAACTGTTAAACATGTCCGAAAAGCTGTAACAAATGATACTTAAGCAAAAAAAGCTCAAAGCAGCCTCTGTCTTTGAGCCTTTTTTCTGATTTGCGATAAGCTACCTCGTATTTATCATTAACCCTTGATTTTAAACCTTTCTGTGCTTTCTTTTAAGTAATTAGCCTGGCTGGATAACTCCTCGCTTGCCGCTGCAGACTCCTCACTCGTCGCTGAGTTCATCTGAACAACGGCGGAAACTTGGTCAATTCCGACAGATATCTGTGCAATCGCGGCAGCTTGATCCTGGGCCTTTGCGGATATCTGTTCAACCAGTTTGTTGACCTCGGCAGCCTGCAAGGCCAGCTCTGTAAAGCTTGAACTTGTCCGGCTTACAAGCTCAGTTCCTTTTTCCACTGCGCTGATTGAGCTTTCAATCAGCACCGTGGTGCTCTTTGCGGCCTCTGCGGATTTCTGTGATAGATTGCGCACCTCGTCCGCAACTACGGCAAAGCCCTTGCCGGCAGCACCGGCTCTTGCGGCTTCGACCGCTGCGTTGAGTGCGAGGATGTTAGTCTGGAACGCAATATCGTCGATGGCCTTGATAACCTTACTTATATTTTTGGAAGTAGCAGAAATCTCATCCATGGCATTACGGGTAAGCTCCATATCGGTTGTGCTCAACTGCATAATAGCTTCCGATTTTGCAGACAAATCTTTTGCTTTTTCGGCATCCTCGGCGTTTGCTTTAATGTGCTGTGACACCTCCGCTATAGAAGCCGAAAGCTCCTGAACGCTACTTGCCTGTTCCGTGGAACCCTGCGAAAGCGAAATGCTTGAGTTGGCTACCTGTTTGGCCCCGGCATCGACTTGCTCCGCAGCGGAGATAATTGAAGAATTCAAAGTGTTGAAGTCGCCGACAAGCTTAGTCAATGCTATCCCAAGAACATCTTTGTCCGATCTAATTGTTATGTCGGTTGTTAGATCGCCGCTCGCCACTGAGGACATCTCATCACTCAGCGTGATTGTTCCGGCTATAATCTTATTGAATGAACCTGCAAGAGTACCAATTTCATCTTTTCTAAATTTAAGTAATTTGTCTTTCTCTTCTATTATCCTGCCAACTTCGACGTCACCTACAGCCAGCAGTTCAGCAAAAGCAGCGAATTTTTGCACCGGCGGTGCAATTGTATCGGTTATCACCTTTCTTAAAAGCAAGGATATTACAGCAGTGACAATGACAACTCCTATCATAAGGAATATTGTTAGGCGTGAAGTGGCTTTGTCCCGAGTCAGGTCTTTAACCGCAAGCGCGCTGTTGTATTCTGTAACGACGCCAACACTATCTAATGCCTCCTGTGCGCTTCCCTTCTGGGCTTTAAATAGCGCAATGAAGTCGTCACTGCTTATATTGGTCTTAGCTGCCTCTTCAAGTTTTTCTACGCTTGTTTCATAATTCTCGTACGCTTTCTTCATGGCATCGTAATTTGCCTGATCCTCTCCATCGGACATTGATTCACCATACTTCTCAATATCCGTTAGGACTGTTTCCTTCAGGCTGGAGATTTCATCTAGGTATGTATCTTTATCTGTATCATAATATAGACACAAATCTCTTACCGTTGCCCTTAAATCCATGACATCTATTTCTATTTGCGACGAATATTTAATACCTAAAGTGCAGGTGTTGTATGTCACCTGCTGATTATTTGAAATATTAACTAAGCTTATGACCCCAACAAGCCCTACTATTACGCAAAGTACTACAACGCTTAAAAAGCCAGTCGATAGCTTCTTGGAAATATTTATGTTTTCAAACCATTTTATCATATTAATGACCCTTTCTATTTTTGTGATATTCGTTTTATGTATTGGGGGCTATGCCATTCGCTCAACAATACAAGAACATTCTTCGAAACTGAGCAGCTTTTGGCAATCAATGAGAAGAATCACTTGGTTTCCCACATTGCCTAAGCATTTAACGTATCCACAGCTTTCTCTACCGCTCATTTTCGGTTTTTCAATTAGTTCCGAATCGCTTATAGCGATCACCTCTGAAACGCTGTCTATAACGAGTCCCATAGGAACGCCGTTTAGATCCACTACAATGATGCAGGTTCTATCGTCGTATTCCCTCCACTGCATGCCAAAACGCAGCCTAACATCCATCACAGGTATAACTCTGCCTCTTAGATTTATAATCCCCTTGATATACTCGGGCATTTCCGGCATGATGGTTAGCGGCTGCAACCCGACTATCTCGATTACATATCTAATTTCAATGCCATATGTCTCTTGACCCGCCTGAAATGTCATAAATCGTCCTTTTAGGGTTTCCTCGTTCCTGTTCGGTGAGCTCTCGATTGAAGCATCCATTTCATACCACTCCCTTAAATCATTTAGCATCTTTATATACTTCCGATAAAACCAGTAAGAAACCACGTTACCTGAACTGGTTTAATCGGTTGCTTTCAGCTAAGCCAACTTGCATTATCTACTCAAGATATTTAATATGTCCTTAGTAGCTCAATTAATCGGCAAAAAGCACCCTTTAAGCTGTAAAAGCTGAAAGGGTGCAAAACTTCGATATATCTGCAACTGGCTGACATAGCGGTTATACGCCTTAGTCCCTTTAGCTTTGCGCCATCACCTTTCGATGATTTTGCCTATTAATTGTCATGTTGTCCATATTATAGATTTATTGGATTTTTATGTCAATACAAAAATCCAAATAAACAAACATAATCCAAATCTTTGGCAATTATGACGGTAACAAATCTATTGACGATGATTATATCAGCATAAAATAAGATTATCTTCTTGATTAATTATGTCGCTGATTATATAATAACAAATCCGAACCATTTGCCTACAGGCTTGTGGTTCGGATTTGTTTGGTTTGGTGGACGATAAAAGACTCGAACTTTTGACCTCCCGCACGTCAAGCGGATGCGCTACCAGCTGCGCCAATCGTCCAAATTATCAGCGAATGTTATTTTACACCAGACAACATCGGTTTGTCAACATCAAAATCATCAGGAAAAACAAAACCAAAAAAGTCGTTCTTCGGCGTTTTAATACCGTAATAATGGAGCTATAAGCTCCCAAAGGACTCCCATCGCTCCGCAGGCGAATATCGTTGCCATCGCGCCGCGTTTACGCAGCCTTAAAACAACAAACGCAAGCACAGACAGTCCCACCGCAAAAAAATCAGTCGATATAAGCGACATTGTTTCCGTTCCCCAAAAAGTCTCAACTACAACGCTAAGGGCGGCAACGGCAATCAGACCCACAACGGCGGGCTTAAGTCCGCCGAGGATGTTCTGCATAAAGGTAAGCTTGCCGTATTTTTTGAAAAGAATGAAAATCAAGCTTACAATTAAAAATGGTGGAAGCATAAAGCCCAGCGATGCCACCACGGCACCCGGAATTCCTGCTACCTTCATTCCCACAAAGCTCGCGGAGTTTATCGCTATTGGTCCTGGGGTTATCTGTGAAATCGTAAGCAGGTCGGAAAATTCGGACATGGATAACCAATGATTTGTTTCAACACACTGCTCTTGAATAAGCGGTAGTGCCGCATATCCCCCACCAAAAGCAAGCGCTCCGATTATGCAAAAGCTTACAAAAAGGCGGAATAATATCATGTCCGTTTCCCCCTTTTGTACTGAATCGCTCCTATAACTACGCCCAGCATGCCACAGACAACAATGATAAGCGCGATATTAATGTTAAAAACCCAGGCCGCAGCGAAGGCCCCCAGCATAATTAGGATATACGGAGCTTCATTTTTCTTCATATATGGAGCCGCCATACTCACTACAGTATCGGCGATAACTGCCGAAATTCCGGCTTGCATACCACGAAAAGCCGCTGACACAAAACGGTTTCCGCGAATAATATCATAAAAATAGCTAATGACGGAAAGCATAATTAGCGGAGGAAGTGCTGTTCCCAGAAGCGCACAGATGGCGCCCCAAAAGCCAAGTAAGCGATAGCCCATTATTGTAGTTGTGTTGATAACCATCGCTCCGGGCGCAGATTGTCCAAGGGCCGTAAGCTCCGCAAGCTCCTCTGATGTTATCCAGTTGAGTTTTTCAACAAAGCGCTCTTTCATCAGCGGAATCATCACATACCCACCGCCTATAGTAAAGGCTGAAAGCGTAAATGTGTGAGCAAATAGAGCAAAAAATGTAGGTTTCCCTCTTTCTCCGTTCACAACACACACTTCCTTCCAAAAAAGTCAAACGGCGGACGGCGACTTTCGGGTGCAAACCCGAAGCGACCATCCGCCGGAATTACTAACACATTATTTAACCAAAACCTTACATTCGGCTGCCGCACCGTAGCAACGAGCAACAACACTTGCCCAGCCCGAACCAACTGCGGTAACAAGTCCGTTTTTATCGACTGTTAAGATGCTCTCGTCCGATGACGACCATTCCACCGAGCCTTCAACGTCAAGCGGATACACGGTTGTTCCAAGCTGAGTCGTGTTCCCGATGTTTGTTGAAAACTGCGAGTTTTCGATAATTTGCCCGAGGAAGGTGATCGTAACAGATTCAACAGTCGGCGTTGGCGTGGGGGTTGCGGTCGGCGTGGGAGCCGGTGTTAATGTTGTCTCTGCCGAAGGATTCGCCGCCACGGTTTGATATTCGCCGTTAAGTGTTGTTGTTATAAGCACAATTACCGCTACTATAACTGCTGCGACAAGGCAAAGCCCAAAAACCATCTGCCACCTTGTGTTGACCTCAACTCTGGCACTTGCAGATGTTCCTTTACGCACAGCGTCACTCGATCGTGGTGTTCGTGCGCTCTGTTTTTGCTGTCTCGCGCCGCAGTACGGACAATCCGCTCTTAAAACGGAATACTCCTCACCGCACTTGGGGCAAATGGTTTTTTTAAGCAGTCCCATTGCAAGCTCATCCTTTCTGTTTATCGGAAACAATGTAAACGAGCGTAAAACATTTGCATTTATGATACTACGTTTCCGCATAACAGTCAAGCAAATTACCCCTTGCCGATATTTGAAATGTTTTGGGTTATACAATTCATCCGTCAACGAAAGACTGAAATGTTGCGCAATTTTACTTGCACTTTTTTGTAAGGAATGCTATAATAAATATTTGTGAATGAACAGATAACAATTTGATGAAAAGTGGAGATACAGTGAATAATATCAGAAACGTCGCAATCATAGCCCACGTCGACCACGGCAAGACAACTCTTGTTGACGCTTTGCTGTCGCAGAGCGGCACCTTCAGAGAAAATCAGGCCGTGCAGGAGCGCGTTATGGACTCCGGAGATTTGGAGCGTGAGCGCGGAATAACCATTCTTGCAAAAAACACCGCAGTCCACTACAACGGCTGCAAAATCAACATTGTCGACACCCCGGGTCACGCCGACTTCGGAGGAGAGGTCGAGCGTATTTTAAAAATGGTAAACGGCGTTATCCTTCTCGTTGACGCAGCGGAAGGCCCCATGCCTCAGACACGCTTTGTTTTGGGAAGAGCGCTTGAGCTAGGTCATAAGGTCATTGTTGTCATCAACAAGATAGACCGCCCCGACCAACGTATATACGAAGTGATAGACGAATGTCTTGAGCTTCTGATGGATTTGGACGCAACGGACGAGCAGCTTGATTCTCCCACATTGTTTTGCTCGGCAAGACAAGGAATCTGCTCAATGACACCCGATAATCTCGGAACGGATTTGAGCCCTTTGTTCGACACCATCATTAACTATATTCCAACGCCTGAACAGGATACAGAGCTTCCCTTTCAGATGCTGGTTTCTGCGATTGATTACAACGAATATGTCGGGCGCATCGCTATCGGCCGTATAGAGCGCGGTGTTATCAATCAAAATCAGGAAATCACCGTTTGCGATTTTCACGGAGAAAGACCGTCCAAGAAATCGAAAGCAGTAAACCTTTACGAATTCGAAGGTCTTGCAAAGGTTGCCGTCGATAAAGCCTCTGCCGGAAGTATAATTGCCATGTCCGGTATCGGTGATATTACCATTGGTGACACCATCTGCGCAAGCAGCTGCGTTGAGCCGCTGCCCTTCGGAAAGATAACCGCCCCCACAATAGAGATGACCTTCGCCGTTAATGACAGTCCTTTTGCCGGCAAAGAAGGTCAGTTTGTCACCACCCGTCAGATTCGTGACAGACTTATTCGCGAAACTCTCAAAGATGTTTCCCTGCATGTCAACGCAGTTGAAAACAGCGATTCCTTCAATGTTGCAGGCCGCGGTGAAATGCATCTTTCAATTCTGATTGAAACAATGCGCCGCGAGGGCTATGAATTTCAGGTTTCTCCTCCTCGTGTGCTTATGCAGGAAATTGACGGTGTTCTCTGCGAGCCAATGGAGCGTGTAATCGCAGATGTGCCCGAAAACGCAGTCGGCGCTGTGATAGACAAGCTTTCCTCTCGTCGTGGCGACTTCATTCAAATGAACCCTGTGGGCAACCGAATGAAGCTTGAATTTCTTGTTCCCTCGAGAGGACTTTTCGGTTACCGCAACGAGTTTTTAACCGACACACGCGGCGAAGGTATCTTAGCCTCCGTGTTTGATAGCTATGCTCCCATGAAAGGTGACGTTACTCGCCGCAGCATAGGCTCTCTCATTTCCTTTGAAACAGGCGAATCGGTTGGTTACGGACTTTTCAACGCACAGGATCGCGGAGCTTTGTTCATCGGACCCGGCGTTCCCGTCTATGCGGGAATGGTGGTTGGAAGCTGCCCTAAAAATGAGGATATCGTCGTTAATGTGTGCAGAAAAAAGCAGCTAACCAACACGCGTGCCTCCGGAAGTGACGATGCTCTTCGCCTTATTCCTCCTCGTCTCATGAGCCTTGAACAGTGCATGGAGTTTCTCGCAGACGACGAGCTTTTGGAGGTCACGCCAAAAAGTCTTCGTATCCGGAAAAGAATTCTTGACCACGGTATGCGTATGAAGACCGTTATGAAGAACAAATAGGGCTTTTATAATTACGTACGCTCATCTTTTTCTTTACAAACGCCACAAAACGTGATAAACTCCTATAGCTTAAAGCCCCTATGCTTAGTTTTGGGATTCAGCCGAGAAACGGCACGCCTTTCCTGCCCATTACTCAGCCCGCGGGCATGTAAAAAACGAAAGGAGATCATTATTATGATCACAAAAATTCAAAAGACCACGGTTATCGAAGACAACCGTACACACGAAACCGACACAGGTTCGCCCGAGGTTCAAATTGCAATTCTCACCGAGCGCATCTCCCAGCTCACCGAGCACCTGAAAATCCACAAGAAGGACAACCACAGCCGTCAGGGCCTGTTCCTTATGATTGGTCAGCGCCGTCGTCTGCTGGACTACCTCATGCGCAAGGACATCGAGCGTTATCGTGCCTGCATTGCAAAGCTTGGAATCAGAAAGTAAGACAACAACAACACAGGGGCTGTTTCGCGTATCATCGGAACAGCCCCCTTATGCAGTTTTAGGCGGTTTTTATTTATTGATATTATCGGTCAAAATGACTATAATATAATTTAGGCAACACTGAAGGAAAAATGCGGAGTACCTGCCTTTAGCAATTGAAAATGCGCTTATCCGGCTTTTCTAAAGCGCGGATGAACCTGTTTTCAAGTGTTAAAGGAACCGGCTCCGCGCACAGGGATTTCTTCCCGAAAGGAGCACACTAATGATTATACAGAAAAAAGAATTCAACAATGTCCATCGTTATGAAACCACATTTGCAGGCCGCCCCCTCTCGTTCGAGACAGGCAAGCTTGCAGAGCTTTGCAACGCTTCCGTACTCACAAAGTACGGCGAAACAACAGTTTTGGTCAACGTAACTGCCTCCGCAAAACCCCGCGACGGAATCGATTTTTTTCCACTCTCCGTCGATTTTGAGGAAAAGCTTTATGCAGTCGGCCGCATTCCCGGCAGCTTCATGCGCCGCGAATCACGCCCCTCTCTGCAGGCTGTTCTTGCCTCCCGCATGATTGACCGCCCGATGCGTCCTCTGTTTCCTTATGACCTGCGCAACGACGTTGTCATTTCCTGCACCGTGCTTTCCGTCGACCCGGACTGCTCACCCGAAATCACCGCAATGATCGGTGCGGGCGCTGCTGTTGCAATTTCCGACGTTCCCTTTAACGGCCCTGTCGCAGGCATTGCACTTGGCTGGGACGGCGAAAATTTCCTCTTCAACCCCACAAAGGCTGAGCGCGAGCGCAGCAAGATGAACGTAACCGTTACCGCCACACACAAGAAAGTCGTTATGATTGAAGCCGGCGGAGACGAGATTCCCGACGATGTAATGTACAACGGCATTGTTGCCGCTCATAACGAAACGCAGACCGTTCTCGACCTTATCGACAAGATGGTCGCCGATATCGGCAAGGAAAAATTCACCTATGAGCACGCCGCTTTCGACACGGAGCTTTTCGATACTCTCTGCGCCAACGAAATAGAAGGCATGAGATATTGCATGGACACCGACGACAAGAACGTCCGCGAAGTGCGGGTCAACGAGTGGGTCGATAAGGTCACCGAGAAATATGGTGAGCAATTCCCCGACATGGGCAAATACATGGAGGAAATCCTCTATCGCATCCAGAAGAAGGTCGTCAAAGCTTGGCTGCTTGCCGGCAAGCGTGTAGACGGTCGTGCAATGAACGAGATTCGTCCCCTGGCAGCAGAAGTCGGACTTCTGCCTAAGGTACACGGCTCAGGTCTTTTCACCAGAGGACAGACCCAGGTTCTCACCGTGGCAACTCTTGCCACCATAGACATGGAGCAAAAGCTTGACACCATCTGGGAAGAGGAGACCAAGCGCTTCATGCACCACTATAACTTCCCCTCCTACTCTGTCGGAGAAGCAAGAGGAAGCCGCTCAACAAACCGACGCGAATTCGGACACGGCGCGCTTGCAGAGAAGGCTCTTGATGCCGTAATTCCCTCTATTGAAGATTTCCCCTACGCTATCCGCCTTGTTTCCGAGGTTCTTTCCTCAAACGGCAGTACCTCACAGGGCAGTATCTGCGGCAGCACTCTCGCCCTTATGGACGCGGGCGTTCCAATAAAAGCTCCTGTTGCAGGCATTTCCTGCGGGCTCATTCAGGACGACAACGGCGGCTTCACCACCTTTATTGACATTCAGGGTGTTGAGGACTTCCACGGCGAAATGGACTTTAAGGTTGCCGGAACGAAGAAGGGCATCACAGCCATTCAAATGGATTTGAAGAACGACGGTCTGTCGCACGAAATCATTAAAAACGCCTTGGACATTACGAAGGAAGCTCGTTACCAGATTCTTGACGAAATCATGCTCCCCTGCATTGCCCAGCCTCGTGCAGAGGTTGCGGAAACTGCCCCAAAGATGCTTACAATGAAGGTTGCAGTAGATAAAATTCGCGAAGTCATCGGTTCCGGCGGCAAGGTCATCCAGAAGATCACTGCCGACACCGGCTGCAAAATCGACATCGAGGACGATGGCACAATTTATATCGCAAGCCCCGACATCAACGCCTGCAAGCAGGCAAAGGCCATTATCGACAACATCGTATTCGTGCCAGAGGTCGGCAAGATGTATTACGGCAAGGTCGTCCGTATAATCCCCATCGGTGCTTTCATCGAAATGGTTCCCGGCAAGGACGGCATGTGCCACATCAAGGACCTTGAGAACAAGCGCACTGAAAAGGTTGAAGATGTCGTCAATGTCGGCGATATGACTTGGGTTAAGGTCGTTGAAGTCGACGAACGCGGCAGAATAAATCTCTCCCGCAAAGAAGCCCTCAAGGAGCGCGAGGCTCTCGGACTGACCGACTAATAACTTTAAAACAATGAAAATCGGGGCGGGACTTTCCCCGCTCCGGTTTTTTATGGGGGACACAGCCTATGCATGATATAATCAAACTTCCAAACGGTGTCCGTATTATATGCGAGAGGATTCCGTATGTGCGCTCTGCCGCCGTCGGCATCTTTTTGGATATCGGTTCAAGGGACGAGGCCCCCTCAGTAAACGGCAGCGCCCACTTCATTGAGCATATGCTCTTTAAGCGCACCTCGAAGCACTCCGCTGCAGAGCTAGCCTTTGAAATGGACGCGATTGGTGGGCAAATTAACGCCTATACAACACGTGAAAGCACCTGTTTTTACGCGAGAGTTCTCGACACGCACCTCAACACGGCTATCAGGCTGCTTTCCGAAATGTTTTTCGACTGCGCATTTGACGAAGCGGAAACGGAAAGTGAGCGCGGCGTAATTCTTGAGGAAATCGGAATGTATGAGGACACACCAGACGACGCTTGCTACGAAAAGCTTATGAGTGGCTGTTACAAAGGGGCTTTAGGTCGTCCTGTTCTCGGAAAGCCGAAAACGCTCGCAAAAATGTCCGGTGCAAGTCTTAAGGAGTTTAAAGAAAGCCTCTATACTGCCGGCAACATTGTAATCTCACTATGCGGTAATTATGAGGACAGCCATATTGACCGCATTATAGAGCTGTTTTCGGGGATGAGCAAGTCAAGGCGTAGAACGCGTAAAAGTGCTGAATATGGCAGTCACATATCCGTGCGCCGCAAAAAAACAGAGCAAAACCAGTTCTGTCTTGCCTTTCCGTCAAGCTCTGTTCTAAGTGACGACCGCTTTGCCATGAATCTTCTGACCACCGTTCTTGGAGGCGGAGTTTCCTCGCGCTTATTTCAAAATATTCGCGAAAAATTCGGTCTGTGTTACTCAATTTTTGCCTTTCAATCCACGTTCATGGATACAGGCTTGCTCTCCGTGGCAACAGCCGTGAACAAAGAGACAGAAATGCGCACCCTTGGTCTAATAGGTGACGAGCTAAAGCTTTTTGTCGACAAGGGCATCTCCGAAGATGAACTGAAAAGAGCCAGAGAACAGGCGAAGTCCTCCCTTGTAATGAGCCTGGAATCCACGAATTCCCGAATGCTCAAGATGGGCAATTCGCTTCTTGCGCTCGGTAAATGCATGACGCCGGATGAGATAATTGACCGTTACGATGCCGTTAGCTGTGAGCAGATTCTTGCTTTGGCGCGTAACCGTTTCGACTTTTCGCAAATCTCCCTTTCAGCGCTCGGAAAAACCGAAGCCGCGGAGGATTACACCAAGGCTCTCGGATTATAAACAATAAAAAGGGTCTCCGATTCTTTCGGAGGCCCTTTTTATACCCTTTTTACCTTGCTCGGTGGGAGCGCTTTGCAATCAGCAAAAGCTTCTATCCCTCCACCGCCTGACGCATAAAGTAATTGTATTTGCGCTCTCTTTCTAGTGAGGTTACCTCCATGTGTCCGGGATAAACCTCATAATCACCGTCAAGCTCATAGAGCTTCTTGAGCGACTTCATCATGTCCGCTCCGCTGCAACCGGGGAAATCCGTACGTCCGCAAGAATCCTTAAAAAGCGTATCCCCTGTAAATAGCACTTCACCGCAGCGGAAGGTCACACTGCCCTCCGAGTGACCCGGGGTTTCAATTACTTCAAACTCAAGCGAGCCAACAGCAAACCTGTCGCCCTCTTTGAAAAACACCGTTCCCTTAGGCGGTGCATATTTGTAACCTATCTCTGTAATATTCTTTTTTAAATCGCTGCGGCTCATACAGACAGTTGCCCCCGTCTGTTTTGCAACATCTTCAACAGCTCCCGTGTGGTCGAAGTGTCCGTGTGTCAAAAGCACATAGTGACACTTAAGCTTGTTGTCCTCAAGATAATGCATAATCGTGTTCGCCTCTGCGCCCGGGTCGATAACTGCGCACTCAAGAGTGCTTTCGTCCGTAACGATGTAACAATTTGTCTGAACATGACCGAGTGTGAATGATTTTATTAGCATGATATTCTCCTTGTTAGCCTAGTAATTATATGCGTCAAAGTTCCTTATAAACAATCATCGCAAAATGGCAGATAAATATTCTCCACTTAATATCGACAACTTCGATTTTTCCCATGTTATCCGCGATAAAACCATTAACCTTATTCTCAAAATTTGTTTCATCCAGCGAAGAAAACATTTTTATTTTCATTTTGTTTATTTCTCCCAATGAATATTTTTCATTTTGTGGTGACCAAAGATAACACCTATAATGCGCCCTTAACGAGAACGCTTAAAGCTCATCTGTGTCCA
Organism: Oscillospiraceae bacterium; assembly: GCA_018053145.1. Classification (GTDB taxonomy): domain Bacteria; phylum Bacillota; class Clostridia; order Oscillospirales; family Oscillospiraceae; genus UBA2658. The sequence continues at coordinate 99,634 of JAGPMA010000001.1, read as the reverse complement.
AAAGAAGGGTTACAGGCCCGTCATTAACGGACGAAACCTTCATATCCGCGCCGAAAACTCCACATTCCACAACAAAGCCGCGCTCACGACACTGTTCAACGCAGCGTTCATATAGAGGCTGCGCGAGCGCTCCCCCTGCCGCTTTTGTAAAGCCCGGCCTTCTCGATGAGCAGTCCGCATAAAGAGTAAACTGGGAAACAATCAATAGCTGCGCACCGGCCTTGTCGGGTGAGAGGTTCATTTTGCCGTTTTCGTCCTCGAACACGCGAAGTCCGCAGAGCCTATCCACAATCTTGTCTGCCTGGCTTGAAGTATCGTTCACGGAAACGCCAAGAAGCACCAGAAAGCCCTTCCCGATTTGTCCAACCGTTTCTCCGTCAATCGTAACGGAAGCGTTGCTAACTCTTGTGACAACTGCTCGCATAATCATTTGCTCCTTAAAAAACCGACTTCGTCTTAAGTACCATAACGGCTCGAAATTGGGCGTTAATCTCCCGCACGCGTAATTTCGGAAACTCCGGCAACGGTCTTTAGGCGGCTTATTATAACTTCCAGCTCGCTGGCATTTTTAACCTCTAGGGACACTATAGCGGTTGATTTTGCCCCATCTAGGTCGCGCGCGGCAAGACTCAACACCTTCGCGCCCAAGGAATTGAGCACAGTGGCTATATCCATTACAAAGCCGCTTCTCTCACGGGCAATAATCTTTATGGTTGTAACATAGGACTCACTCGGAGCGTCCGTCCAGCTAACACTTATCCAGCGGCCGCCGTCATTGGGGTCATCCTTGCTCATAAGATAGTTTTTACAGTCCGCTCTGTGGACTGAAACGCCGTAACCTCTTGTAATAAACCCGACAATCTCGTCTCCCGGCACCGGTGTACAGCAGCGCGAAAACTTGACAAGGCAATTGTCAAGCCCTTCGACCAGAACTCCGTGTACCGCGTGCTTTTCTGCCTGCTGAGCCTTTCGAATTTCGGCTCTCTCGTTCATCTTCTCGATGGTTGTTTTGGCCGGGGGCTTCTGGCTTTTTGTTATCTCGTCCTTGATTTTGTTAGCGGCCTTTGTGGCAGTCATTCCGCCATAGCCAATAGACGCGAATAAATCGTCTAGCGAAAACACGGCAAGTCTTTTCAGTATATTTGGCTGCATCTCTTCGTCCGTAACTGCGGACATGGAAATGTTAGCCATCCTTAGTTCTGACTCAAGCGCGGATCTGCCGTGAATAATGTTCTCCTCGCGTTTTTCTTTTTTAAACCACTGCTTGATTTTAGACCTCGCAGCACCGCTTTTAGCAATCTTCATCCAATCGCGGCTCGGCCCCGGAGCCGATTTTGAGGTGAGAACCTCGACAATATCCCCGTTTTGCAAAACTCTTTCAAAGGGCACAATGCGCCCGTTAACCTTTGCGCCGACCATTCGGTTACCGATTGCGGAATGTATGCCGTAAGCAAAGTCGATGGGTGTTGCGCCTGCGGGAAGGTTAATAACGTCGCCCTGCGGCGTGAAGACGAAAACCTCATCCGAGAACATATCGATTTTAAGGTCGTGAATGAAGTCCTGAGCGTCGCTGTCGGCCTGTGTTTCCAAAAGTCTGCGCACCCAAGCGAATTTTTCCTCGTCGCCTGATTTTACGCCCTGCTCGCCGGACTTATACTTCCAGTGTGCAGCGATACCGTATTCCGCGGTGCGGTGCATATCCCAAGTGCGTATCTGCACCTCAAAGGGAATACCCTCCGAACCGATAACGGTTGTGTGTATGCTCTGATACATATTGGGTTTCGGTGTTGAAATATAGTCCTTGAACTTACCCGGCAAAGGCTTAAACATATCGTGGATGTGCCCAAGAACATTGTAGCAGTCAGCAATATTCTCGACAATTACTCTGAAAGCGCAGAGGTCAAAAATCTCGTTTATCTGCTTGTTCTGTGAGTACATTTTGCGATAGATGCTGTATATGTGCTTAATTCTGCTGGAAATGGTTCCGTTTATACTCCAATCATCCAGCCTTATTTTGATTTTGCTCTCCACGCTTTGAATAAAGGTTTCCAAGGTTTCCATACGCGCATTAAGAGCATCGGTGATTTCCTTGTAGCCTATGGGGTCAAGGTATAATAGCGAGAGGTCTTCCAGCTCCCATTTAACTCTCTGCATACCTAAGCGGTGCGCGATGGGTGCATATATTTCCATTGTTTCGAGTGATTTTGCACGCTGCTTTTCAGGCGTTTGATATTCCATCGTGCGCATATTATGCAAACGGTCGGCAATTTTTATCAGGATAACTCGAATGTCCTTTGCCATTGCCATGAGCATCTTGCGCATATTTTCCATCTGCTCGTCTTCTTTGCTGGTGTACTGTACACGTGTTAACTTGGTAACGCCCTCGACAATATCTCCAACCGTAGTCCCAAATCTCTTTACAATGTCAGCATGCGTCAATTTAGTATCTTCAATGCAGTCGTGCAAAAGCGCGGCGATGATAGAATCCTCGTCGAGCCCCATTTCAACGCATATCTGCGCCGCAGCTATGGTATGAGTAACGTAATCCGAGCCTTCTCTACGCTTTTGTCCGGCATGTGCCGCAACAGCGAATTCGTAAGCCGCATGAACTCTTGCTGTATCCGCAGCGGGGTTCATTTCACGAAGGCTCTGTTCCAGTTGCTCATACATTTTTTCAGGGCACAGATACTCTCTTTTGTTTTCTTCCTGCATAGGTATACCTCAAAAATGCTGTCTTTATATCATAGCCGCAAAGCGGCGATGTGTTCACTTAATGAAATTAAAATTCTAAGCCTCTGCTCGACTATTTTCCCATAGTAACCGAAACAGCGGTGATTGCCAAAGCTCTGTTTTTTCCGCAGTTTCGTTAGCAGCGCAAGCAATCTGTCCGTTTCCGATTTTTGTATCGATTAGCTTTAGCTCACTTAAAATTCTGATGCATAGGCAAAGCTTAATCGGTTCAAAAAAGCCAAGATTAAAATCTTCCGAAAACATATCAAAGCTCAGTTCCAAACGGCCGCCCAAGCTCTTGATCTTGCGCCAGAAAGTCGCAACATCGTCTCGTTCCGGTCTAAAGTTACGTACTTCCTCAATACAATATTGATTCTTTTCGATGATATCTCGGCACTTTTCAAGTGTTTCCGACCTTCGCACGTCAGTAATTAACAATTGAACGCTTTTGCGCGAATTAAAATCGTTAATCTGCGGAGTGAAGCAAACATCGACTCTATCACCTTCGAACACCCCAAGGCTTTCGGCAGTTCGTGAAAAGAAAACGCAGTCAAAGAATGTACCCTTATGAGTAATGCGCATTTTTAGGTGCTTCCCGTTTCCGATCGGCGTAACGTTTTCCAAAACCGCATTGTATATGCACATCAGCGGATGCTCGTTCCCGCTTCCGCAGGGTTCAAGCTCGTTTAAAGAAGACACTCCCTCCAAGCTCAGAACGGAAGGGTTGTTAATAAAAATCTCCGGCTCGATTGCGGGGTGCTCCTCAGGAGGATTTAAGCGATAAAACTCTGCAAGGGCTTTTCTGAATGAGTCGACATTCCCCGGCTTAATATTCAGTCCTGCGGCAAAGGCGTGTCCTCCGAAGCTCTCCAAATGCTCGCTGCAGGCAGATAATGCCTCAAAAATGTTAAAATCACCAAAGCTTCGGCACGAGCCCTTCCCGCTTTCTTCTTCAAGACAAATCATAATTGTCGGAAGTCTATATTCTTCAGAAAGTCTTGATGCGGCAATGCCCACAACGCCCGGATGCCAAGAACTGCTTTCCAGCACAATTGGACTTTTCTGTTCTTCACCAGACAGTGTCGCCATGGCTTCTTCCCAAACCTCCAGCTCAAGCTCCTGTCGGCGGCGGTTTAGTGCGCAAAGCTCCTTTGCCCATATTAATGCGTCTTCCGATTTTTTCGAAAGGAGCAGTTTAATCGAGGTTTCGGTCTGGCAAAGCCGCCCTGCGGCATTGATTCTGGGAGCAAGCGAAAAACCGACGGTCGCAGCAGTGATTGGTTTTTTCGCGGCACCGGATTCCTCCAAGAGTGCTGCAAATCCGGGCAGCGGCGCATTTTTCAGCTTTTCCAGCCCTTTATATACCAAATAACGGTTTTCACCGACAAGCGGCATCACATCAGCAATTGTTCCGACAGCCACAACATCCGCATATCGCTCAAGCGGAGCAATGTAGTCTTTCTCCAAGGCACAAATAAGCTTGAACGCCACTCCAACTCCGGCAAGCTCTCCAAAGGGATACTTTGAGTCCTGCCGTTTTGGGTCTATGACAGCGGAGGCCTCGGGCAGGGCTTGCGGACATTCGTGGTGGTCAGTGATAATCATATCCATACCAAGGCTTTTTGCGTACTCGACTTCCTCGGCTGCGGTTATTCCGCAGTCAACTGTTATTATTAGGTCAACACCATTTTCGTGTAAGGCAGCGACAGCTTTATTATTCACTCCGTAGCCCTCGTCAAGCCTGTCGGGTATATAAACCTCACAGTCAAGCCCTCGGCTTTGAAAATAATCGAGCAGCAGACAGGCGGAGGTAATACCGTCTACATCATAGTCGCCGTATACCGCAAGCTTCTCGTGCTTATCTATGGCAAGCTCGATGCGGGCCACCGCTTTATCCATGTCGGTCAACAACATCGGGTCACATAAGCTGGATTCGTCCTTCGACAAATATTTGCTTACCTTTTCAGGTGTATCCGCGCCTCTTGCTCTTAAAACCGCGGCGAGGAGCGGTGTAAATCCAAGCTTTTCAAGAGCGTTTGATTGATCTCCCGCAACACACGGTATTTTCCATTCCATTTGTCCCACTGCATCCTTCCGCGTGTGTGCCACTCATATATGAGCATTGTTCTGTCAGAGCTTATCGCCCATCAGAACACGAAATTTCATTCCAACTGTTTTAAACAGAATTTTATTATAACAGATTATCCCGATGTGAGCAATACACACGCAAAAAAAGCACATAATTTGACTATAGAATTTCGATACATACGACCGGTTTCGAGCTTCCCGCTCTTGACACAAAACGCTTCGCGTGCTAACATACTGGGTGTCGCCTCTATATTTTCACACCTGCCGGTGTGGCGGAACTGGCAGACGCCCAGGACTTAAAATCCTGTGAGGGTAATTCCTCGTACCGGTTCGATCCCGGTCACCGGCACCAAAATACAACCCAGTCATTGACACAATGATTGGGTTGTATTTACCATTTCAATAGTATAAGGAGAGACAAAATGGATTATAGAAATGCAACCATTGAAGATATACCCGCTATAGAAGAATTGCAAAAGCAATATCATATTGCAACCATTAGTGAAGAGGATAAAGCCTCAGGCTTTGTAACCACCTTGTTTACAAGAAAGAAATTCCAGGAGCTTATCGAAAAAGAAAACGGAATCACCGTTGCTTACGATGGTAAGAAGCTTGTTTCTTATGCAATGGCCGCATCATGGGGCTTTTGGTCTGAATGGCCGCTTTTTCAGTACATGATTAGCGATTTGCAAAACACCGAGTATATGGGTCAAATTCTAACCACAAAAAATTCTTACCAGTATGGTCCAATATGCATAGATAAGGCTTACCGCGGCACAGAGGTTCTGAACGAAGTCTTTGATTATTCCAGAATCCAAATGAGCAAAAGATACCCGATACTTATAACCTTCATTAACCACATCAACACTCGCTCTTATTATGCTCACACAAAGAAGCTTGGTCTTGATGTAATTAAAAGCTTTGAGTTTAATAACAACAATTACTACGAATTAGGCTGTGTCACATCTCATGAGCAATATAGCAAGCTATAAATTATTAAATACCACCCACGAGCCAAATCGAATAGAATAGCAGCCTTCAGGGAATAAATGCGCTTTAATAAATCTTCGGGCATACAGAAAAGCAGCGTGTCATTGACATTATGGCAGGCTGCTTTTTGCGTAAAAAAGTCACTACACAATTAGTAGCTACTAAGAAACATCTTGACTGCGTCAAAAAACGCAAACAAATTGCCAAATAAAAAGCTCTGCAAAATAACTATTGCATTAGCACTTTAAACTGATATAATGTTACAGGAAAATGCAATGGGGCATTTGTCTTTTTCATGTCTTTTTGCGCGCGATTAAAATTTTAATCAAAGGGGATTAAAAATGGGTTATGTTGATGAAGTAATAGAACTGGTAGTTAAGAAGAATCCCGCAGAGCCTGAGTTTCATCAAGCTGTCAAAGAAGTGTTGGAATCCTTAAGAGTAGTTGTAGATGCAAACGAAGAAAAGTTTAGAAGAGAGGGTCTTCTCGAGCGGCTTGTCGAGCCGGACAGACAGATTAAGTTTCGAGTTCCTTGGGTTGACGATACCGGTAAGGTACAGGTTAACACCGGGTATCGCGTACAGTTTAACAACTCAATCGGGCCTTACAAGGGCGGCTTGCGTTTACACCCTTCCGTCAACATTGGCATCATAAAGTTCTTGGGTTTTGAGCAAATTTTCAAAAACTCATTAACAGGTCTTCCAATCGGCGGTGGTAAGGGTGGTTCCGACTTCGATCCCAAGGGCAAATCCGACAGAGAAGTATTATCTTTCTGCACAAGCTTCATCACGGAGTTATATAAGTACATTGGTGCAGACGGTGACGTTCCCGCAGGTGATATTGGTACCGGCGGCAGAGAAATCGGATATATGTTTGGACAGTTCAAGAAAATCACCGGCTCCTACGAGGGCGTTTTAACAGGAAAAGGCTTGCCCTTTGGCGGTTCTTTGGCAAGAACCGAGGCTACCGGCTATGGTTTATTATACTTGGTGGAAGAAATGCTTAGGTGCAACGGAAAAGATATTAAAGGAAAGGTCTGCACAGTGTCCGGCTCCGGAAATGTTGCAATCTATGCAATTGAGAAGGCTCATGCCTTAGGGGCTAAGTGCGTAACCTGCTCAGACTCTTGCGGCTGGGTCTATGATCCGGACGGCATCGATGTCGCGGCACTTCAGCAGATTAAGGAAGTTCAGCGCGCCAGACTTACCGAATATAAGAAGTTCAGGCCGAACTCCGAATACCACGAGGGCTGCGGCGTTTGGACTGTAAAATGTGATATTGCTCTTCCATGTGCGACACAAAACGAACTTCTTATCGCTGATGCTAAGGCACTTGTTGCAAATGGCTGCTTCGCAGTCGCAGAAGGGGCTAACATGCCTACCTCCTTTGAAGCTACCGAGTACTTAATAGCCAATAAGGTCCTGTTTGCCCCAGGTAAGGCAGCCAACGCCGGCGGTGTTGCCACCTCCGCTTTAGAAATGACCCAGAACAGCTCAAGATTAAGCTGGACTTTTGAAGAGGTTGATGCAAGATTAAAGCAAATCATGATTAACATCTTTCACAGTATGGATGATGCCGCAACAAAATATAACGCTGACGGCAACTATGTAGTCGGTGCTAACATTGCAGGTTTTGAAAAGGTAGCAAATGCAATGCTCGCTCAAGGCATCTGGTAAGATTTGATTCTACCCAAATATAAAATTATTTTTTAAATTTTAATCAACTAAAAAAGGGGAGGCACTTCATTGCTAAATGCATAATGTGCCTCTCTTGCTTCTTTTATTTATGTGGTGGTAAGTTTAAGGTCAGTAGGGATGCTTCTTCGTGGTTAACTCTCACTTGCTTGAAACCATTACTCGGATATGATACAATAATTTAGGCTTAAACTAATCCAAACTTTTCAACGATAGTCTTGGTGCTTTCAATTAGCAGGGCTACTCTCAATGAAATGTTAACGATTAACTCGCAAAAACGGCGGCGCACTTACGTCGGTGGAGGGCATAAGCAATGTATGATGAACTAACAGCGGTTGATATTAAGAAGATGCAAGAAGAGCTCGACCACCGATTCAAGGTTCTGCGTCCGGAGCTGATTGACGATGTTAAGGTCGCTAGAGCCTTTGGCGACCTTAGCGAAAACTTTGAATATAAGGCCGCTAAACGCGAAAAAAACAGGAACGACAGCCGCATCAGATATCTTGAAAACATGATAAAAACAGCGAAGGTCATCACCGGCGAGTCAAAAGCCGGAGAAATTGGTTTGTTTGATATCGTTGAAATATACTTTGAGGATGAAGGCGAAACCCAAAATATTCAAATTGTAACCACCCTGCGTCAAAACGCCTTAAAGGGGTTTATCAGCAAGGAATCGCCCGTCGGCAAAGCCGTGATGGGTCACAAGGTCGGCGATAGAGTTCGGGTTGAAGTGAACTCGGACTACAGCTATTATGTCGTTATTCGGTCTGTTGAGGAAGGAAATGACGACGAGTCGCTTCCAATAAGCGCTTTTTAGTGAGCTATATCAGAAGCAGAAAGACCTTATGCCTTTACAAATAAAGCTCTTATCATTCTTGTATCATTTTTTCTAAACACCACCTTTTTCGAGGTGGTGTTTTTCAGATTGGGATTAAGCTATTTCTTATTGCATTTTAGGTTGAATTTGAGTGGATTGGCGGTGTATAATAATTGTGGTATATTGTCGAACTATTTTGTCTGGTTTCCGCTCTGTGGTCTTAGCAAGCCCGAGCATCATTGATGAAGAAAAAATTAAGGTTTAATAAGGGTGATGTCATTGGTAACGATAAAAAAAGAAAAATCGCAGATTTCGTCCCTTGATGACCGCACTTCTTATTTTAATCATAAAATAAGCGCTTACAGAAAACCCACAAGTATCTTGATTATAATGGCCGGACTTGTAAACCTATTGATGCTGTTTCCCGATTTGGAGCTCATTGGAAGCATGTCAGCTAAAATCAGTATTGTTGTCATACGTGTGCTGTATTCAATTATTCTCTTCATAATTAGCTTCAATTTGAAAAACATCAGAAGCTTTAAACTCTTCTCAATCATTGTTTCAATAAGCGAAATTCTTGCTATATTAATTTTCCTTTTTGTATTTTGCCAGTACGTTAATCCCAATTTTCTAATTCAGTCAATGGGCATGATTATGCTATTTCTTGTAATCTTTTTACTTCCTAACCGATGGGTTAACATGCTGAATATTGCTTTGTTCGCTACTCTCGGCTTTATATTCTGCACTTTGGTATTTGTAAAATCAGCGAATGCAGATGATATTATTGCCGGCTTTGCATATGTCCTGATTGCGCTTCTTCTCTGCGCAATCTCCGCAAGAAATGCCGAAAAACATCAGCTGAGCGAATTCATAACTAAGCGGAAGCTTGAACAAATTAGTACAACCGATTTCTTAACCAAAACGGCAAACAGATATAAAATGAAAGAAGAAGCCGATAAATGGATTAATTTCTGCCGCAGACAGGATATGCCGTTGTCTATAGTTTTTGCCGATATTGACAATATGAAAGCCATTAACGATAAATTTGGTCACGCTACCGGTGATTTTGTGCTGACAAGCTTTGCAGCCCTCATACAGAAGCAGTTGCGTTCCTCGGACACCCTTGCTCGATGGGGTGGGGATGAATTCGTTTTTCTTTTGCCAAACACATCGTTTGATAACGCAGAGAATTTGACAGTTAGAATTGAAACTCACATCAACAAATTTAACTTGATCGAGGGGCACAAAGTGTCGTGTAGTTTTGGTGTCATTCAGATGAAAGAGGACTCCGATTTCTTATCCATGATTAACGAAGCGGACAAACTGATGTATGACAGTAAAAGACGGGACAAAGACAGCCTTTAGGCTATTGCTAAGCTAATATAATAGCGAGAAACACCGCCAAGATGAAGCGGCGTTTCTCGCTTTTATGCTTAAAACTATTTTAAAATTTGCGGGTGAATATTTCAGTATCTTCAAGAAGCTGTTCCACTGTTTCTATGCCAAGACGATTCAGCATCTCAATCACATAGGGATTTTCAATTGGTGTCTGATATTGCGACCGGTCACCGTATGCGTCGACAAGTGGCCTTCCCTTTTCAGCTCCGGTAACGGAACGCGGTCCCCCGACACAACCTCCCTTACAGCCCATTCCCTCGTAAAAATTGGCTTCCTGTTTACCTTGCAAAAGATTATTCATCATCTCTTTGCACTCCGGAACACCGTCGGCACGCTTTGTCCGAATTGATATCGGCCGTTGAGGGTTAAGCTTGAAGAGTGTCTTTTCAACCGCTTCACTAACGCCTCCCGCTCTGGCATATATCCTTCCGGCTCTTGATGCATGGTCTTTTTCACTTTCCTCCATTTCTGACGGGTCAATCTCCAACGCATCAAAAATGTTTTGTACCTCCTTAAACGTCAGCACATGGTCTACAGCTCCCGCCAAATCCTTTTCTCTGGCCTCCGCCTTTTTTGCAAGGCAGGGTCCAATAAAAACAGTGATTGCATCGGGGTGTAACAGCTTCACAGTTCTGCCGCAGGCTATCATTGGTGAAACCGAGCCCGGGACATGCGGCATCAGTTCGTTATATACCTTCCTAATCATTGCAATCCACATTGGGCAGCAGCAGCTTGTAAGCTGATAATCCGATTCGGTGCGAATATTCTTATCAAACTCCAGTGCTTCCTTCAAGGTCAGTATATCGGCAAAAAGCGCGACCTCCAGCATTCCGTCAAAACCGACTTTTTTTAACGCAGTTCGAAGCATTCCCGGTGTAACTTCCTTGTGGAATTGCCCCAAAAAGGCGGGGGCAATAAGGGCATAAACCGGCCCTTTTGAGCTGTGTATTGCTTTCAATGCCGGAATTATATCCGTTGATTCTTTAAGCAGCTTGCTCTCGCAGCCTTCGATGCACAACGCGCAGCCAACGCATAGCTCAGAGTCAATCTTAATTCCATCTGCGTCGGCCTTTTCAATTGCGCCAAAGGGGCAACGGCTAATGCATTGCTGCGTTTTTTCCTTATCGCAGCCGCAAATCCCTGTGTGAAATACAAGCGGATTTTTGTTTGGGTTGAGAAGGCAATCAAGTTGATTTGGGTCATAGTTAAGCTCCGCTTTCACCTCAAAATCACCCTTAATTGCAGAAGAAACCAGCTTATTATATAATTCCTGAAAAGTAATCATTACTTCACCTACCCCCGTCAGTTTAATAAGCGTATTCAGCTTTATTATTAAGGTTTATCACAAATGCTGCGCTTTGCCTAGTAATAATTTACTCTATACTGCTGAACATAGTTTTTATATCATGCACTTTTTTATATGATTAAAAACACGCCCATAAGCTAGGCGTGTTTTTTATCATCGATTATTTCCATGTGATCCGTCACAGAACGGAGGGTTCTGAGTACAGCCGCAGGAACAAAGCGCAATTCTCTCACCGATATACAGAGGCGTACCGTCGGAAGCTGTCACTTCCGTAGGGCCTTCTATCAGATATGGTCCATTTTTTACAATTTTAATTTTCACGGCTGTCGGCATCGCTTTCATATTATCAATCGAGCCAACACCTTTTGCCAGCTCAGGGTCAACCGTTGAGCCTTCCGGAAGATAATATCTCAGTGCTCCGGAAGGGCATTTATCGATGCATTTTATTATCTCCTCGGGAGAAGCCGCATCAACATTGACCCACGGGCGTTTGGCCACAAAAAACACCTCAGGCAGTGTTCTAAGACAGGTTCCGGGGTGCGAGCACTGTTCCGGATACCAGCAAACAACTATATCTTTGTTCTTATATTCCTTCATATGAAAAATTCCTGTTTATCTTATAAAATATCCACGCGAGTTGCTAACCCAAAGCGGGTTACAAATCATCCTACCACACAAAAATTATATTTTCAACAGCGAGCACAATCAGCGTTCTTCATGCCGGGTACTTATTTCATTTTATACAACAATGTAGTATAATTTTGTAACACGCTATCATGGAGGCAAAGACTATGGAAATTGAAAATGTATCTATTATCGGGTTGGGAGCTTTGGGCGTTTTATTCGGAACCCACCTGTCAAAGAATATGCCAAAGGCGAATCTTAGAATAATCGCCGACAGTGAAAGAATTGCAAAATATCGTTCTGAAAACATATATTGCAACGGCGAGCTCTGCGATTTTAATTACATAACGCCTGATGAGAGTTGCTCCCCCTGTGACCTTTTGATTTTCGCTGTCAAATATAACGATTTGCCGGCAGCGATTAAAACAGCCGAAAATCAGGTTGGTCCTGAAACCGTTGTTTTGTCCCTGCTTAATGGCATCAGCAGCGAGGGCTTAATTGGACAGGCTTTAGGCATAGAAAAGGTGCTGTACAGCGTGGCTCAGGGCATGGACGCTGTCAAGCTCGAAAACAGCTTGACTTATAAAAACATGGGTATGATTTGCTTTGGCGGTGATTTTTCTGCTTTGAGTCGTGAAAAAGCTGAAGCCGTAAGACGCTTCTTTGTAAAGACTGCCCTTCCTCATGAGCTTGTCGACGATATGCAAAAACGGCTGTGGGGCAAATTCATGCTTAATGTTGGAGTTAATCAAACCGTCGCAGTTTTCGAGGGTGATTACGGAGATATTCAGGAGTCGGGCGAAGCAAGGGAAACGATGATTGCCGCGATGCGCGAGGTAATAGCTTTGTCAAAAGCTGAAAACGTCAATCTTACGCAGACAGACCTCGACTATTGGCTTCACATTCTAGACGGTCTGAACCCTAGGGGAAAGCCCTCCATGCGGCAGGATTTGGAGGCAAAACGCTATTCTGAGCTTGAGCTGTTTGCGGGCACTGTCCTAAGCATAGGTAAAAAACGCGGCTTGTCTTTTCCTGTGAATCAGATGCTCTATGACAAAATTAAAGCCATGGAAAGTGCGTTCTAAAGCTTAAACGCCATTCTTGAAAGCCGCTCTTTGAATCAATTTAATATGATTTTGTGATTAAGTTACGGTCTTTAGACCTCAAAAATGATAATATTAAGGCACATAAAGGGCGCAAAGTACTATTGCTTTCGGCAAAATATGTTGCTCTTATAATTCTGGTTTTATTTTGGAGGTTTATAATAATGGGTAACGGTTTATTTGGTTTATTGAGTGGCGGTGGAGCTAAGATTGAGGTTCCCGAAGGGCAGGAGTTGCATGTCAACAAATCTCGCTGTCCGCAAAATCATCCCTGTCCCTCTGTACGTGTCTGTCCCGTTGGCGCGCTTACACAAAAAGGTTTTGGTGCACCGCTCGTGGACAAAAACAAATGCATTAAGTGCGGCAAATGCACAAAATCATGCCCGATGAAAGCATTGGTCTTTGAATAGACGAATTAGCAATATATCCCGTCTTTTAGATAAAGCAAAAGCACCGTTCGAAAATGAGCGGTGCTTTTGCTATTTTACTTATTTATCCTGCCTACTGTCAAGGCATCAGGTTTCAGCCGAGATTTCAGCCACGGGCTTTTTCTTTTTATAAAATATCAGCAGCAAAATTGCGATAACGGCGGATACCGAGGCTGTCACATAAATTGAACGATAGCCCGTGTTAACAGTGCTCTGATAAGCCTCCTCAATCTCGCCCGACTTTGCATCAATTTCCGCAATATAGTCCGTCTTTGCTGTCTCAAAGGCTCCCGGAATTGCGGAATTGAGCGTGTTCATCTCGTCAAGCAGTGTTTCCATCTCGGCTTTGGCGGCAGTCATTTGCGCAATCGCCGCGCTCATCTGGGTTTGGCTCTGCACGCTCGACGCGATTTTTCCGTTAAGCGCTGCAATTGCGCCTTGCAGAGCAGCAATTTTTGCGTTTAGTTCGTCCATCGATTTAATTTCGGAGAGCTGGCTTAATGCACTTGCCGGCATGCTGCTTTTCACCATCATAGGCAGCATATCCGCAACGCTTACACCCGGCGCCCAAGCTCCGCCAGCTTCAAGCATCTGCGTCATTGATGCTTTGACGCCTTGAAGCTGAGTCAGCGCCGCTGTCTGCGCGGCAACAGCCGATTGCATACCCGTGATTCCCTGCCCTATACCGCTGTAGCCCGCTTGAATTTTGGAAACACTTGCGTCCAATTCCGCAATTCCTTGAGTAATTCCTTCAACGCCGGAATTAAGTCCGCTTTGAATTTTTTCAACTACCGCGGGAGTCATTTCGTCAAACATAGTAACAGCCATTTCCTTTGTGATGGCAACAATCGTCGTTACATCAGAGCTTTTCAGTTTTTCGATTATTGCCGTGGGCATCTGATAATCACCGCCGCCCGAGAAATCAAGCTTAATCGTTTGCATAGAGGTCACGTCCGGAATTTCCATATCGCCAAGCTTTTCTGCCATATTGGGGTCGGTCTTCAGCTCCGTGACCTTATCGGAAATTTCCTGTACATACGGCAAGGACGGCACATTTATTACATCAGGCATAAGCGGCATTAGCTTTGCCTGCACGGATGTCCCTGCATAGGCAAGGAAACCGACCATGATTGCCGGCGCTATTGACGTTCCGATTGAGCGAATTAGCGAAAGCGTGGCAAGCCCCGAGTTTGCCTCTTTTTCGTTGACATTTTCTAGCATCATGTAGTTTACGGGAGCACCAATAGTGAAGCCCATACCAAAACCCAACAGCATAAGGCTTATTATTACGGTCGCCATGCTAGGATTGACAGCCGCGACAAAAATCAGGAACATCGCTCCGATAATGGTGATTGAAAAGCCAAGCAGCAGAACGAGCTTTGCTCCAAACTTATCAATCAGCTTGCCGGAAAGCATTGCAGACACACCCGAGAGAAGTCCTAAAACCACAGTAAAGTAACCGCCGTTACCCGAGGAAACCTTAAGTGAGTTTTCGCAGAACTGTGGAATGAAAACAATACCCATCAGCACAAAGCCGGAGGCAAAGGCCACAGCCAAGGTTGTTACAATTCTCGCATTTGTAAAATACGAAAGATTCATTATCGGGTCTTCGGCTCGTTTCTCAACAAAAACGAACACGGGAACAAGAACAGCAAACGCGATAAGAAACGGATAAGCCCTCGTGCTTGTAATTGTATTGGCAAAATCGAAGAAGTCGATTTGCTTGAGTCCATATAGCAGGGAGAGCACCAAAGCTACAATGACGAGCGTTCCCAAGCCGTCAATTTTTTTTACAACTTTCTCTTTGCGGTTGGGCAGGCAGAAAAAGCCTGCAATAATGATAAATATCGAAATCGGTATATTTACAAAAAAGATATACTGCCAGTTTTGTGTACCGAAAAGGTCCAAAATTGCACTGCCCGCGAGTGAACCGAAAATGTTTGCGATTCCGTAAACTCCCCCAACAAGCCCCAGCGCCAAGCCGCGCTTTTCGGGTGGGAAGGACGTGCCAAATTCTGCGGTTGCAACGGGCATGATTCCACCGCCGCCAATAGCCTGAATTGCTCTTGCGGCAATCAGAAGCTCAAAGCTGCCTGCATAATGTGATAATCCGCAAAGCAGAGACCCAAGTCCGAAAAGGAATATACTTGTGATATAAATTGTTTTTCTGCCGTATCTATCCGCAAGCTTCCCCATAACCGGTATGCTCGCGGCATATGCAAGCGTGTAAATTGTAATAAGCCAAATTCCCGTCTTATCGTCCACCAACAAATTGTTCTGAATGATGGTTCTTGCGGGAGTCACAATTCCGGTATCTATCGCGCCCATAAATATGCCCGCAAGATAGATAATCGAAATCAGCGCTAAGCTTGGTGTTTTCGCCGTTTTATTTTCCACTTAAGAATCCCCTTTTAAAGTATTTTTGTTATATTGTTCGCAACCTTATCTACAGTCTTTTCAAAAACCGCAATTTCTTCTTCGGTAAGTCCCTCGTACATAGCATTTCTCCAATCAACCAGCAGTTCGCTCAGCACAGCCTGAAGGCTGATAGCCTTATCCGTTAGTGCAATGACCTTTTCGCGTTGGTTTTCATCGTTAACCTTTCGGGTTATAAACCCCTTCCCTTCAAGCTTTTGTAGGCTTCGGGCAACGCTGCCCTTATCCAGCATAAAAAACCTTGCTATTGCGTCCTGATTGGCATCCTTGTGCCCCATTAGGTACATAAGAATATATTCTTCGGCGGAATTTATCCCAAAACCAGTGAGTTTTCGTGTTGAATAAACCTGACTACCTCTAACAATAATCGACAAATTGCTCATCAGCATTTTTTATCCCCCCTAGCGTTGTTGCTTTTGCAACTGTTGCACGAACAACTATTAGTTTACTCCCCTCAAGCTTTCATGTCAACAGGAACGTTTATTCTTTTTTTCATAAAAGAGGAGCTTAGTTTTATTCAAGATTACATTGCTTTTTTCTCTTAATTGAAGCTCTAACTAGCAGCTATTCTCTTGAAAATTCCGACTTTCCGCCTTCTTTAATAAAAGATAGTGTAATTCAACGCTTGCCATTTTGAAAAGATATGCTATGATAATATAATTGTGTAATACTGTAACACTCCGAGGTAAAAGCTATGGATCCAAAACGCAAAGCAATACTGCAAATGCTCGTGTGCGCAACCATGTGGAGCACCGCGGGTATCTTTATAAAGCTCATCCCGTGGAACCCCTTCGTCATTGCCGGTTGGCGTAGTCTCATTTCTGCCGGAACTGTTCTTCTTTTCCTAAAAATTTGGAATATCAAATTTAAATTCAATTTTCGCGCGGTTACAATGGGTCTTTTGATGTGTTTGACCTTCTTTTCCTTTGTCACAGCCAACAAACTCACAAGCGCCGCAAACGCTATTGTTCTGCAGTTCACCGCTCCGCTGTTTCTCATGGTTTTCTCAGCCGTTCTATTTCACGACAAGTTCCGTCGTGCGGATTTAATCGCTGTGCTCTTCACCATGGGCGGTATCGCTCTTTTCTTTTTTGACAAGCTCTCAGGCGGCTATCTTCTCGGCAACTGTATCGCAATTTTGGCAGGAGCCTTTATGGCGGGAATGTATCTTGCCATCGGCAAAGTCGACGAAGAAACAAAAATGGGAGGAATGCTTCTCGGGCATTTGTTCACCGCGGCAATTGGTATTCCCGTAACCTTTTTCACCTCAACGCCTATAAGCACCCCGGCAATCCTTTGTATCTTGGGTCTCGGAATTGTTCAGCTTGGTATTCCTTATATATTACTGACTCTATCAAGCAAAAACTGTCCGCCTCTGGCCTGCTCCCTCCTTGGGGCAATGGAACCGCTGCTCAATCCGCTTTGGGTCTTTGTTTTTAATGGAGAGGCTCCCGGCTTTTTCGCACTTATCGGCGGACTAGTTGTAATCGTGTCCATCACCTTATGGTGTATTTGGCAGGGCAAAAACTCTCCTGCATTGAAAAAAGCCTCTGTTTTGACCGAGCAAGGCTGACTTGAATAATTAAAAAACACAGCCGTTGACACGGCGGTGTTTTTTTAATGCCCTCCTAAAGGAAACTATTGCAGCAAAAGAACTTATTGCTCAGCTTACGCAGCCTGCGTTCCAAGGATAACTGCTTTGTAAGGAGGCGAAAGCTTGTTTACAAGCTTTTTACATTACGCTGATTAGAAATTTTACAAACATCATATATAATTATTCTATCAAAGCGTATTCGGAAGGAAACAGGACGATGGGGCGTAGAAAGCCGAAAGGCGGAAGTGACAATATGATGAAGGAACAATTTTTAAGCATATTGGAAAACAAGCAGATTGAAACAGTTTTTCAACCTATAGTATCCTTGCGTGACGGGTCTGTTTATGGGTATGAGGCGCTAAGCCGCGGCCCTGTGAACACGGAAATGTATTATCCGACTATCTTGTTTGACTGCGCCGAGAAATATGACAAAGCGTGGGAACTTGAGCTGCTTTGCCGCATGAAGGCAATTGAAACGGTGCACGCGATGAACGCCAAATTTCGATTGTTTCTCAATGTCAACCCAAAGGTCATCCATGATGAAAAATTTAAGCAGGGCTTCACAAAGGAGTATCTTGCCCAAAACGGAATTAATCCTGAGGATGTTATCTTTGAAATCACGGAAAGAGGCGTTGTCAGCAATGTTTCGGATTTCATCGCAACAATTGACAATTACAAAAATCAGAACTACAGGATAGCCATCGACGATGCCGGCGCAGGCTATTCGGGTCTGAATATGATTACCGATATTCATCCGCATTTTATTAAGCTGGATATGAATCTCATAAGAGATATTGACAAGGATGCTACAAAGCAGTCGCTTGTTAGGAGCTTTACCGAGTTTGCCTCACTGACAAATACATATTTGATAGCTGAGGGCATTGAAACAAAACAGGAGCTTCTCAAGCTGATAGAAATCGGCGTTCACTATGGTCAGGGTTTTTATCTGCAGACACCTAACTGTGTTGTTTCGCCCTTGGATAACAGCGTGCTTTCAACTATTAATGAAGCAAACGAAAAAAAGAATCATTTGCTCGATAAGGTTTCTTCGGAAATTTACATATGCAATGTATCCACTCCTCAGAAAAGCATCAACTCCAAAATACTGGTTTCTCAGGTTTTCGATTTAATGGAAAAGGATCGCTCAATATCCGGTCTTTGCGTTACCGAAGACGGCTACGTAACAGGTACAATAACAAGGAACGAATTATACCGGCGGCTTTCCTTTCAGTATGGCTATTCTCTTTATTCCAACAAAGCTATAGAAACAATTATGAGCCGTGTATTTCTTCGTGTGGATTACCACGACAGCATTGAAACGGTTGCAAATAAGGCAATGAGCCGCGATTACGACCAAATGTATGATATTGTTACTGTCACCATGGACGACAAATATTTCGGTATCGTAACCGTTAAGGATTTGCTTGAAAAAGCTCTGCAAATTGGTGTCAGCAACGCACGGCATCTTAATCCGCTCTCTGCTCTGCCAGGCAATGTGTTGATTGAAAAGCAGCTCGAGAACTGTATTAATTCAAACCTTGATTACAGCGTACTTTACTTCGATCTCAACAATTTCAAAGCATATAACGATGTCTATGGCTTTGAAAACGGTGACAAAATCATAAAATGTACAACAAAGATTTTAAAAAACAATATATCTGAGGAAGCAGGCTTCATCGGGCATATCGGTGGAGATGATTTTATGGCAATCGTCGATACGCAAAACGCCGAAGCGCTGTGTAAAAGTATAATTGAAGAATTTGACGAGGACGTGAAGGAATACTATAGCACAAATGATCTTAAAAGGGGTTGCATTACGACCAAAAACAGACACGGAATTGAAGAGGATTTTCCGATTTTGTCCATTGCAATTGCAGCTGTTTCAAGTAAAAAATATGACACCATTTTTAAGCTCTCAGAGGATATGGCAAAGCTTAAAAAGCTTTGCAAGCAAAGTCCCGGGAGCAATTACCTGTTCGGTTGACGCGCCAAGTCCTAGCTAGTTGTAATGTAGCAACAGTATCAGTACAAACACCCTTATGCAAACGCGCATAAGGGTGTTTGTGTTTCTGAAGGTTTTCTCTGTTTCAACGCTCTTATTTTCCGCAGCAACAGTTGCAGCCGCTTCCTTCAACAGTCTTACTGCGTCGCTCAACGAGTACAAGATTGTGCCAAACTCCGCATGCATCACGGTTTATACGTTCACGGTAGCCTACTTTGCGAAAGCCGCAGGCTTCGCAAAGCGCAATGCTTGCTGCGTTATCTTGAATAATCTGGGCTTGCAGCATCCAAAAGCCCGCCGTCTCCGAGACTTCAATAAGCGCATGAAGCAAGGCTTTGCCGACACCCTTCCCTCGAAAATCAGCCGCTACATATATGCTGCCCTCAGCAACTCCGGAGTCCATGCATCTGTTAGAAACCGCAGTAAGGGCAGTCCAGCCGATAACAGAGCCCTGCTCTTCTGCAACGAGTCTGCAAGCCTCAAGATGCGAGGCGTCCCACTTTTCCCATGACGGTAAAGCAGTGTTAAACACCGCTGTTCCGGTTGCCACGCCCTCGGCATATATTCTGTTTACGCCTTCCCAATCCTCTTGTCTAAAGGCTCTTATCGTCATTTGGGAACCACCCCTTTGTGTTATTAATAAATCTAACCAGCATAAGCATAATTGGCACCTCTGTAAGAACCCCGACGGTGCAGACAAGCACAACCGGAGAATCCGGCCCGAAAAGGGCGATCGCCACGGCAACAGCCAGTTCAAAAAAATCAGATGCGGCAATCAGCGAAGCAGGCGCTGCAATATTATGCGGCAACTTCGCCCATCTGCACAGCATATATGCTAAGCTTGCCGAAATAGCATTCTGCAAAATAAGCGGAACCGCAATCAGCAGCACGTAAAACGGGTGTTCGATAATAACGCCGCCCTGGAAAGTGAAAATTATTACCAAGGTCAGCAGCAGTCCCGCAGTTGTTATCCCATCAAACTTGATAACAAATTTTTTGTTGAAATACTCCTCGCCCCTTTTTCTAATCATCAGCGTTCTCGTCAGTGCGCCTGCGGATAAAGGAATGACAACAAAAAGAATTATTGAAAAGATAAGCGTATCCCAAGGTATTGCAACCTTGTTGATGCCCAGAAGCAACGATGTCAAGGGAACAAAAAGCACAATAATGAGCAAGTCGTTAATCGACACCTGAACAAGGGTATGTGCAGGATCGCCTTTTGTAAGATTGCTCCACACAAAAACCATTGCTGTGCACGGCGCAACCCCCAGAAGGACAGCGCCTGTTACATAGTCCTGCGCCATTTCGGCTGGAATTAATGCTTTAAAAATTACGTAAAAAAACAAGGCTGCAAGCCCAAACATAAGGAAGGGTTTTATCAGCCAGCTGTTGCCAGTTGATATTACCAAGCCAAGCGGATGCTTTCGCACGTTTTTAATCGACTGGAAATCAATCTTCATCATCATCGGGTAAATCATAATCCAGATAAGAACAGCAATGGGGATATTCTGGCCCGCATATTGAAGCTTTCCCAAAAAAATCGGAATCCCCGGCAAGAATTTGCCTATAACAATTCCCGCCGCCATACACAATAGCACCCAAACTGTGAGGTATTTCTCAAAAAAGCCAATGCCGCTGTCTGTACTCTTCTTCAAGGCATTACCCCCTGACTTTATTAAGTATTTTAATTACCTCGTCCTTCTTCAGTGCCTTGCCATATGAAACGACCTTCCCATCCACAACAAGAGCCGGCGTGCTCATTACCCCATAGGCCGCAATTTGAGTAAAATCTGTAACATGGTCTATTGCGGTGTCCATTTTTAGCTCAGAAAGAGCTTCTTTAGCCGCCTTTTCAAGTTGATTACACTTATCACAGCCGCTGCCGAGCACTTTTACTGATGCACCCTCGGTCTTTGCGGTTTCCGCCGCAGCCATTGTTGTGCCATTGCAGTTTTCGCCGCAGCAGCTGGTGTGTTCCTCTTTTTTTCTGGCAAACACTTTCATAATGTCTCCTCTCTCAATTCATATAAACTGGTTTTAAATATTAATGCCCTTGCTGATATTTTAATTTTTTAGCAGCAATTTCCTCCGCACGAACATGCGGCTTTGCTATTTTTACCCTCGAAAAAAGCCTTTAGATTATTAGGAAGTTCATATGCGTTATCAGTCTCGCCGTAACGCTTGCCGAACACTGCTTTCAGTATCGCCTTGGCCAACAATTCTTTTGGCGGCACTTCATAAGTCTCTCCTTCAAATTCAAACACACGACAGTCCACATCGGTGCCGCTGATTTCTGCACAGCAGTCACATTTATTCTCGGATACAGAGGTGCAAACATCATGCTCGTTGACGCGTATCGTCGGAGAGGATAAAAACCGATGTTCTTTAGCAAGCTCTGCCGTTTCAATCTCGATTTTTCTATACTTGATTTCGTAACCGGCAAGCCTCAGAGCGCCTGAAAGCCCTGAAATCACTTCTTCCAGCACCTTATCCGTACCTATACATCGCTCGCAGGTGTTTAGATCGAGATATAGATACTCAATCAGCACTTCCTTTTTTGAATTCTCCCCGCAGCCGCATGAACAGCAGGCTTCGCCGGCTCCTTGTTTGCCGTTAGGCGGCATCCAGCCAGTATCGTCCCCGAGGTAGCTTATTGCTCCCGTTGGACATTTGTTACCGCAGCCGTGACAATGGTCGACGCAGGCGTTAGGGTTAATAACGACAGCAGAGGGTGCTTTTGATTTGTCGTAAACTCCGTGTTGACAAAAGAAAGCGCAGGTTCCGCAGTCCTCACAGACCGCGTAGTCAATAACAGGATACCAAAGTTTCTCCATTTGCCTTCACCTCCTTAAACCAATATGTTTTGTAATATATTAAATAAATAGCCTACAATAATAATTCCAACCGTGCAAATGGCAATAAACATCGCGAGCAGCTTGGGCTTAACAGCTTTTCGCAGCATAATCATCGACGGCAGACTTAAGGTAGTAACCGCCATCATAAACGAGAGCACTGTGCCGAGCTGAGCGCCCTTGGAAAACAGCTCCTGTGCAATAGGAATCGTTCCAAAAATATCCGCATACATGGGAACGCCTACAAGCGTGGCAAGAATAACGGAGAAGGGGTTGCTTCCGCCAAGCACCGTTTCAACCCAACTGCGCGGTATCCAGCCGTGAATTATTGCTCCAATGCCGACACCAACAAGGATATAAGGAAACACTTTTTTAAAAGTCGAAACAACCTGCTCTTTGGCATAAATCATGCGCTCGCCCTGCGAAAGTGTCGGTGACTCAATGTCTACGCTGCCTGCTGTAGTTATAAACTCCTCCACGTACTTCTGCATTTTAAGCTTTTCAATCAGTGTTCCACCGATAACAGCAATAACAAGTCCCGTGATAACATAAGCAACCGCAATTTTACCTCCGAAAATGCTCATCAGTACAATAAGCGAACCCAAATCTACCATTGGCGAAGAAATAAGGAATGAAAATGTCACGCCAACAGGCAGTCCGGCGCTCGAAAAGCCGATGAAGAGCGGTATCGAAGAACAGGAGCAAAACGGCGTTACCGTTCCCAAAAGCGCAGCAATGATATTCGCGCCTATCCCGTGAAATCTCCCCAGAATCTTTTTACTGCGCTCTGGAGGAAAATAGCTTTGTACATATGAAATTATAAAAATCAAAATACAAAGCAACACTGTAATTTTAATTACATCGTAAATGAAAAACCAAACACCTCCGCCTAGGGCACCCGTAACGTCAAGTCCAAGTGCGGTAAGCCCGCCTTCGATGAGCTTACCCAACCATTGCATGCCGAGAATTTGATTCTGAATAAAGTCCCATACCCCCATAGTGCCATCTCCTACTGAAATAATATCAAATATTTTTGATGTGTTCTGCCGATAAAAGCCATCCCGTCACGGATGACCTATTATCGGTTACAGCATTTGTTCGTTTCCGAATCTGTGTTCGGTGTTGTCAGCTCTTTTAGAAGCTCGGCGGCATAGTTCCTGCCGCTTTCGGACAGCTTGTAGTGCGTCCATTTCCCCTCCTGACGGCTGCTGACGATTCCCGAGTCGCAAAGAATTTTCATATGATAGCTCAGTCCCGACTGTCCAATGTCCATCTGCTCCAGAAGAACGCAGGCGCATTTTTCGCCGCTGCGGAGCTTTTCCACTATCTCCAGCCGTTTTTCATCACAAAGCGCTTTGAACACTCTGGCATTTTTCTGATGTGTTGTTTCCATGGGCTACCTCATATCAATTTATTTTGATATGTTCATCATATCTCTCCAAAAAGTGTTTGTCAATACTCTTATCAAATTTCATTGCATCTGTTATAGCATCTCCGCGATGAATATCTTTTGCTATGCGACAAATAATATACCTATTATCATAATTAAGGAGCTTGTTTTTGCATGGAGATAAGAGGAAATCTGCCCGAAAATCCGGGTATTAATAAGAGATATGTTCAGAAAAAACGCTCGATTTCAGAGACGAACACCAAACGTCCTTCGCTAGACGCGCTCCAAGACCGAGCGAAGCCTGAGGTCGATTTTGTGGAGCTTGAGGGTGGTTTTACGATGTATCCCTCCGAAATCCAAGATTTTTCAAGTGGAAATGACAGCACGTTATAAAATGAATCCCGCATAGAAAAACTATGCGGGATTCATTTTTCTCTATTTTCCTTCAAGACAGAGCCACTTTTTTTGAGCCCGCATCCATCTGCCATAAATAATTGTGGCGACGACCTTGCGCGGTACAAGCTTTCCACAAAGCGACAGCACCTTGTTCACAGTCCCCGGAATATAAAGCTCTTGACCTTTCAGAACTTTTTCAATTGTGTGGTAAGCAACCGCCTCAAGCTTGTTTGTAGTTACTCCACCCCAAAAGCCCTGCGCGTTTATACCTTGAATTGCTTCCTCTGTGGTTGGAAGTCCGCCCGGGCAAAGAGTAAGCACCTTTACATTCTTGTTTTTCAGTTCTTGCCCCAAAGCCATTGCAAAATCTGTAAGGAAGCGCTTTGAGGCGGCATAGGTTGCTTTAAGAGGCATTGGATACAGCGAAGCGAGGCTTGAAACGAACACAAGTGAAAAGGATCTTCCTTCCCTGCGGCGCGAGAGAATCGCGTGAGTGATTCTAAGCGTCGCTTCAACATTCAGTGATACAATTTTGACAACGCTTTCTCGTTCCCTTTCAAGAAAACCACCCTCGTAATCGATTCCCGCAATGTTTAAAAGCATATCAAAGCGAAGCCCGTTCTTGTCCAACAGAGAAAGCATCTCATCAACGCTCTTGTCATCAGTAAGGTCGCAGGCCTTTACCGTTACACATACTCCGTATTGGCGTTCAAGACCGATTCGCAGAAGTTTCAGTCCCTCCTCGTTAATATCGGTCAGGAAAAGATTATATCCGCGGCTGGCACATTCGGTGGCAAGCGCACGGCCAAGACCGCCGCTTGCTCCGGTAATCAACACATTCACAGCTCCACCACCAAATCACTGTATTTAATTCCGCAAAGTCTTTCACTTAGCTCAAAAAGCCTGTTTGCGTTTTCCCGCGTGACTTCCTTGCTGAACTTGCGTTCACAGCACAGATAATAATAAAGCCCTTTAGGCGCGGAAGCCTGCTCGCAAAGATAAACATAAGTTTCCGCCGGAATCTCGGGCTTTACACCGTGTTTTTTGCGAACCGACCAAATTAAATTTACTAGCCCCCCCGTCTGCTTGTTCCCAATGTTCGTATTCACAAGCCCTGGGTCAACCGCGTAGGCGTGTATGCCGTTTCTTGAATAACGGTCGTTGAGTGCCTGCGCGAACAGGACGTTGCAAAGCTTTGATTGCTTGTAGGCTGTTAGTGGATTATAACCCTCTTTGAGCATAAGGTCGTCCCAATGCATTTTTAAACCCTTATGTGAGTTGCTGCTTGTCATAATGACCCGTCCCAGGGCTTTTTCTATGTAGGGAAAAAGCCTGTAGGTAAGCAAGAAACCGGCGAGATGGTTGAGCGCGAATTGCTGCTCATACCCCTCCTGCGTTGTCTGATACCAACTTCTAACGCCTCCGACATTGTTTATAAGCGCGTATATTTCTCCGTTGCAGCTGCTAACAACGTATTTTCTCACCTCGTCGGCAACTCGCATGACCTCGCCTAATTGCATGAGGTCTGCAACGAAATAAACCATTTTGCCGCTTGGCTTGTCTGCCATAATCAGCTCTTGCGCCTTATCGCAATTTGCCCTGCTGTGTCCGACACCGATTACAAAGAAGCCTTTTTCGACCAATTTGCGCGCAGTTTCCAAACCGATGCCGGATGTGGCGCCGGTAATAACTACAGTTTTCATTTTTACTCCTCTATAAAATCACACAAACCAGTTCCAATGATGCCAGAAACCCGGTGTCCCAGCTTGGATAGCCAGTACAACGAATCCCAGCACGAAGCAGGCTCCGAATATGGCTAGTGCTAAGAGTAAAACAGTTCTGAGCTTCCGTCTCGTTTTCTGCGCAAACTGCGGGTTCCACGGCAGCGGCGGAAGCGTGCTTGCGCTCGTCATGTTTTTATGCCACCTAACGCTCGCTTTTATCGACTGTTTGAAAAATGCGAAGCAGTAGATTGCTGCAACGGCGAAAATAACAGCAAGCCCCATAATGGATGCGCCGAATATTAGTGAACCAAAATATGGCATATAGGGTATCAGTCCAGCAATATTGAAGTTCCCTATCAGGCAAGCGCCTAAACTTGCAAAGGCAACTGCCGAGACAGCCAAGACGACATCCCATGCCAAAAATAAAATATAAAACATGGCTTCAAAGAGCGCTGCGAAGGCTAACCCGAGCCTTATGAAGAAGCCTGCTGAGCCGCTTTTTTCGGCATCGCTAGTGCTGTCGAATTGCACGGCAAGAGCAGTAGGCGAGCCGAGCTTCGCAGAGATTTCTTCTTCCGAGTATCCGTCCGCCATTTTAAAGGCAAAATGCTGCTCGTATTCCAAAACAATATCATCCATATCTGCTTCGTTATTCTTTTTTAGCTCCGTTTTAAGCTGTGCTAAAAACTCATTCTTTTTCATCTTTTTTCTCCTTTAACATTAATTCAACGGTTTTTGCAAACTCCAGATATTCCGCTCTGTCCGCGTCATATGTGCTTTGTCCGAGTTCCGTAAGCGAATAGTACTTTCTGGGTGGTCCACCGCTTTCTTCAGAAAGAAAGGTTGTTACAAGTCCGTCGCTTTTGAGCTTTCGTAATATCGGATATACCGTGCCGTCCGCAATATCGATACGCTTTGACAGGTATTCCGAAATCTCGTATCCGTAACGGTCCTGACCTCTCAGCATGGAAAGCACGCAAAGCTCCAGCACGCCTTTTTTGTATTGTGTGTTCACAGCAGTCCTCCTCCTATCGCATCTCGCAATAGTATCGTATATCTACTATTAGTTATAATATACTAGTTTCAATTTGTCAATAGTTTCTTAAAAAATATTTATTCCCTTCTGTTCCGCATAACGGGAATCTAAAAAAGTGCTTGCGCATAATATAAACAATGAAACATCACCGAAAACGGAGGAAAACATATGTGCGGAATAGCAGGCTTTTGCGGTTTCGGCCAGAATTACACCGAAAACTATGCATTTTGGGCAAAAACCCTTGTCGATATGAGAAAATCGATAGCGCATCGCGGAAGTGACAACACGGGCGAATTTTTGGCTTCTCACATTGGAATGAGCCATACACGTTTGTCTATAAGAGACCTGTCAAACGGCGCTCAGCCTATCACCAGAGAACAAAACGGAAAAAAATACGTAATTATATATAATGGTGAGCTTTATAATACAGAAGAACTAAAGCGAGATCTTATTGAAGCCGGTTATGCTTTCGAAACCACCACTGACACCGAGGTCATCCTTTTTTCATATATGCGCTGGGGCATCGACTTTGTAAATATGCTCAACGGCATATATGCCTTCGCTATCTGGGACGAAGCGCGCGAGCGGCTGATTTTATATCGCGACAGATTTGGCATCAAGCCCCTTTTCTATGCAATTCGTAACGAAATGCTTGTTTTTGGTTCGGAAATCAAGGCGCTGTTTTGCCATCCGTATATAGTCCCCGCCCTCGATTCGGACAGCCTGCGTGAAGTCTTCGGGATAGGACCTGCACGAACGGCGGGAAGTGGAGTGTTTAAGAAAGTATTTGAAGTTAAACCAGGGCACTACGCGGTTTTTGACAAAGACGGTTTTTCCGAAACGCGGTATTGGGAGCTTAGAAGCACTAAACACACTGACAACTATGCGGAAACGGTTGAAAAGGTATCCTTCCTTGTGCGAGATTCAATCACAAGACAAATGGTTTCTGATGTTCCTGTGTGCAGCTTCCTCTCCGGTGGCTTGGATTCAAGCATAGTGACCGCCGTCGCTTCAAAAATTCTTAACGATAACGGTTCAACACTTAACACCTTCTCATTTGATTTCAGAGAAAACGATGTGTTTTTCAAGGCGAATTCTTTTCAGCCTGAACGCGATAAGCCCTATGTTGAAGAAATGCTGAAAAATTTTCATACCAATCACACTTATCTTGAGTGCGACGAAGCCGAGCTCGTCGATTTGCTTTACCCCGCCGTTGATGCTAAAGACCTCCCCGGAATGGCTGATGTTGACGCTTCCCTCCTATACTTCTGCAAGCTGGTAAAGCAGCAAAACAAGGTCGTGCTGACCGGTGAATGTGCCGATGAAGTTTTCGGCGGATATCCGTGGTTCTATAAAAAAGAGCTCTATATGACAAAAGGCTTTCCGTGGTCGCACGATTTCGAGACAAGAACCATGCTTTTAAACGACGGCTTCATACATGAACTTGAGCTGCCTGAATATGTCGAAGCGCGATATAACGATTCCCTAAAGGCCGTTCCTGTCCTTGACGGGGAAAACGCAACCGAGCGCAGGCGCCGTGAAATCGCCTATCTCAACATCAAATGGTTCATGTCCACGCTCCTTGACCGCATGGACAGAACAAGTATGTATTCCGGGCTTGAGGCACGTGTTCCCTTTGCTGACCATCGCATTGTCGAATATCTTTTTAATGTCCCCTGGAGCATGAAATACAGAAACGGAAAAGAAAAGTCGCTCTTGCGCGAGGCATGCAAGGATCTTCTTCCGGATGAAATTTTATACAGGAAGAAAAGTCCGTATCCGAAAACCTACAACCCGAACTACGAACGCCTGCTTGCTAATAAACTTATGGAAATAATCTCGGACTCCAATTCCCCCATAACGGCGCTTATTGACAGAAAGAAAGTGCTTTCATTTACGAAATCCCCCTCGGAACACGGGAAGCCGTGGTTCGGTCAGCTGATGGCAGGCCCACAGTTGATGGCATATATGATTCAGGTAAACTACTGGCTGCAAAAATACAAATTGGCATGAAGCAGTATCATTGTTTTATACAGAAGCGGCGAAGCTCCTCGACCGCTTCTGCTTTTCTAAACTTTTTTAGACATATATTAACGATTTGAAGTGTCAAATGCGCTTATATTGTCGCTATTTCCAAAAATTCAAAATTAATCTTGACAACAGCAACAATTCGCGCCTATAATCATCCCATAATCCAAAACCAACGACGAAGAGTAGTAACCGGCAATAGTCATTCCAAAGAGAGCCCCCGGCGGTGTGAAAGGGGCGGATGGCGGTTCGGCGAATGGACTTCCGAGGGCGAACCGAAAGGGCGCAAGCTCAAGTAGGCTTCGACGGGTATCCCTCCCGTTATCAGTCGGGGACACGCATGGTGGTGCGTGAAGCGAGTGGGCGCATATTTTGCGTCAATTTGGGTGGTATCGCAGGAGTTCGGCTCTTGTCCCATGTGTGGGGCAGGGGTCTTTTTGTTTGCCCTCTCAGGACAAACGGACTTCAAATTGGTCGCTGGCATGGCCTTCCATCACACCCTAAAACACTTTATTGGAGGAAATATTCATGAAAAAGTCAAAGAAAATCGCATCCGCTGTTCTTGCACTGTCAATGGCCGTCTGCCTTGGTGCCTGCACAAAAACCGCCGCTCCCACAGACAGTAACGCGCCCGAATCCTCTGTCGCCGCTGCCGATGTCAAAATCGGAATTCTTCAGTATGCTACTCACGCCAGTCTTTATGATTGCTACACCGGAATCCTCGAAGGACTTAAAAACGAAGGCTATATTGACGGCGAAACCTGCACCATTGAATATGTCGACGGTCAAGGCGAAGCCGAAACCAACAACCTTGCCGCATCGAACTTTGTATCCGGCGGCTATGACATGATTATCGCAATCGCAACTCCCTCCGCAATGGCCTCTTATGCCGTTGCCAAGGACGCAGGCATCCCCGTAGTCTTCTCCGCCTGCTCCGACCCTGTGGGTGCCGGACTTGTTGAATCCTTAGAAGCTCCCAACACCGGTGCAACCGGAACAAGCGACAGCCTTAACTTCGACGGCCAGCTCAAGATGATTCGCGCCTTCCTGCCTGAAGCCAAGAAAATCGGCGTTCTTTATACAACGAGCGAAGCAAACTCCGTTTCTCAGCTTGCAAAGCTCACCGAGTTAGCTCCCGATTACGGCTTTGAAATCGAAGCTGTCGGCGTGACCGACGCCTCCGAGGTCGCCGCAGGTGCGGCTGCTCTTATCGCTAAGGGTGTTGACTGCATAAACAACCTCACCGACAACAACGTCGTTAACAATCTCTCCGTCGTATCTAACGCTGCCGACGCCGCAGGTATTCCGATTTTCGGTTCCGAGCAGCAGCAGGTCGCGCAGTATGGCTGTGTTGCCTCCGAAACTCTCGACTATGTCGCTCTCGGCGTTACAACCGGCGAAATGGCAGGGAAAATCCTCAAGGGTGCTGATGTCAAAACCCTGCCCGTATCCGTCATAACCGATTCAAAGCCTGTCTACTCTCTCGTCAATATGGCAAAGTTCAAGCTTGAGCTTCCCGCCGACTATTCTTCCGCAACCAACGTAGACGCTCAATAATTATTATTTTAAAACAGTGCTTCCCTGGACATGGTGTGGTAGAATTGCATCGTGTCCAGGGAACAACAATTGAAACGAAGCAGGTGTTTATGCCATGGCTCTGAGTATAATCGAAACCGTTTTCCGCGAGGGCTTTATCTACGCTCTAATGGCAATGGGCGTCCTTATTACATACAAGATACTGGACTTCCCCGACCTTTCGGTCGACGGTACCTTCCCTCTCGGTGCCTGTGTGGCGGCAGCGCTCATAACGCTGGGTATGAATCCTTGGCTTGTTTGCATCGCAGCGTTTTTAGCCGGAGCCTGCATGGGAAGCATTACCGGCATTCTCCATGTCAAGCTTGGTATAACCGACCTGCTTTCGGGAATTCTCGTCATGACCGCTTCGTGGTCGGTTAACCTTATCATCACCGGCGGCACGGCGATTTTCCAGTTTTTTAATCTGCCCACAATATTTAATTCAGGCATCGCCAAGCTACTGCCCGCAGCTATTTATGCTCACAGGCAGGTCATTGTCGTCTTTCTGCTGGCGGTTATAGTTAAAATTGCACTTGACAGCTTCCTCAAAACCAAGTCCGGACTTCTGCTCCGCGCGGGAGGCGATAACAGCCGCTTTGTCACAGGCCTTGCTCACCATCCCGGCCATGTTAAGATTTTGGGGCTTGCCATCGGCAACGGCTGCACGGCCCTTGCAGGCTGTGTCTACGCTCAGGTTTATGAAAACGCAGATGTGAACGCAGGTAAGGGCATGGTCGTAATGGCACTCGCCGCCGTCATTATCGGCACGGGCGTTTTCCGCCGCGTAAGCTTTATGAAGCTTACGACAATGGCCGTCTGCGGTGCCATCATGTATAAGGCCTGCCTTCAAATCGCTTTGCTACTCCATCTGCCTAATGAATACTTCAAACTGCTCATGGCGGTTTTACTCACCGTCGCAATTGTTTCACAGAAAATTGGCAAGAAGGGCGGTGCTTTGAATGCCTGAGAAAACAGAACGTCCGCTTGTAGAATTTAACAATATAAAAAAGATTTTTAATGCAGGCTCCGTCAACGAATCTCTGCTATTCAGCGACTTCAATTTTTCCGTTGAACGCGGACAGTTCATCTCAATTGTCGGCTCAAACGGAAGCGGGAAAACAACGCTATTGAACCTCATTTGCGGCAGCTTGATACCGGACGGCGGTGCGATACTGCTCGACGGGCGCGACATCACCAAAATGCCCGAGTACAAACGCTCGGCATATATCGGGCGTGTTTTTCAAGACCCCTCAATGGGTGCCTGTCCGGGATTAACCATTCTTGAGAACATGGCGCTTGCCGACAACAAAGGGAAAAGCTATAGCCTCACTCCGGGTGTTTCGAAAAAGCGCATCGACTATTACAAGCAGCAGCTTGAGCTGCTCCATCTTGGTCTTGAAGACAAGCTTAATATGCCCGTTGGTCTGCTATCTGGCGGACAGCGTCAGGCGCTTGCCCTGCTGATTTCGACCTTAACACCCATAGACCTTCTGATTTTGGACGAGCACACAGCAGCGCTTGACCCCAAATCCTCGGAAAATGTCATGGAGCTCACGGACAGATTTGTACGCGAAAAAAAGCTCACCGCCGTAATGGTAACGCACAACCTTCGCTACGCCGTTGAATACGGCGACAGGCTTGTTATGATGCACAAGGGCACTGCCGTCAAGGATGTTGCCTATCACGAAAAGGATGCCTGCACTGTGGAGGAGCTGCTCAAAATATTCACCGAGATTTCCGTTGAATGCGGAAACTAATATTAAAAATATAATGCGCTTTTCCTTAGTTTTGATTTGGAAAAGCGCATTTTTGTTGACTATTTATCACAAGCTCTGCTACAATAGGCAAAATCATTACAAGGCTGCCTGCCTGAATGGGAGTAATCAATGAGCATAATCAGCGAAATTTTACAATTTAACAAGGAATTCGTGGAAAAAGAAGAATACAAGCTTCACAAAGCCTCAAAGTATCCCACAAAAAAAGTCGCCATACTCTCCTGCATGGACACTAGGCTGACGCTTCTGCTTCCTGCGGCCTTAGGTATGAAAAACGGTGATGTTAAGATTATTAAAAACGCGGGCGGAGTCATTTCTCACCCTTACGGCAGCGTTATCAGAAGCCTTTTAATCTGCATTTATGAGCTTGGAATCGAGGAAATTCTGGTCATCGGTCACTACGACTGCGGTATGCAAAATTTAGAGAGCAATAGAATAACCGAGAAAATGCTTCAAGCTGGAATCAGTGCGGAGGCAATTGAAAAAGTCAAGTCGGAAATCGATTACGACAAATGGCTCAAGGGCTTCGACTGTGTTGAACAGTCCGTCACGGACACAGTGAAGCTTATCAAAAGCCATCCTCTCATCCCAGAGAGCATAAAAGTGCACGGTCTACTCATGGACCCAGAGACAGGACGGCTCGACTGTGTGACTGTTTAGGGCATCTTCCCTCTCATTTCAACAAACAGCTTTTACCCGCATAAGGTTTCTCCAGAAATCTTATGCGGGGTTTTATGCTCTAAAAGGCATTGTTAAAACCCTTGAAATATAACGCGTTAAGAGCAAACCGCGCGCGAAATGGTGGACAACATATGAGCTGTCAGGAAAATCAAAATGCTGAGAATCGGCCATATGACGGCTGTACAGACTGCGACTAAGTCTATAATTAAAACGGCGGAGAAGTTGTTAACACGTTCTCCGCCGCTTTTTGCTTTTCAAGTATTAATACTCCGAAAAAGTATATTGATACCCAATCGTCAGATTAGGTCCCTCAAAGCTGCCGTCAATTTTTGAGATAGTGCGGTTATACTGCTCGCTGCCCTCTTCATACGGAACAGGCTGGTAGTTGTTGCCGCCGACAACGCCCGTGCAGGCACAGGGGATGATTTCACGGTTATCAATGCTTATAGTACCGTCAACATCGCGCTTTACCGTCAGCTTAAGGATAATTGTATCGGGGTCTCTCGGCGCTGTGTTTCCGCCGAAGGACCAGTTGCCCATGCTGTAATATATGTATTTTCCGTTATACTCCTCGCAGGGCTGAAGCGTGTGCGGGTGGCTGCCGTAAACCAAATCCGCACCCGCGTCTATCGCCGCGTGCCCCTGCTCCTTTTGCAGGTTGTTAACATCGTAGCTACCCTCATCTCCCCAGTGGATAGCCGCAACTATAAATTCCGCTCCTGCGGCTTTGAGCACCGCAATACCATCTTTAATTTGCTGAGTGTTGCCAAAACTCACAGCATATACGCCAATTTTTAGCCCCGAAGCCGTTTCGTATAGCTTTGCTTCATCCCGACCGGCATAGCCGATACCTGCTGCATCGAGCGCCGCCTTTGTGTCCGCATATCCCTGTTCGCCGTAATCCAAAACGTGGTTGTTCCCGAGGGTAACAAACTCCACGCTGCCGGAGGTCAAAATCTGCGTATAGGTGGGGTCCGCTCTAAAGCAAAAGTTTTTCGTGTCGGAGGCAGTTGAAGCTGTGAGCGCACATTCGAGATTTGCAAAGGTTAAATCATCGTCGTTTAAGTATTGCACGGTCTTTTCAAACGGATACGCATAGTTATCTCCGACAACGCTCTCGTATGAAACGGCAAGCTTTTTGTTATAAACCGTACTCGCGAGAGTGCAATCGCCGACAAAGCTCAGCTTAAAATATTCCGGTGTTGGAGCAGGCGTGGGTTCTGGCGTCATGGTGACAATCGGCGTAGTCTCCGCTGCCTGAGCTTCGGCTGTCACGACCTGAGGAAGGCGGGATGTCGTGCTAAGGAGCAGACAGAGCGAAATTGTTGCCGCAACTGCAATTAGCCTTGAGACAATGTTTAAAGCCTTGCTTTGTTTATTTTTCATAAGCGAACACCTGCTAAATAAATATGTAGCGCGGAAAAGGAATAATTAACGCAGATAATGCAAAATACTGCCATAATGGCGTCACAAGCAGTATTATACCTTGGGCAATCATTATTTGCAATCTGTTCCGTATTTGAAAATGGAACAATAATTATCTCCGATTTTAATTCAAGTCGCTGTCTCAACACCGGTAACGCTTGTAAACGAAAGTTTCTGTTATATCAGTAGTATATTATGTCATTATTGGCAAACATTGTATAATATTAGTCAATTATTTTGTATATTATCACTTATTTTTAGTTGTCTTTTTCTTATTTCATAAAATAACTATTGTATAAATATATCTCAACGCCGTTTACCACACAAAAAAGCTATATAAACAGAAAATTTCGGAGGAATGTATTATGAAAAAACAGCTGTCGACAAGAATATCATTAATTGTGGCGATTTTGGTCTTACTGGGTATGACGGCGCTGATTACTGTCGCAGCGCTTTTGTCAGCCAAATCTGTTTCTGTTGGAACTAACGGAGAATTAAGCGAGCTTGCAAAACAGAACTCGGTCCAAATCCAGTCCATGCTCAACGAGGCTGCTGAAGCAGCAAACGGCTTGCGCTCATACACGGTTTCAAATTACTCAGACTTTGCAGCAACTGAGGACAAAACTGCAGCTAGTGCCGTTTACAGTGCGGCCCTTTCACCCTCCTGTAAGGCAATCGAAACCTATGCCATTGAGAGTGGCTGGCGTTTAGTGCAGTCGAGTGAAAGTCTTGTCGGTCTTGGCATTTTCTTTGAACCCTACGTCTTTGACAGCAGTATAGATAAGTATGCTATATACATAGACGAAGCGATGGCGGAAGCTAAAGGCGTATCTATGTACACCGAGGATTATACCACTCAAGTATATTATAAAGATGCCGTTGAAAAAAATCAGGTGGTAATAACCGAGCCATTTATGTGGGGAGGCATTTACATGGTGTCCATCGCCTATCCCATTGAGATAGACGGCAATGTAATCGGGGCTGTGATTTCGGATATAAGTATGGACAGCTTCAGCTCAATTACAACAAGCTCCGAAGAGCATTCCTCCCTGTACGCCGGAATTGTTTCGGAAACCGGAACTGTCATGTACGACAGCAAAAATGCAGAAACAATCGGCAGCAGCTTCGAATCACTCTTTTCAAAGCCCGACGAATACAGTGATGTTATCAGCA
Organism: Oscillospiraceae bacterium; assembly: GCA_018053145.1. Lineage (GTDB taxonomy): Bacteria > Bacillota > Clostridia > Oscillospirales > Oscillospiraceae > UBA2658. The sequence goes on along the minus strand of JAGPMA010000001.1, from coordinate 64,369 downwards.
GCTTCGGCAAAGGCAGTGCCTTTCAAGCAAAAACCACCAATACTGAAGGGAAAACCGAGCTTCGTTATTTTGAGCCTATCCTTCTTAGCGGCACCACCTGGTGGTCACAGACCGTACTTAGCTCGAGCGATTTCAATGCTGCAACACTCAGACTTGTAATACTTCTTATAATTGTCGCAGTAATCGCTGTTGCTATAGTAATAGTCCTAACAAATTATATTCTCAAAAAACAGCTGAAGCCCATTGCAATAATCGTTAGTGCAGCGCAGAAAATTGAAAGTGGAGAGCTTGATATAAATATTGATGTACAGTCAGAAGATGAAATAGGTCAGCTTGCGATTTCGTTTAAGAACATGACTGAGGGTCTTCGTTTGATCATCGGGGATATTAACCATCTTCTTACAGAGATGGCAAACGACAATTTTAGTATTAGCTCCAACAACACCGAAAAGTACATCGGAGATTATAGCAGCATTCTTTCGGCTCTTCGCAATATAAAAGGCACTCTCAATTCCACCCTTCTTAAAATCAGAGAAGCCTCAATTCAAGTGTCTGCCGGCTCTGAACAGGTATCTTCAGGTGCTCAGGCCTTGGCACAAGGCGCCACCGAGCAGGCCGCATCAATTGAAGAGCTTTCCGCAAGCATCAGCCAGGTATCCGTGCAAATTGGGCAAACAGCCGAAAACGCAAACAATGCTTCTGATATAACACAACAGGTCGCCTCCGTGATGAATGAGAGCCTCTCGGAAATGCGTCAGCTTCTTTCGGCAATGTCAGACATTTCCAAGACCTCCGCCGACATTGGCAAGGTTATCAAGGTTATCGAGGACATAGCCTTCCAAACAAATATCTTGGCGTTAAACGCTGCGGTTGAAGCCGCCAGAGCCGGCAGCGCCGGCAAAGGCTTTGCCGTTGTTGCAGACGAGGTAAGAAATCTTGCGCAGAAATCCTCAGACTCCGCAAAAAACACAACGGCTTTGATTGAAAGCGCTGTTGCCGCTGTGGACAGAGGTGTCTCGCTGGCCATGAACACCAACCGTGCTTTTGAGGAAGTCGGTGAGAAGACCTTTAACATGAATAAGCTTGTTTCCGAAATCTCCGAGGCAGCCCGCAGTCAGTCCGAAAACATAAGCCAAATATTGATTGGCGTCGAACAAATTTCGAATGTCGTTCAAATGAACTCCGCAACAGCCGAAGAGAGCGCCGCCGCAAGTGAGGAGCTTTCCGCTCAAGCCGGTATGCTTCAGAATTTAGTCTCACGTTTTGAGCTTGACAGCAGCTCCTTTTAATAAGCGCGCACTATCCAAAGAAAAAGCTTCGCTTCAAATTCCTCTTTTTTCATATTTTCTTTGTAACCCTTGACGGTTTACATAAATACGAATATAATATGATTAGTTAATAATGGCAAAATATTATTTCATGAAGAGGGATTGAAGATGAACAGACAGCAGTTCCTTGCGGAACTCTCCCAATACCTTACGTTTTTCTCTCCCGAGGAGAGGGCGAATGTTATCGCCGCCTACAACGAAAAATTTGACGCTGCAGGTCAAGAGAACGAATATTCCCTTATTGCGGAGCTTGGTACGCCAATGATGACAGCAATTGACCTCAAACGGCGCATGGAATCCGGCGAAAAGATTGCCCTTGCCTGCGAGCCCGAAGCAACGCAGCCCGAAGCGCTGTCTGAATACAGCGTTGAAACCGAAACCGAAGCATCCCTCGTCGCAATCGCGGAAATTCAGGAAGCAACTCCTGTCGAGGCCGAGCTAGCAGAGCCGGTCACTGCTGTTTCGGAGGAAGCGTCCGAAGAGGCTCCGCCTAAACCGATAATCGAACCGCAACAGCTTGAATATACTACGGAACCACGCGAGAAGAATAAACCCTCACGCAAAATATCGGTTGCCGGCATAATCGGGGCAAGCCTGCTCAGCCTTGTAATTACTGCCGTGTTCCTCGCAGTTGCCGGAGTTGGTATCATTTTACTCGTTGCCATGAGCTATCTTCTGCTAACAGGGCTGAAGAACCTTCTATACATCACTGATGCGCTTTTGCTTTTCGGCGGCGGTCTTTTATGCGCGGGGCTCGGCCTATTAATCATATGGTTTGCGGTTTCCTCTGCGGTAAGCCTCGTTTCAGGGCTTTTCCGTAAAGCTCTGGGAATTGTCTCTGTTAAGGAGTGTGACGCATGATTAAAAAAATCTGGAAAGCAGTTTTGCTCATTTCCCTCATTCTCTGTGTTGCAGGTATTGTGTGTGTGGCCGTCTCGTATTTCATGGGCGGCAATCTGGACAACCTGTATCAAAACGAAACAGCTCTCCCCATCCTCGAAATGCTGTCACCCGAAAATATAATTAATTCAATCATAGCATTTTTCGGAGTATAACTCCATCTCATCCATAGGCAAAACTCACAGACACCCTATCGGGCAGCCCGTTTTCAAGCGGCTTGCCCGATTTTTTGTGCTTTTGCCGCAAATTGACCATTGTTTTTTGATTATAACGAATAAAATATGTGTCATATTTTGCAAAATTACAGTTGCGATTTTGTCCGTGCCGTGTTATTATTCTATACACAACTGAACAACATTTGACTTTCAGAGGGGGACACTGTTGATGCCGGCAGAACACGATTACAAGTTTTTTTTAATTGAAGCCGAGATGTTGCCCGAGATTTTTATAAAAGTTGCAAAAGCTAAAGGGCTGCTTGAAACAGGCGAGGCTCTTACCGTCGCCGAAGCTGCGAATACGGTTGGAATCAGCCGGAGCGCATTTTACAAATACAAGGACTCGATTACTCCGTTTCAAGACCTTAAGCGGGGGCGCATTATTACTTTTCACATCACGCTGCGTGATAAAATGGGCGTTTTATCCTCCGTACTTGCTGTTTTTGCAAATACCGGAGCAAATATTCTTACCATTAACCAGAGCATTCCTATTAATGGTATAGCGCTTGTCACAATTTCTGCCGAAACCACCGGTATGCTCATTTCAAGCGAGGAGCTGCTTAACAACCTTCACGACACCGGCGGTGTAAAAAAAGTCGAAGTCATCGCGGGATAGCGTTCTTGCTCGCTGTCCCCGCGTTTCCATTTATTAATCTAATCGCCATTCACAGCAATAGGAGGTACTAACATGGCAAAAATAGCAATATGCGGTTATGGGATTGTTGGCAGCGGCGTTGCCGAGGTCATTGTAGAAAACGCTGACAGCATCTCAAAAAACGCCGCCGAAGATGTTTCGCTTAAATACATTCTGGATAGCAGGGATTTCCCCGGAGACCCCTTTGAAGAGTATATCATCCACGACTTTTCAATTATTGAAAACGACCCTGAGGTTTCGGTTGTAATCGAAACCATCGGCGGTGTCGGCATTGCCTACGAATTTACAAAGCGTGCCCTGCTCTCCGGCAAGAGCGTTGTAACGTCAAACAAGGAGCTTGTCGCCACAAAGGGCCACGAGCTAATCGCCATCGCGAAGAAAAATAATCTCAACTACCTCTTTGAGGCGAGTGTAGGCGGCGGAATCCCCATTATCCGCCCCATCACTCAGTGCCTTGCCGCCAACAAAATTGACGAGGTATATGGAATACTAAACGGTACTACAAACTATATTCTAACAGAGATGATTCAAAACAACGCAAGCTTTGAAGATGCTCTGCACCAGGCTCAGGCAAATGGCTACGCGGAAAAAGACCCCACTGCTGACATCGAAGGCCATGATGCCGCAAGGAAAATCTGCATACTGACCGATTTATGCTTCGGAAAGCACGTTAACCCCTCCGACGTTCGCGCAGCCGGTATCAAGGGAGTCACTTCCGCGGATGTTGAATATGCAAGGCGCCTTAACTGCAAGATAAAGCTTCTCGGCCGCGCTATACGCACGGGACGCGACACCGCCACGGCATATGTTGCTCCGCATCTTGTCAGCAAATCAAGCTTACTGTCCAATGTCGACGGTGTTATGAACGGAATTGTGGTTCACGGCAACGCGCTGGGCGACACAATGTTCTATGGCGCAGGTGCAGGAAAACGTCCCACGGCAAGTGCTGTGGTTGCGGACGTAATTGACGCAGTTAAGCACGTCAAAGCCAGAAAATATCTCGATTGGGACGATGCACCCGATGGCTACTTTACCGATAGCGCCTATCTCGCCTCTCGCTGGTATGTAAGGGCGGCAACCTCCCTTCAGCAGATTGGCTGGGCTTTCGGCAAGGTTAATTTTGTAACCTACACCGGTGCAGCCGGCGACGAATACGCCTTTGCCACCGAGATTTATGACGAAAACACCATGCACAAACTGACAAGCGGCATGACAGTCCGCTCAATGTTCAGAATTTTGGATTGACCTAAACCCCTTGTTGCTATAAACTAATGCAATAGGCTGTGGCCTTATTGGCTCAGCCTTTCAGCGCTATAACTGGAGGAATTTCCTATATGCTTATTGTTCAAAAATTCGGCGGGAGCTCCGTGGCTGACGCCGCTAAAATCGTGCGTGTCGCGGGAATAATCGCAGACGCATACTGCGAGGGGAACGACATGGTCGTTGTTCTCTCCGCACAGGGCGACACCACCGACGACCTTCTGGAAAAGGCGGCGGAAATCAATCCGCACCCATCAAAACGCGAGCTTGACGTTCTCCTCTCAACAGGCGAGCAAATTTCCGTTGCGCTAATGAGCATGGCTCTGGAAAAAATGGGACTGCCCGTCGTTTCGCTTACAGGCTGGCAGGTGCAGGTCAGCACAAACTTTGACTACGGCAACGCTCGTATTCGCTCCGTATCAACCGACAGAATGCGTCAGGAGCTTGATAAGCGCCGTATAGTGATTGTTACAGGCTTTCAAGGCGTCAACGGCACGGGCGATGTCACGACTCTCGGCAGAGGCGGCTCAGACACCTCTGCGGTAGCCATTGCGGCCGCGCTTCATGCGGACAAATGCCAAATCTTCACCGATGTTGAAGGCGTTTTCACAGCCGACCCCCGCAAGGTGCAGGGTGCAAAGAAGCTTGACGAGATAACTTATGACGAAATGATGGAGCTTGCCTCGCTGGGTGCGCAGGTTCTGCACAACCGCAGCGTGGAAATGGCAAAACGCTACGGTGTTAACCTGGAGGTTCTCTCCAGCTACGAAAGAAAGCCCGGCACAAAAGTTAAGGAGGTCGTGAAAAACGTGGAACAGATGAAAATCAGCGGTATCGCAAAGGATAATAATGTGGCGCGCATAGCAGTCGTTGGAGTTCCCGACGAGCCCGGCGTTGCTTTTAAGCTTTTCAGAGTGCTTGCAAACTCGAATGTCAATGTTGATATAATCCTTCAGTCAATCGACAGAAACGGAACAAACGACATCAGCTTCACCGTTTCGGAAAGCGACTTCGATAAGGCAATGGAGCTCATGGAGGAGAGAAAGTCAACTCTCGGCTTCACAGAGATTTTCGGCGACAAAAAAGTGGCTAAGGTCAGCATCGTCGGTGCAGGTATGCTTTCCTCTTCGGGCGTTGCCGCAACCATGTTTGAAGCGCTCAGCGAAGCAAAAATTAACATTCAGATGATTTCGACAAGCGAAATAAAGGTTTCTGTTCTGATTGACGAAAGCAATGCCGACAAAGCAGTTCAGGTAATCCACAACAAGTTCTTCAACTAAGCTCTTGCTGTTGCAGCTTTTCTTGATGAGCGCGAACCCAAGTGCTCAAATAAAAGAGACCGCGTCCAACGTTTGGACGCGGTCTCTTTTATAGTAAATATTAGGTGTTCGGCACAGTGGGAAACAAACTGTTATCTCCGCTGTTTTCGTTGTTTTTTGTATTGCTTTGTTCGTTGCTATCGCTCTGTGTGGTGCTTGTTGGAATATTTTCGTCAAGTGTGATTTTGATTTCTATATAATCACCCTTTTTGCTGTTATCATCCGGCTGACGATATACCTTAAGCGTAACAGTATCGCCGGCTTTGTAGTTTTTCTTCTCGCTTGTAAGCTCGGAGGAACTTTTAACCTCAACGTCATTGATAGCCGTTATAATATCGCCGACTTTAAGCCCGGCCTTGTCACTGCAGCTTCCGGACGTAACCGAATAGACGTAAGCGCCTTCCACCATGTTATAATACTGCGCAACAGTACTGTCGACGGTGGTAACCGTTATTCCGAAATTAGCTTTACCGCTTACATAACCGTTCTTGATAAGCTGGTCAACAATATCCGTCACATCGTTTATGGGAATAGCAAAGCCCAGTCCCTCGACTCCTGTATCTGAATATTTAGCGGTAACTATCCCGATGACCTCTCCGTATTGGTTATAAACCGGTCCGCCGGAGTTGCCCTCATTAACGGCAGCGTCTATCTGGAACATGTTGTTAGTGGTTGTCTGTCCGGTAGTCGAATCCTGTGTGGTAATGTCTCTGTCGAGTGCACTTACCATACCGCTTGTCATGGAAAAGCTCAGCTCTCCGAGAGGATTGCCGACTGCATAAACGCTTTCACCGACCTGCAGGCTGTCGCTGTCGCCCAGCGTCGCCGCTGTAAGACCTGTGGCATCGATTTTTAGTACGGCTACATCGCTTGCTTCCTCAACGCCGACAATTTTAGCGTCGTACTTATCTCCGTTATAAAGTATAACGGAAACCTTGTAGCCCTCTGTATAAGCATCCGCAATAACATGATAATTGGTAACAATGTAACCGTCACTTGTTACGATAAAACCGGAGCCGGAAACGGCAGCTGTGGTCTTCGCTCCAAAATAGTTTGTATATGTTACATCTGTTGAAATTCCAACCGCCTGAGCACAGCCAAGGCTGTATATCTGAGCGCCGGTCAAAAGCTCGCCGCTTGAAACAGGGCTTGCCGTATGCGTTTCGGTATTATCGGAATCCGAAATATTCAACGAGCTTCCGCTGTTATCCGCAACAGCAGCTTCGGGTAGCTGCGATACAACAAGCGCTCCGCCTCCGACACCACCCAGCAACGCGCAAATTAGACAGGCGACAATCAGTTTTGCCATTCCTCCGCTTTTTTTCTCCTTTTTCAGCTTCGGAGGCTTAACCGGTGGTGTATAGTAGGCTCTCGGTCCATTGGGTTCTTCGTTTTGCGGTACAAAGTTTGCATCCATATAGGAGCGATGCGGAATGTTTTCTCTTGAAAAACTATACTCTGTGTTTTGTACGTCAGATGGAGGCATTCCATTTGCTCCGCCAAAGCTTTCGTTATCCTGCTCGTACATAATCGAACCTCCTTAGTTGCTTTTGGTTTGAAATAAAATTTTCTTTGCTGTGCTCATACTAATATTCATTTGTTACGAACAAATGAACAAAAGCGTAAATATTTATAAACATTTTACTTTCTTATATGTTTATGGGTTTTGATAGCTAACTTAGAATTGTGTTTACAAAACGCTGCGGCCACTTTATAATACAGTAAGTAATCACAAATGCGGAGGGATGGCATGGAACGCAATTTCGGAACTGCATTATCGGAGCTCCGTCACTCTCGGGATTTGAACCAACGGGCGCTCGCCGCGGACCTTCACATCAGTCAGGCCTTGCTTTCGCATTACGAAAACGGAACGCGTGAACCGGGGCTGCCCTTTGTATGCAGGGTCTGCGATTATTTTGGCGTATCGGCAGACTATATCCTCGGCAGAAGCGACGACGAAGCCACCGGAGCTTGCGCGACGGGAGCCGTTGCCGAGCTTAACAGGTCACTTTCCGAAATTTCCGACAACGCTCTTCGAAAAGCCGCAATGGACTACGTTGACGGCGCGGCTAAAAAAATGATTCTTCATTTGACCTATCACGAGGACCTGTCTCTCGCGGAGCAGACCGCCACAATGGCCGAGACGGAGCTGCAAATCGTACGTCTAAGAAACCTTAAGCACGATTAACGGGGTAAGGATAACCCAACCTTGAAAGCATACAACGTATTTTTATCCCTGTAAATACCTTTTCAAACATAAATTGCCGTCCTTGGAGGGACAATATGATTTCTCAGAACAAAATCAGAAACTTTTCAATTATAGCCCATATTGACCACGGCAAGTCAACGCTAGCAGACCGTCTTCTCGAAAAATGCGGTGCAGTGGAAAGCCGCGATATCACACCGCAGATGCTCGACAACATGGAGCTTGAGCGCGAGCGCGGCATAACCATCAAGGCGCGCGCCATCGGGCTTTCCTATAAGGCCGCGGATAGCGAAACCTACACGCTCAACCTTATAGACACACCGGGACATGTTGACTTCAACTACGAGGTGTCTCGCTCTCTTGCCGCCTGCGAGGGCGCAATTTTGGTCGTGGATGCTTCACAGGGCATCGAGGCGCAAACTCTGGCCAACACCTATCTGGCCATTGAGCACAACCTTGAGGTTTTGCCCGTAATCAATAAAATCGACCTGCCGAGCGCCGATCCCCTGCGCACAAAAACAGAGATTGAAGACATCATCGGCATTCCCGCGCTGGATGCACCTGAAATCAGCGCAAAAAACGGAATAAACATCGAAGCCGTTTTAGAAATGATCGTTAATAGGATACCGCCACCAAAGGGTGACCCCGCCGCCGCACTTCGTGCGCTGGTTTTCGACAGTCAGTATGACACCTATCGCGGCGTAATAGTCCTAATGCGCATTATGGACGGCGAAATCCGCAAGGAAATGAATGTCCAAATGATGGCATCTGGCGCAAAATATAAGGTTGTTGAGGTCGGGCATCTCCGTCCTTTTGGACTTGAGCCCTGCGAAAAGCTTAGCGCAGGCGATGTCGGCTACTTCACGGCAAGCATAAAAAATGTCACCGACACTCAGGTGGGCGACACCGTAACAGGACAGGAAACCCCCGCCAGCGAGCCTGTTCCCGGCTATCGAGAAGCTCAGCCCATGGTATTTTCGGGTATTTACCCTGCTGACGGTGCGGAATACCCCGATTTGCGTGACGCTCTCGATAAGCTGAAGCTTAATGATGCGGCGCTCCACTTTGAGCCGGAGTCCTCCGCGGCACTCGGCTTCGGTTTCCGTTGCGGCTTTCTCGGTCTTCTCCATATGGAGATTATTCAAGAGCGTTTGGAGCGAGAATATGACCTTGACCTAATCACCACCGCACCAAGCGTTATCTACCACGTCGTTAAAACAGACGGCGAGATGCTGATAGTCGATAACCCTCTTAACTATCCTGACCCCGTTCATATTGACAGAGCGGAAGAACCCTTCGTCAAGGCTTCAATAATCACACCTTCCGAGTATGTCGGCAACATCATGGATTTGTGTCAGGACAGGCGCGGCGAATATAAGAACATGCAGTATCTTGACGAAACACGAGTTGAATTGCACTATGACATGCCGCTCAACGAAATCATCTACGACTTTTTCGATGCCCTCAAGGCACGCACTCGGGGCTATGCCTCGCTCGACTACGAGCTTTCAGGCTACCGCGAAAGCAATCTTGTCAAATTGGACATACTCCTAAACGGTGACATTGTGGACGCTCTGAGCTTCATTGTTCACAAGGACAAGGCCTATGCCCGCGCAAGAAAAATTGTCGAGAAGCTCAAGGAAAACATTCCCCGTCAGCTTTTTGAAATTCCAGTTCAGGCGGCAATCGGTGGGAAGGTAATTGCGCGTGAAACCGTCAAGGCAGTCCGCAAGGATGTTCTTGCAAAGTGCTACGGCGGCGACATTACAAGAAAAAAGAAGCTCCTCGAAAAACAGAAGGAGGGCAAAAAGCGCATGCGCTCCTTTGGCTCAGTTTCTGTTCCCCAGGAAGCCTTTATGGCTGTATTAAAGCTCGACGAATAAATAAAAAAGGGGAGCCGCTGCGACTCCCCTTTTCTTTATTACTTTAAGAACACGCCCTCAACGAGCAGTTTAACTCCAATTCCAATGAGCACCAGCCCTCCGACAATGCCCGCTGTTTTGCCCGAGCCCTTCGGAAGCTTTGCACAAAGCAGTCCGCCAAGCGCGCAAATGATACAAGTCGTCACGCCTATTATCGCGCAGGGCAGCAACACGCTGCTTTCGGTAAAAGCAAAGCTGACGCCGACAGCCAGCGCATCAATGCTCGTAGCAAGCGCGAGCATAACCGCCTTTGAGTGGCTGAATTTTTCTTCTGCGGCTTTGTTCTTCTCTTCCTCGCTTTTTTCCTTAATCGAATCAACAAGCAGCTTTCCGCCGACAAAAGCGAGCATGAAAAAGCTGATGTATGGGCCAACTGACATGATTTTTCCGCTTACCGTTCCTGCAAGATAAAAGCCGATTAGCGGCATCAGCGCCTGAAAAAAGCCAAAATATAGCGAATGCTTAAGTGCATTTCTCAGTCTGTTCTTTGGACAGGCAAGGCCCTCTCCCACGGTCACCGCAAAGGCGTCCACGGAAAGGCTTGCGCCCACAAGAAAGTAGGTTAGTATTTGTTCCAGCATGATTTCCTCCAAGTGTAATTAATATATCCATCAAAAGGTGGGACCTTATGGATCACGAAAAATATATGCGGCTTGCTCTTGCGAAAGCGAGGGAGGCCTATGAAGCGGGTGAAATTCCCGTCGGCTGTGTTATAACAGACAAAGACGGAACGGTCATCGGAACAGGTGAAAACACGCGAGAGCGCACACGCTCCGCGCTCGGTCATGCGGAGCTAAACGCAATAGACGAAGCCTGCCGCACAAGGGGTGACTGGCGGCTTGACGGCTGCACCATTTTTATAACGCTAGAGCCTTGCCCAATGTGCACGGGAGCAATAATTAACGCTCGAATTCCCTGCGTTGTTTTTGGTACGAGGGAAGAAAACTTCGGCTCCTGCGGAAGTGTGATCGACCTTTTTTCCGAGCGTTACGGCCATCATCCCGCGGTTTTCAGCGGCGTCCTCGAATCTGAATGTACTTCTCTTTTAACCGAATTTTTTAGAAAAATACGAAAATGAATTTAAGTCTTGTCTAAAATCACCGTCTCCCAAAAATGGGAGACGGTGATTTTAGTTTTATACTACTCCTTCGGCGTACCATCCGCGTTGAAAAGCGGCAAGGGTGCAAGGAAGGTAACATCTTCGCGCTTCTGCGCGGCGCCCTCTGCAAGGACGAACATCCGTCCGACAATGTTCCCGCCTGCTTTTTCAACAAGCTCCTCCACCGCCTTGAGTGATTCGCCCGTTGAGATAACGTCATCTATGATGAGGATGCGCTTTCCGCGCATTTCATTTGCATCCGCAACATCGAGAACCAACTTCTGCACGGCATCTGTGGTAATAGATTTCACCTCGACCTCAAAGACACCTGTCATGTAAAGCTTTGGGGCTTTACGTGCAAGAAAATACTTATTCTGCCCGCTCTGACGAGCCATTTCGTAGAGAAGCGGAATGCTTTTTGCCTCCGGTGCAATTATATAATCATATTCCGGTGCTCTCTTCAGTAATTCTGTGGCACAGTGGACGGTAAGCTCCACATCTCCGAATATAACGAAAGCGCCGATGTAAACATCGTCGGTAACGCGGCAAATAGGCAAATCGCGCTTTAATCCGGCTATGTCCATCTCGTAGGTAAGCATTTAAGTATCCTCCTAAAATATGTTATCCCTGTTTACGGAGCTTTGTCCGCAAAGGGCCTAAGGTGTCATAAAGAAAAACAACGGTTTTATTATACATGGATTTCCCGAAAAAGCAATACAATCAAAGTCGGCTAGGGTTGTTTTTTGATGAAATGTTCATCTTTTGTGGTAATCAACCACGACAGGCCTCTGTGTAAGATAACGCCTCGTCATATCCAAAGCGCAGTTTGAAGCCAGAGTTCTAACCCTTGCCCGTCCGAAGCCGGAGCTGAGCTTCGTCACAAAAACCTCGCTTTCTGTTGCAAGCGCGACAAAAACCGTTCCGACAGGGTTTATCCCATCGCCCTCAGGCCCGGCAAGCCCGGTTGTGGCAACCGCGATTGAGCTCTTGAAAAGCTCCCTGGCCTTTTTCGCCATTTCGGAGGCGACCTCGGCGCTAATCACGCCAAATTTCTCAATCAGCTCAGGCGCAACACCCAAAACAGAGGTTTTGCTCTCAGCCGCATAGGTCACTGCACCGCCGATAAACGCTTTTGACGAGCCGCGAAGGTCTGTGATTCGCTTTGCAATAAGTCCGCCCGTACAGCTCTCTGCCGTTGAAATTGTCATATCCTTCTCGCAGAGCAGCTCAAAAACCACCTGTTCAAGACTGGCAACGTCCATTCCGTAGATTATATCGCCCAAAACTGCGCGAACTCTTTCGATGACAGGTTTTGTCATCTTCTCCGCTTCCTCCGCAGTCTTTGCTTTTGCGGTAATACGCAGCTGAACCTCGCCCTCCTTGGCATAAGGTGCAAGCGTTGGGTTAGTAAGTTCATTCATCATGTCAACCAGCTTTGACTCGACCGTGCTCTCTCCGCTGCCGACGATGTTCAGATTGTGGGACAAAATCACCTCATCGGAAAGTGCCCTAAGATAGGGCATGGCGCAGGCCTTAAACATTGCGTTGCACTCACGCGGAGGGCCGGGAAGCATAATCACGCGCACGCCCTTCGACTCAAAGGCGCAGCCCGGCGCCGTTCCCCACTCGTTGTGGAAAACGGTGCAGCCGTCCGGCAAATATGCCTGTTGAAGATTGTTCTCCGTCATGGTGTCAACACCGATGACTTCCTTGAAATAGCGCTTAATCTCCTCTGCAAGCTCCTCATGCAGAACCATCTCAAGGTCAAACGCGCTTGCCAGCACCTGCTTTGTAAGGTCATCGCAGGTCGGACCCAGACCACCGGTTGTTATAATTACATCGGCGCGTTTACGCGCAATTTCCACCGCTTTCGTCAGCCTTTCGGGATTGTCGCCCACAACCGTGTGGTAAAACACATTAATACCCAGCTCGGAGAGATATATGGAAATGTCCCTTGCGTCTGTATTCGTTGTGCTGCCCAGCAAAAGCTCTGTTCCGACTGACAAAATTTCAGCATTAAGAGTGTTTTTCATAAGACTCTTCCCTTCAGTTAGAAAGAATTGACACGTGGGCAACTGTCCACGTTAAAAAATGCAAGTCGATAATAGTATTGCAAACTAAATGTCGAACTTAATAATTTCTCTGTTATTAAAGGCTTCGTTCACAAGAGCCTCAACCTCCAGAACGCACTCAACCTCCAAAACGTCCTCAAGCCTGGGCTTAGTTCTCGGATGGCGCGGCGTAAACACCGTGCAGCAATCCTCATATGGCAATATTGAGGTCTCAAAGGTTCCGATTTTTCTCGCTATCTGCACAATATCAGTCTTGTCCATGCCAATCAGCGGACGCAAAACAGGCAGCGAAACGCACTCCTCCGTAACACGGAGAGCCTCCATCGTCTGGCTTGCGACCTGTCCCAGATTTTCACCTGTCACAAGCGCCTTGCAACCGTTTTGCAGCGCAATTTTATTGGAAATGCGCATCATGAAGCGACGCATAATTAAAGTAAAATACTCCTCGGGGCAGTTTGCGCGGATTTCCTCCTGAATATGCGTAAACGGCACAATCTCCACGGCAAGTCTTCCGCAGCAGCCTGTCAGAATTTTTGCAAGCTCCAGAATCTTTTCCTTTGCCTGCTCGGAGGTGTAAGGAAAGGAGAAAAAGTGAACGGGCACAAGATGTATTCCGCGTCGAGCAATCATATAGCTCGAAACAGGACTGTCAATCCCTCCCGATAAAAGCGTTACTGCACTGCCGTTTGAGCCGACCGGCATTCCTCCTGCTCCCGGCAGTGGATTGGCATGGACATAAGCCGAGGCTTCACGCACCTCAACATGGACGGTAAGCTCTGGGTTATGCACATCCACCTTGACTTCCGGAAATTCGTCGCTCAAAAGTCCGCCGACATACTGTGAAAGCACGATGCTGGACATCGGAAAATTCTTATCAGCACGCTTTGCCTCCACCTTGAAACTCTTTGCCGAGTGCATATCCTCTGACAGGTACTTCTTTGCCGCCTCAAATATCGCGTCCTTATCCTTTTCGCAGGCAAGCGCACGGGTGACACCGACCACACCGAAAACCATCAGCATCGCGTCCAGCGCCCCATCCATGTCACAGTCACCGTTCGGCTCAACATAAACAGTCGACTGGGTCGAATAAACCTTAAAATTGCCGAAGGGCTTGAGTCTGCGCCTTATGTTCGCCAGAAGCTTGTTCTCAAAAAAGCGCCTGTTCTGCCCTTTCAGCACAATTTCTCCCTGCTTAAGGAGTATCATATCGTTCATTTGTTGTGTTCCTTTAATTATATTTACTTAAGTGCCTAATAATCTATCCTGATTTTGTACGATTTTTGAAAAGTAAAGCTTTACCGTTACTCCTTCGTTTCACCATTGGCTTCACGGAAGTCATAGGTGCGGTACTGGATTGCCTCGGCAAGATGATTCGGCAAAATGCTCTCCGCACCGTCAAGGTCAGCTATCGTTCTCGCCACACGCAAAATCCTGTCGTAGCTTCGCGCCGTAAGTCCCATTTTTTCAAACGCCATCTTCATCAGCATCTCGCTGTCCTCGGAAAGCTCACAGAACTCGCGAAGTTGCTTTTGTTCCATTCTCGCGTTGCAGTCAAAGCCCGCGCTTTCAAAGCGCAAACGCTGAGTGTGCCTTGCCGCATTGACACGCTTTTTGATGTCTTCGCTCTTTTCCGCGGGTTTTCTTATTCGAAGCTCGTCGAATTCGAGTGCAGGAACCTCAACAACAATATCAATTCGGTCAATCAGCGGCCCCGAGAGCTTGCTGTGGTATTTCCGCACGCTGCTGTCCGAGCAGCGGCAGCGTCCCGAGGGGTGACCATACCAGCCGCACTTACAGGGATTCATCGCACAAACGAGCATAAAGCTTGCAGGATATGTAGCCGCGCCTGTTGAGCGCGAAATTGTAACCTTCCCGTCCTCAAGTGGCTGGCGCATAACCTCCAGAACATCACGGTGAAATTCTGGCATTTCGTCCAGAAACAGCACGCCGTTGTGTGCAAGCGAAATCTCCCCCGGCTGAAGCTGCGCTCCGCCTGCCATTGCCGAAGAGCTTAGCGTGTGGTGCGGAGCCCGGAAGGGTCGTTGCGTGACAAGCGGATTTTCACGGCTTGTCAGTCCGACGACCGAGTGTATTTCAGTGGTTTCAAGCGCCTCGGCACTGCTCATGTCCGGCAAAATCGTCGGCAAACGCTTGGCAAGCATGGATTTTCCCGCCCCGGGGGGACCGACCAGCAGAATGTTGTGACCGCCTGCCGCCGCAACCTCAAGCGCTCTTTTAACGTTTTCCTGTCCCTTAACCTCGGAAAAATCCGCAATATACGCAGCGGTATTTTCAAGCTTAGGCATTTCAATGGGCGAAATCGGTGCTTCGCCCGAAATATGCTTAATCAGTTCGGAGACGGTTTTAACCGGAAACACCTCAACGCCCTCGGCAAACGAAGCCTCCGGTGCGTTATCCTCCGGTACAAACAGTTTTTTTATACCCGCACGCCTTGCGGCAAGTGCCATCGGCAATGAACCGCGAACAGGTCGAAGCTCACCGGTTAATCCCAGCTCTCCGAAAAACGCGCAGTCCTCGGAGGGGGTTTTGATTGCGACGTTGGCCGAAAGTATCGCCAGAAGCATTGGCAGGTCGTAGGTCGTGCCGCCCTTCTTGGTGTCGGCAGGCGCAAGGTTAATCGTCAGCCGAGAAACAGGAAAGCTAAGCCCCGTGTTTTTGATAGCCGCTCGAACGCGGTCGCGCGCTTCCTTAACGGCGGTATCCGGAAGCCCTACAATGTCAAAGGCGGGTAAGCCGCTCGACAAAAAGCACTCAACGGACACCTCGTATCCGCCGATACCCTTTATTCCAAGTGACCGTATTTTGGAAACCATAAGCAGTACCGCCCTTTAAGTAAAGTAAAATATACTCGTATTAATAATGACTAAATCATAAACACTCATGACCAGCTCTGAAGCTCTAGAATGTTGCCTTCAACATCCGTGGCATAGACAAACTGAGCTTTTCTTCCGTCTGCGTACTCCGCATTTACAAGCTCGCCGAGCTCTCCTCCGCCGGCGGCAAGAACTCTTTTCAACACATCAGCCACATCTTCGACCTCGAAAGCGAGGTGGGCAAATCCACAGCGGTTAATACCACGGTTGTTGTCTTCTAAGACCTCGTCATATGAAAATATCTCAAGCGTCGGGTGTTTATCATCATAGCCCGGCAGACACAAATGTTCACCGACGATATGCGCATTCTCCACGCCCGTCATCTTATCCAGCCATTCCCCACGCAGGTCTCTTGTTTCACCAATGCTCCTGCAGCCGAGAACTTCCTTATAAAACGAAATCAGCTTTGCGCTGTCCTTTGCAATAATATTCGTGTGAGTGTATCTCATAGCTTTTTCTCCATCAGCCAGAATCTGCCCTTGCGCCAGTCGACTGTGCCAACCTTGACGTAGCAGAGCTTGTCGTACATCCGAAGTGCAAAGGGATTAAGCGTAAATACGTCAAGACGAATCGTTTCAAGGCTTTGAGCTTTTAGCTCCTGTTCGATATGCACAAGCGTCGCATTTCCGACGCCCTTGTTCTGGAACTTTGGATTTACGCAAAGTCGGTGAATAACGCCAAACGACGCATTGGGATACTGCCAGTCGCCGTTTTCATATTCCTCGTCGCATTCCGAATTGGCAGAATAGACCGAGGCAATGTCGCCATCCACCATACCGAGATAAAGCTGGTTTTTCGAAATATCTTCCTTCAAAATCTCCCTGTCGGGATAAAGCTCGTCCCACTGCGGAATATTGTTTCGGTTCATTTCCGCAATCGCATCAGTGAAAACCTGAAAAACGCTGTCCAAATCAGCTTCACTTGCTTTGCGGAACGAGATGTTTAAAGCATCTTTTTCCATTTGCTATCCATTTCAAACTTTTAGCAATTAGTTCCTCGCAAGCTTCGTGAAACTAATACTATTTTTCTTCCTTATTCCTTCGCATCAAGCACAATATGCAGCTCGCGGAGCTGCTTCGGCTCAACGATGGACGGAGCGCCCATCATCAAATCCTGTGCGGTTTTGTTCATCGGGAACGGTATAATCTCGCGTATGCTGTCTTCCCCTGCCAAAAGCATTACCATACGGTCAACTCCCGGGGCGATGCCTGCGTGAGGTGGCGCACCGTAACAAAAAGCATTGTACATTGCGGGAAACTTTGCCTTAACATCATCCTCGCCCATGCGGACAAGCTCAAAGGCCTTAATCATAATTTCGGGGTCATGGTTACGAACCGCGCCGGAGGAAAGCTCCACGCCGTTGCACACCAAGTCGTATTGATATGCGGTTATGGCAAGCGGGTCTGCCTCACCCTTTTCAACCTTATTAAGAATTTCCAGACCGCCGTTGGGCATGGAAAACGGATTATGGCAAAACTCCAGCTCTCCGGATTCCTCACCGATTTCGTACATCGGGAAATCGACAATCCAGCAGAACTCATAGCGCTCGGTGTCCATGTGTCCGGGAACTGAAGCGCCCAGCATCTTGCGAAGAACGCCCGCTGTTTTCTGCGCCGCAAGCTTCTTGCCGGAAGTAAGTCCGACAAAACAGCCGGGTTTTAAATCTAGTGCTGCAATTATCGTGTCCTTGCGCTCAGTTAAGAACTTTGAAATTCCGCCGACCAGCTCTCCGTTTTCGTCCAGACGGAACCAAAACGCCTTATTGCCGGACACGACCTCGACATCGGCGCACAGGCCATCTATGAACTTGCGTGTCTGAGTAAATTCAGGTACGACAATCGCCTTTACTATGTTACCTGCAAAGGGCTCAAAGCCGCAGTCGGAAAGCAACTCAGTAGTGTCTTTCACGACAAGGTCAATGCGCAGGTCGGGCTTGTCGGAGCCGTATATTTCCATGGAATCGTTGAAGGTTATTCTCTTGAACGGTGCGCTTGACGCAATATTATATTTTCCGAACTTTGCAAAAATCGGAGGCAGAACATCCTCTAAAACCGCAAAAACATCCTCTTGATTAGCGAAGGCCATCTCCATGTCGAGCTGATAGAACTCGCCGGGTGAGCGGTCTGCTCTCGCGTCCTCATCACGGAAGCAGGGGGCAATCTGGAAATAGCGGTCGAAGCCCGAGGTCATCAAAAGCTGCTTAAATTGCTGCGGCGCCTGCGGCAGAGCATAGAACTTTCCCGGGTGGTTACGCGCGGGCACGAGATAGTCACGCGCACCCTCGGGCGAGGAGGCGGTCAAAATCGGTGTTGTAATCTCCAAAAAGCCGTGCTCCGTCATGCTCTGACGCAGAGCTGCAACCACATTGCAGCGCAGAACAATGTTATTTTTAACCTCTGGATTGCGCAGGTCAAGATAGCGGTATTTTAAGCGTGTAGCCTCATCGGCGTCACGGCTGTGATTAATTTGAAAGGGCAGCTCGTTATAGCGGCAGCGGCCAAGTATCTCGATTTTTTCAGGAACAACCTCAATATCGCCTGTCGGAAGATTGGGGTTTTTGCTGGTGCGTTCACGCACAGTGCCCTCAATACTTATGGTGGATTCGCGAGTAATATCCTTGACAAGCTTCATCATGTCTTCGGTTTCAATAACCGCCTGAGTGGTTCCGTAGAAGTCTCGAACAATAACGAAAGCAAGACTTCCGCTCACCTCACGGACGTTCTCCATCCAGCCGACAATTTTAACTTTTTTCCCTGCGTCCTCAATACGAAGCTCATTGCAGGTGTGAGTACGGGATTGAAACATAATATAAAAACCTTTCTCTTCTCGTTTTATAGCTTAGGGCGGCTTACCGCCGCGAATATTCGTCAGTCTTTGATGACGCGGCCATTATTGCGGCTGTCGATTGCAGCTTTTATGCGTCTAGCCGCATCCTCGGCTTTTTCTGAGCTCTGTTCACCGCTTTGCATATTTTTAACCTTAATAACGCCGTCCCTTATCTCGTCGTCACCGATGAAAACGGCAAACGGAACGCCGATTTTGTCCGCATAGCTCATCTTCGACTTAAACTTTTTGTTCTCGCTGTAAAGCATTGTGCGAACACCGTTCTCGCGTAAAAGCGTAGCCGTCGCTATTGCCTTTGAAATATTTTCCGTCATCGGTATTATCAGCGCATCAGCTGGCGAAGTAATTATCTCGTCCGACAGCATCCCCTGTTCCTCAAGCACAAAGAACAGTCTTGTAAGTCCTATTGAAATTCCAACACCGGGAAGCTTCTTGTCGGTATAGTATTCCGCAAGATTGTCGTAGCGCCCGCCCGAACAGACCGAGCCAATTTCCGGATGGTCGGTAAGCGTCGTTTCATAGACTGTGCCTGTGTAATAGTCAAGTCCGCGAGCAATTGTCAGATCAATTTCAAAGTTCGCCTCCGGCACACCGAATTCCGGCAGGAAACCGGCAACAGCTTTAAGCTCGGAAAGCCCCAGGTCGAACACTTCGTTATTTCCCTCGTATTTTTTAAGAGCTTCGAGCTTGTCAGCGCTTGTACCCGAAATTGCGATAAAGCTCATAATTTCATCTGTCTGTTTTTCGGAAACGCCGCCCTCAATTAATAGATTGCAGCACTTCTCCGCGCCAATCTTGTCAAGCTTGTCAATAGTGTGCATAACCTCAGCCGCCTTGTCGCTAAGCCCCAGAATTGCAAAAAAGCCGTTCAAGACCTTACGGTTGTTGACGCGTATTTTAAATTTTGTAAGTCCGAGTGTTGTAAACGTGCGATAGATGATAGCCGGTATTTCCGCCTCGTTCATAATGTCCAGCTCGCCGTCTCCGATTACATCGATGTCCGCCTGATAAAACTCACGAAAGCGTCCACGCTGGGCTCTCTCCCCCCGATATACCTTACCGATTTGGTAACGTCTGAACGGGAAGGTGAGCTGACCATAGTTTATCGAAACATACTTTGCCAGCGGTACTGTCAGGTCAAAGCGCAGGGACAAGTCATTGTCGCCCTTCTCAAAGCGATAAATCTGCTTTTCGGTTTCACCTCCGCCTTTTGCAAGCAGCACCTCAGACGCCTCGATTATCGGGGTGTCGAGCGCGGCAAAGCCATAAAGCGAATAGGTTTTGCGCAGGGTTTCCATTATGCGCTCCATCTGTGCCTGTTTTTCGGGCAAAAGCTCCATAAAGCCGGATAGCGTGCGGGGTTTAATTCTTTCCATATATGAAAAGTCCTTTCGGTACTGGAATTCATTTGTTAACTTTGGCGCATAAAGTCAATAACGCCCCCCTCCCGCAAAGGGACGAGAGCGTTACATTGAAAACAAAGATTTTTACCTTTTGGGGTTGACTATGTCTCGCCAGCTAAGGTCGCCGCGCTTTAAGCCCTGAATAAGGACCTCTGCGGTTGCGACGTTTGAGGCAAAGGGTATGCTGTGCTGGTCGCAGGCGCGAGAGATTGCAACAACCTCTTTGTCGTCATCACTGCTGGAAGAATCCCAGAAGAACAAAACCAGGTCAATTTCGTTGTATGCAATGCGCGACTTAATCTGCTGGCTGCCGCCTTGAGCCGCACTTAGATATAAACTTATGGGAAGACCGGTGGCCTCTGCAACCAAGCGGCCGGTGGTAGCTGTGGCACAAATGGAGTGTTCGGAAAGAATTCCGCAATAAGCGATGCAAAACTGCACCATAAGCTCCTTTTTGTTGTTATGTGCCATTAGTGCGATATTCATGGCCTTCATCCTTTCAGTTCAATTACGATTGTTTCAAGCATTAATACCTTGCTAAGGTTGTATTATACATTAGTTTACAGAGAAACGCAACATTTACCGCTGTTATTTTAGAAGAGAGTTTTCGGTTTCCAGCGAAATAGAGCTATTTTTAAAGCTGAAATAATAATCCAGCACATCTCTTGCAATACTGGCTATCTTGCTGCCCGCGCCGCCCTTTTCCACGACGACAGCAATCGCGATTTGTGGGTCGTCATATGGTGCGTAGCAAACGAAAACGCCGTTATTCGTAATCGCTTCGCCGAGCTGTGCCGTTCCGGTTTTTGCGGCAACTTTATACGGATAGCTGCCGAAAACCGAATACGCAGTACCATCCGCCGAGTTGGCAACATTGTACATTCCGGTGTGAACTGCGTCATAATACGTTTGATCCACAGAAACGGTATCAGCAACAACTGCCGTTCGCTCATAAACGCTTTCCGAATAGTCGTAGCTTCTGGCGGCTTTGAGCATTCTTGCCTCATATCGGGTTCCGTTATTGGCAAGGGTCGCAATATAGTTTGCAAGCTGCAGCGGAGTAAAAACGCTAAAGGACTGGCCTATTGCCGCCTGCAGGGTATCGCCGTTATACCACGGGGTGTCTGTTGTTTCTTCCTTATATTTTTGGGTTGCCATTATGCCAGTGCTCTCGCTAAGCTCAATACCCGTCGAAGTGCCGAGGCCAAAGCGCAGTGCGTAATCGGAAAGCCTATCAATCCCGAGCAGATCGCCAACCGTATAGAAATAATAGTTGCAGGAGACCTCAATGGCTTTTGCGGCATTCACATCTCCGTGGGACCCGTGGGGGTATAGCCAACAGGTTGGCGCATATCCATATTCGGCATATTTTTTAAATATTCCCTCGTCATATATCGTTGTTGCGGTGGTCACAATTCCCTCGTTCAGCGCCGCAATAGCAGTAACCGGCTTAAAAGTTGAGCCGGGGGCGTAAGCTCCATTGAGCGCACGGTTAAACAGCGGCCCCGATTTATCCTTAATAAGGGCGTCGTAATCGTCCATAAGGGTGCTCAGGTTAAAGGTAGGCGCACTTGCAATGCAAAGCGGCTCACCTGTTTTGACATTGATAGCAACCACTGCTCCGCCGGTTATCATGTCCTTGACATCCTTGGTATTGCCCTGCGCCTCAAAGGCGGCGTTATCAATCACTCGCTGCTTATTGGTATCTGCAATAAAGTTATTAAGCGAAATCTCTGCCGCTTCCTGCAAGCCCAAATCTATTGTTAGATAAACCTGGTTGCCCGGCTCGGGCTCTTTGGTGTATTTAGTGCTGATAATTGTGCCGCCCTGCGTCGTCGTAACCACCGCAGTGCCGTCTGTCCCGTGAAGATAAGACTCAAAGGCCTTCTCCGCACCCTCTTTTCCGACCATTGCGTTGAGCGGATACCCATCGTTTCGATATTCCTTGTACTCCGCCTCATTCATCATGCCGACGTAGCCCAGCAGATGAGCCGCATAATCCGTGTTGTAATCGCGGATATATGAGGACTGAACCGTAAAGCCCGGAATATTGTTTTCCATCAGCTTTGTTATCAGGTCAATACTCACATCCTCTGCAAAAACATAGTCGGAGGTGTTAATAACATAGCGTATTTTAATTTCGTAGCGCACTCCCGTCACAATTCTCATCTGCTCCGAGGTGTAGTTGTTGTCAATGTTGAAGGCATCTCTGAAAAAAGCCATCAACTCAACAGCGGTAGTTGATGTGGGAAGGTCGTTTGCCTCAAAATAAGCGTCAAGCCTTGTCCTCTGCAAATCCGTCATATTCGGAACATATTCAAATGGCGCAGTCGCGGTTATAGGAAGCGTATCCGCATATGTGTTTCCCGAATCCTTAACGGCTTGAACAAGCTCAAGAATTACAGCGTTTGGGTCAGGCTGCTCAAAAAGCTCGTCCGCATTAATGTATAGGTTGTTGCAGACACTGTTGGAAACCAGCACCCGTCCGTAACGGTCAAGAATGTTACCGCGAGCGGCCACAACTGTGTTTGTGGTTACAATGCTGTTTTCCGACTGCTCATAGTAAGCGGCACCTTCGATTATCTGCAAGCGATACAGCGAAACGAAATAAATTGCCGTCAGCGAGATTATTAATATTATCAAGGCAGCTAAGCGCCAAGGTTTAATTATTCTATCCATTGTTTTTCTTTCTGCAAGGAACTACTTGCTTAAGTCCACACCGGAAAGTGACCTGCACGGATAATAAAGCGCGAATGTAAATGGAATCGACCATAGGGTTTGAAGCCCCGCAGTTATCAGGACAGGCAAAATGTTTGCATCCGCAATCGCAATGAATTTAAACATCTGACAAACTGCAGTTAAGACCAATGCGGCCAAGCAGACAAAGAAGAAGGAGAAAAAGCGTTTGTTAACAAAATATGTTGCGGCCGCGCCCGAAACAAACCCGATAATCGGGAAGATAACCGTTAGCATTACCTTGATATCGTTCAGGTTCATGTCGCAAAACAGACCCATAACAAGGCCAAAAACTCCGCCCCAAACTCCGCCTTCGAAAAACCCGACGGCGACAACGGCTATAGGTGCAATGAAAGCGTGTACTCCAAAAACAGAAATACGAGAAAGAATAATGTTTTGAACGAAAAGCACAAGCAACAATACGCCAAAATAGATGATTGCTCTGCGAACTTTTTCGAGGTTTATCATGTCGAGCAGCATACTGTGCCTCCAATACGCCGAAGTGGTTTTTCCAAACAGTTAATCTACAACTTCAAAATCCTTGATAACAAACACTTCCGACAACGCTCCAAGCTCACTTGCGGGAGTTACGGTCGCGTATTCAACCTGTCCGCCGGCTTCTGTCTGCACAGCGGTCACGGTTCCAATCTTAAGTCCCTTGGGGAAGGCACCGCCCTTGCCGGAGGTGATGAGCACATCGCCTTCGAGCACCTGCGTTTCCTCTGTCAAATAGGTAAGCTTTGTTTCGCCCTTTTGCATGAGCGAAAAATCACCGACTATCATTGCGGCGTTACCGCCCTCACCGACAAGCGCACCGACGCGAATATCGGCGTCGATTATAGCGCGGACGGTTGCCCAGCCGGTTCCAACCTCAATAACCTGTCCGACAAGGTTGTAGCAGCTATCGATAACACAGTTTCCGACAGCAACTCCGCTTTCCTCGCCCTTGCTCAAGGTATAGGTTTCGCTCCAGTTGGAAGAGGGTCTGTCAATTATATTGGCAGATTCGAAAACAAAGTCCTTATGCTTTTCACGCAAACTCAAAAGCTCGCGCAGTCTCTCATTTTCATTTTCAGCGTTCTTCGCCTCACGAAGCTTAATCTCAGCCTCCGCCAGCTTAACCTTCAGCTCCTCGTTCTCGGCTGCAAGAGAATCGTATTTGAACATATAGCCGTAAACACCCTCAAGCCAACCCACAAAGCCTGTTGAGCCCCGCTCAACGGGCGTGGAAAGTGAAGCCGCAGCGTTTTCCACAACGCCTGCGTTACCGTTTGTGCCTCTGGCCACAACGCCAAAAATCAGCGCAACCATCACGACAACAATTCCGAGCCGTATTCCATTTTTCTTAATAAAATCTTTAAACTTAGTCAAATTAAAATCACGCCCAATTTTTCAAGCATTTTTGATAGTCTGCACAGCGGAAGCCCCATCACATTGAAAAAATCACCCTCAATGCCCTCGACGAAAAGAGAGCCTAGCCCCTGTGCGCCATATGAGCCGGCCTTATCCATTGGCTCGCCTGTTTCGATGTATGCGGAAATCTCCCGTTGAGAAAGCTCGCGGAAGCGAACACTTGTCCTTTCATATTCCGAAAAGACTTTTTCACCCTGCATAAGCGTTATTCCGGAAAAGACCTCGTGTGTTCTTCCGGAGAGCTTCGACAGCATCCGGAAGGCCTCATCCTTGTCGGAGGGTTTTCCCAAAATCTCCCCATCCAGCACAACAACTGTATCCGCCGCTATTATCAGCTCCGTACTTTCGCAGCGTTCTGCTACCTCCGCCGCCTTTTGATAGGACAGGTTGCAGACAATCTCTGCAGGTGACAGCCCGGGCTTTACAATCTCCTCCCCGACTGCGGGGATTATTTTATAATTTTCCACTCCCAGCATAGTAAGAAGCTCTCGTCTTCTCGGGGAAGCGGACGCAAGAACGATATTCATAGCTGTTCCTCTCGAGGCTAAAGGCGCGCCTTATTCAACACCGCGGTAATATAGCCCTCTTGTCAATCCGTTTGGAGTATAGTCCGTTTTGCCCAAATAGCTGTCGGCAATTCGTATACATTCCTCCGGCCCTTCGTTTGTGAAAAGCAATCGAATGCCCCACAACCCGCATTTTTCCAAATCTTGGCGCCTATCTGCCAAAAACAGCTTGTGTGCGTTAAGAATCACATTTCGGCAACCGAACTCCTTTACGACAGGAAAAAGCTGACCTGTGCGGTCGGATAGTGAAATGGAATTTTGGCAATTGCATTGACCGGCGCTGTTTTTGATTATACACTGGTCGCTCACCATCAACGGCAGCCGCCCATAGGCAATCAGCTCGGTGTTGATTGGCTTATGTAAGTCCCGAATCTGGCTCATACGAAGCTCGAACGAAGCGGTCGCGGACAAAAGCCCAGCCGCGTTCATCACCTGAAGCGTGTCGGAATTGTAGACATTCAGCCCAAAATCGCCTCTAACGTCCATGCCGGCTAGCTTTGCATATTTTATGTGTCCCATGTTTCCCAAAAGCACCTGCGTAACACCCATCGCCTTAACCTTAACAAGCATTTCAGCAATTTCCGGTGCCTGCGTGTCTGTGATGACGCGCGGTAAAACAGCAACAGGAACCGCACCCTTTTCAGCAAACGGAACCACCGCCTCGGGGTTTGATGCAAGTATAGCCAGCGGAACATAGATGTAATCCGGCGACTCCTCCGCAAGGGCATTAGTCAACTGGTCAAGCGTGCTGACCTGAAAAATCATTTTTGGGCCGCCGAGAATCTTAACGTCCGCCGGAGTTTTCGGCAGCTTGCCGACTTTTCTTGCCGGAGCTGCTTTCCTCTGCTCCGAAAGCTCGTCAAGCAGCAGCCTGCGCATTTCATTCAATCCTGATACGGGAAGGAACAGTCCCTCGTCCAAAACCGCCGAAACATCGGAACAAATATAGGGCGTACCACCCGTTTTATAGAACTGGTCGTATATGTTCTGACGTGAAAGAGCCTGATTTTCCGCCTTCTGTGGTATAGGCCCTTCTTTAATCACCTTGTGTCCCTGCTCGTCCTCAACCGCAAATTTGGTTTTTTCTCCCGCCTTAACAATTGCATAAAACTTTACCGACACACGGCGAAGCTCGGAATTTGCATAGTCCTTGCGTGCCGCATTATAAAGCTTGTTAACATCACTGTCGCGTTCCTCGCGAACGCCGAACATCGCTGGGCCTTTGGTGTTCATTAGGTACCCGTCTGTGAAGCCTTGACGCGAAAACGCCATTTCAAGCTGCTGCATTTCAGTTTCCGAAGGCTCAAGTCCGTCGCGAATCGCTCGCGAATAAATGCCCGTAACAATAGCTGAATACTCGGGGCGCTTCATACGCCCTTCAATTTTTACACAGGCAACGCCCGCTCTTTCAAGCTCTTTAAGATATGTTACAAGGCAGTTGTCCTTAAGGCTCAGAGGATAGTTGTCCATTCTTCCGCCAAGGCTGTATTGAAGCCTGCAAGGCTGAGCGCAGGCGCCGCGATTTCCGCTGCGCCTGCCGATAAGCGCGCTCATGTAGCACTGCCCTGAATGGCAGAAGCACAGTGCGCCGTGTGTAAAAACCTCGAGTTCAATAGGGGATCTTTCCGCAATAAGGGCAATCTGCTCAAGGCTGAGTTCCCGAGCCAAAACCGCTCGGCTAATGCCCATTTCGGCAGCGGCTTCAACTCCGGCCAAATTGTGAATGCTCATCTGCGTGCTTGCATGAAGCGGCATATCTGGCAGCGCGCACTTTAAAACGCGGGCAAGTCCCAAATCCTGAACCAGTATCGCGTCAACTCCGATTTCGGAGGCGTGACCTGCCAACTTTACAACTTCGGGGATTTCTCTGTCGCTGACAAGGGTGTTAAGAGTAAGATATACTTTGCAGCCCCGCATACGACAATAGCGGACGGCGGAATCAAAATCCTCGTCCGAAAAATTCTTTGCGCTGCGTCGAGCATTGTGCTCGCCAAAGCCCATATAAATTGCATCTGCCCCGCTCTGAACGGCGGCGACAACCGCCTCCGGCGAGCCGGCAGGTGAAAGTAGTTCCAACATATTTATGCCTTTCGGGTTGAGGTAAAGAAAGTGAAACTGTGTATGCCCCGTCCCTTATAGAAGTGTAGTGGGCTCATTGTCTGCCGCAGCGGGCGTTTTCTTTTTTGCTGCCTTTTCCTTTTTCTGAAGTTCCTTAAGATAACGGTCAGCCATGTCTAAGGCGGCCATCGTTGCGCAGTCAAGCGCAGAGGCTCCGGAATCCCTTTTGATTTCGAGAATTTTCACGGTTACAAAGTTTGCAAGTTCGCGGACATATTCCGCGTCCTCGTCGGTCTTGAGCTGATAATCGCGTCCTGCTATTTCGACAGTAACATCTTTCATCATTTTGGAATTCACCTCTTTCGTATTTGTAACAGCTTGCTGAGATTGGTTTTTAACTATATGGCGCGCCTGCTTGAAAAAGGCGTGTGATAAATCAAAATAATATTCGCTTACAGTTATTATAACATAAATGGATGTATTGCTACAAGTTAAAAATAATGTTATAATGTGTTTCTCATGAATTTGTAGCACGGAGGAACATATGGAAGAAAAAAAATACAGACTTTCAGGCGAGCCAAGTCTTGCCATCCCAAGCTCCGATGTAGACAAGCTCCTGAGCCAGAGCGACGGAACTGCAACGTTGCTTTACCTATATGCGTTGCGCCAAGGCGGCGATTTTTCATCGCAAAGCGCTGCTGCCGCCCTCAAACGTACCGAAAGCGAGATAGCAACCGGAGTTCATACGCTCTGCAATATGGGTCTTTTTAAAACGGGCGAACCCAACGCTGTTCGTCCCCTTACAGCAGACGAGCTTCCCGAATACACTGCAGAGGATATTGCTTTGCGTACAGGCGAAAACGGCGAATTCAAAGCGATTGTTGACGAAACTCAGCGCATTATGGGGCATATGCTCACCGGCGCCGATTTAAAAATACTTTTTGGAATATACGATTATCTGCGGCTTCCCACGGAGGTAATTTTTCTTTTAATAAACCACTGTGTCGAGGACACTCGCGAGCACCTCGGGCAGGGAAAGCTTCCCTCTATGCGCACCATTGAGAAGGAAGCCTACGCATGGTATAACCGCGAAATTCTCACATTTGAGCGTGCCGAGCACTTTTTACTGCAAAAACGGGCGCGCAATGGTGAAATGGCTGATATTAAGCGTCTTCTCCAGATAAACGGACGCAACTTCAGTTCAACCGAGCGCAAATATGTTGATGGTTGGATGGACATGGGCTTCGACCTTGAAGCCATCGCCATAGCTTACGACAAAACCGTAATCAAAACCGGAAATTTAGCTTGGAAGTACATGGATTCAATTTTACTTAACTGGCACAGCAAGAACCTCCACACAGCGGCCGAGGTTAACAGCGGAGACAGGCACACCAAGCCAGTTGGACCTCTTGTTCCAGATAAAAGGTCACCATCTTCAAGCGTAAAACCAAGGGATGATACAGAACTGTTACGAAAACTGCTCAGCCAGTCCAAAAACGGCTGATTTTTGAGGTGAAGATATGGCATACGACGGCAAAATTCTGGCGCGAGTCAGGGATATAATCGCCGAGCGAAAAAAAAATAACGAATTCGAGCAAAGCCGAAGAAGAGATGCGGTCTATGCCCTCATTCCCGCTGTAAAAGACATTGAAGCGGAGATAACGCGGCTTATGTCCGGTGTTGTCGCCGAAGCGCTAAAAAAGGGCGCAAATGCGGGAGTGGCCGTCGAAGCTCTAAAAGGAAAATGCGAAGCCCTTTTAAAACAGCGTGCGGAGCTTCTCGTGTCCGCCGGATACCCTGCAAACTACATAGACGAAATTTACGACTGTCCACGCTGCGGCGACACGGGTTATGTTTTGGGTAAGCCCTGCACCTGTCTGAAGGCACTTTATCAGGCGCAGGCAACCATTGAGCTTAGCCAAATGCTAAACATCGATGGTCAATGCTTTGATAATTTCGATTTAAGCTTTTACGATAAAACGTCAGATTACAACGGCGAAAAGTCTCCTTATCAAACAATGAGCAACATTCTAAATCTATGTCGCGACTACGCCATGGAATTCAAAGCTTCATCCGCCAATCTTCTTTTCCGCGGCGGCACAGGGCTTGGCAAAACCTTCTTGTCCGCCTCTATTGCGAAGCTTGTTTCAGAAAAAGGCTTTTCCGTGGTTTACGACACTGCCGTTTCGGTTATGGAGACCTTCGAGCTTCAAAAATTCGACCGAGGCGGCGACAACGCCGAAGAGGTTTCCTCTCGCGTGCGCCGCTATATGGACTGCGACCTGCTGATTTTGGACGACCTCGGCACGGAGATGACCACGAGCTTTACTCAAAGCGCGCTCTACACACTTATTAACGGGCGCCTAATTAACGGCGGCAAAACCATTGTTTCCACCAATCTAAGTGAAGAGGAAATGCGCAAGCGTTATACTCCACAGATAGTTTCACGGCTTGAGGGCGAATATCTCACCCTGAACTTTGCCGGCAAAGACATTCGGGCAATAAAGCGCGAGCGCGGACTCAAATAAAAGCCAAAGGGGCAAACCGACTTTTCGGTTTGCCCCTTTTTAACACAGTATTACATTAAACCGTTATCTCCAACTCGCGCAGCTTCAAGCTGTCCTTATACACCTTGATGAGGTAAAGCTCACCGGAAGAAAGCGGGCCAAAGGCGAACTCCCCGTCCTCATCGGTAACAACCGACGAGAGAAGTTTTCCCGTTTCCTGTCCGTTTGTTTCAAAAAGCATGACAAGCGCCGCCTTTAACGCCCTGTCTCCATCTGTAACCTTACCGCAAATCCCGCTGCTTTCGTCTTCCTTCGGTGTAACCACCGTGTGTATTTTTTCACCCTTTGAGGGCCGAAAATAAAACTTTGCAAAAGCGCTCACCGGCACCAGCCTCCGTTAATATGAAAGTCACTACATAATACGGCGTCAATTCCTCTATTGTTCTTGACAACAAGGTGTTTATTTTATAGAATTACGAGATGACGCAAGGGGCCATCTCTTTTTTCACGTCAATTCACGCATAGTTTTCCAACATCCTGACCACCAAATTCGAAAGGATTGATTATATATCATGGCAGCAGACAAAAAAGTTGAACAAATAACCGACATGGAGGTCGACTTTACAAAATGGTACACCGATGTGTGCAAAAAAGCCGAGCTCATCGAATACTCCAGCGTAAAGGGCATGTTTATCCTTCGCCCCTATGGTTATGCCATCTGGGAAAACATCCAGTCGGAGCTTGACCGCCGTTTTAAAGAAACAGGTCACGAAAACCTCTATATGCCCATGCTGATACCGGAATCCCTTTTGCAGAAGGAAAAAGACCATGTTGTCGGCTTTGCTCCCGAATGTGCATGGGTAACGCTCGGCGGCAGCGAAGAGCTTGAAGAAAAGCTCTGCATTCGTCCCACCTCCGAAACACTTTTCTGCGACCATTGGCACAATATAGTTCACTCATGGCGCGACCTGCCGCTGCTTTATAACCAGTGGTGCAGCGTTCTCCGCTGGGAAAAGACCACTCGTCCCTTCCTGCGTCACCGCGAATTTCTTTGGCAGGAGGGTCATACCCTTCATGCAACCGCCGAGGAGGCGATTAAGGAAACCGAGCAGCAGCTCGAAACCTATGCAGACCTTTGTGAAAACGTCCTTGCAATGCCCGTTGTAAGAGGCTGCAAAACCGACAAGGAAAAATTTGCCGGAGCAGAGCGAACTTACACAATTGAGTGCATGATGCACGACCACAAGGCTCTTCAAAGCGGCACCAGCCACTACTTCGGCACCGGCTTTGCAACGGCCTTCGATATTGCGTTTACGGACAAGGAAAACAAGCTTACAACTCCTCACCAAACATCTTGGGGACTTTCCACCCGCACAATCGGCGGACTTATCATGACCCACGGCGACAACAACGGACTTGTTTTGCCCCCGAAAATTGCACCCATCCAAGTTGTTGTCCTCCCCATCGCTCAGCACAAGGAGGGCGTAATCGACAAAGCGCAGGAGCTTGTTTCAAGACTCAAGGCAGCCGGACTTCGCGTCAAGGGCGATTATTCCGACAACTCTCCCGGCTGGAAGTTTGCTGAGTATGAAATGAAGGGCGTTCCCCTCCGCGTCGAAATCGGACCAAAGGATATCGAGGCTGGGCATTGTGTGTGCGTTCGCCGAGACAACGGCGAGAAGACGACCGTCTCGCTGACAGAGCTTGAGGCAAAGATTCCCGAGCTTCTGGCTGCTGTTCAAGCAGGTCTCTTCGCAAAAGCAAAGAAAAATCTCGATGAGCACACCTTTACCGCCCACACTCTGGAAGAAGTCAAGCAAATCGTCGAGACTGAAGGCGGCTTTGTTAAAACAATGTGGTGCGGCGACCTTGAGTGCGAGCTTGCAATGAAAGAAAAGGCCGGTGTCACAAGCCGCTGTCTGCCTCTGGCGCAGGAAAATCTTGGCGAAACCTGCCCCGTTTGCGGAAAGCCCGCTCACAAAACCATTATCTGGGGCGTTGCCTACTAAATCAAATAATAAAACCCGAAAGCGCAGCTTTGTGCTTCCGGGTTTTTTTGTTTTATATTTACACGGACACGGCTTGCCGCTCATCAAGGGTTTGCCGCTCCTCCTGAAAGGAACGCTTTGAATCATACATCACCTGGTCGGCATTTAAGAACATTTTCAAATATGAAACACTCCCGAATTGTACCTTAGCAGTTCCCACACTCATTGTTGCCTCGATTTTCAACAGTTTAAAAGAGCGTTCATTAACCTCGGAAATCACGCTTTCCGCTTTTTTATCAAAAAGCTCGCAGCCTTCCCTCGTACAAGCGAACGCACTGAATTCATCTCCGCCTATGCGCCCGACGAGGCCATCGGCTCGAAAATTCTCTGAAAGCGTTTGCCCGACTATTTCAAGCACCTTATCCCCGATTATATGCCCATATGTGTCGTTTATCTGCTTAAAATTGTCGAGGTCGAAAATTGCAAGAGCGCAGGGTTCGGAAACGTCCCTCTCTTCCAGAAGCTTTTGGCACCACAGCTCAAAGCTCCGTTTGTTGAGCAGCCCCGTTAAAAGGTCGGTACGGCTTTGTTTTTTATACTTTTCCTTTGCCAAGTAGCTTTCAGCTCGAAGTCTGGCAAAATAGGCCAACACTATGCTTGACAGTGCCATGCTCAGGACGGTGGAAAAAATATCGCACGAGACAATGTCCGCTCCTTTATATGCAGACGCCAGTATGCAAAACGAGGTCCCCGCAGTAATGGTGATTGTTTCAACAATCCATGTCTGGGCAGTAAAAAAAATCGGAAGAACGATTAAAAACACATTTAAAAGGCTTGAAGGTTGTTCCGGGTTATAGAAAACGCCAAGAATCACGAGCAATATGGCAAGTATAATGTGAAACAAAGAACCCAGTATCGGGGACGAAAAAAACGCCTTTTTTATACTCTTATCCGCAAAAACCGAGAAACCGGCAGCCGATGAAAACAGCACGAACAGCAGCAGGAAATGCCAAGTAATCTCCCATTTTAAGGACAGCCACGATGCCGCAAAAAAAGCAAGGGTTAAAAACATAGAGCAAACACTGATAACCTTAATTGCGACCATGTTCTTTATTATCATATCGCGCTTTCCGTAATGGTTGTAGTATTTAATTTCGGTTATATGCGCGCGTATTTCCTTTGCCATCCGGTCATTTAGTAGCATTTGTTATATCTCCAAATGTGTACGATAAAAAATCGTTGCCACGTATTCATTGGTATGATACCACATTTTGTTGCAAAACTCCACTAATTTTGTCGATTATGCTATATTATTCCAGTTATATGCCACTTTTTTAAACACCCACGGTAAGAATGTTAATCAGCATATGCAGAAATATCGGTACCCACAAACAGTTCGTTTTCTCATAGACCCAAGCCAAGGCATAGCCCATCGGAATCGATAAAACCATGTATAAGAACATTTTCAAGTCCATTGTCGAAAGCGCAAGCTGCCAAACATTATAAAAAGCAAACAAAGCGATTGAAGAGACAAATGCCAGCCTTCGATGTTTGGGGGCAAGAGTTCCGAAAACCACTCCCCGAAACAAGACCTCCTCGACTATCGGTGCGACAAAAACTGTGAGCGCTACAATCGCGCGCGAGCTTTCGTCCGCAAGACTTGATATAAGCTCGTTATTTGAAGCAACTTGCTCATCCCCCAAAATTGCGAAAAGGACACCGCTTGCCAGATAGCTAAGGAGTAAATATGACACGCCACCAAAAAGCATTGCGGTAATATTCGTAGCCACGTTATCGAGCAAAAAATCAAAAGCGGTGCGTAGATATTTCCACATGCAAATTAAGCAAAAGGCGAAGCCCAACCCATAATAAACGGCATTCGCGGCGGTATCGCTAAGTCCGCCGGGCAGATATTCCGCAAGCATATTGATGAATAGCGGCAGAATTATTATGTGAAAAGGCAGATAAATCAAGCCCGCTATCCGCTGCGGTTTGCTCATGGTGTTTAAAAAACCGGTAATTACAATTTTCATCAGGCGTCCACCTTCTTTTTCAGCTCATACAGCAGGTTCATCGCCTCGATTGGCGTCAAAGTGTCCAAACTCGTATCCTTTAATTTTTGGATTATCTCATTTGACCCAAAATCCGAAAAGCTTATCTGCGACTCGGTGCGCTCCGGCTTAACAACAGCAGCTTCACGAGAGCCGCTCTCAAGCTCTGCAAGGCAAAATTTTGCTCTTGAAATCACCGAGTCGGGAACTCCGGCAAGCTTCGCCACCTCAATGCCGTAGCTGTCGTCCGCTGCACCGCGGACGATTTTGCGCAAGAAAATCAGGTCGTTGCCGCGCTTTTTCGCGCTTATGCTGTAATTTTTCACGCCCTCAAGCGCTCCCTCAAGTGCCGAAAGCTCATGGTAGTGTGTTGCAAACATTGTTTTTGCACCAAGCTTTTTCTTGTCGGCACAGAATTCGAGCACGGCTCTGGCTATCGCCATTCCGTCATAGGTCGAGGTTCCCCTGCCGATTTCGTCCAAAATGAGTAAGCTCGAGCCCGTAGCGTATTTCAAAATATCAGCCACTTCTATCATCTCGACCATAAAGGTGCTTCGTCCGCCTGCCAAGTCGTCCGACGCGCCGATGCGGGTAAAAACTCTGTCCACAATGCCGATTACGGCACTTTTTGCCGGCACAAAGCTGCCCATCTGAGCCATGAGTACAATCAGCGCGGTTTGGCGCATATAGGTCGATTTTCCAGCCATATTCGGGCCCGTTATAATTGCGACGCGCTCCTCGGAATTGTTCATCAAGGTGTCGTTCGGCACAAAAAGCACCTCGCGCTGGGTCTGCTCAACAACGGGATGCCTTCCCGACGTCACGGAAAGCGCTCCCGAATTGTCAATCTCCGGCATTGAATAGCCGTTTCGAACGGCAACCTCTGCAAGGGAGCTAAGAGCGTCAAGCTCCGCAATGGCATCCGCAATCGCCTGAATTCCGCACACTTCGGAGGCAATCCTTAGCCGAACCTCTTCAAAAAATCTAAACTCAATGTCGGCAAGTCTGTCGCGCGCCGTGATAAGAGTTGTTTCCAGCTCTTTGAGCTCCTGGGTAAAAAAGCGTTCACAGGTCGAAAGCGTTTGTTTCCTTATGTACTCCTCCGGCACATTATCGGAAAACGCACGGGGAATCTCGATATAATAGCCGAACACTCTGTTGTAGCCGACTTTGAGCTTTTTAATTCCCGTCTGCTCGCGCTCGCGTGTTTCAAGCGCAGAAACCATCTGTGCGCCGTTGTCACGGATGTTGCGAAGGCTGTCGACCTCCTCGCTGAAGCCCTCACGGAGTATTCCGCCCTCTCGAACGGAAAAAGGCGGCTCCTCACAGATAGCACGCATTATAAGCGCCGGTATGTGTGATAAGGTGTCAGTTTCGGCAATTGCGCGAAGCATATGGCTGGTTTTTCCCTCGAGCTGTTTTGTAAGCTCTGGCAGCGCGGCGCAATAATTTCCGAGTGCAAGCAAATCACGACCGTTTGCCGTTCCGTAAACCGTTCTGCCGACAAGTCGCTGTATATCGCCGATATTGCGCAGAATCTCAATAATTTCGCCTCTTGCAACGTTGTCGTTAAAAAGCTCCTGAACGGCGGTTAAGCGCCGCTTGATTGCCACAGGCGAAAGCAGCGGGCGCTCCGTCCATGCTCTCAAAAGCCTTCCGCCCATCGGGGTTTTTGTCTTGTCCAACACCCACAGAAGGCTGCCCTTTTTCTCACCTGAACGAAGATTTTCGGTTAGCTCAAGGTTTCGTCGCGTTGTGTAGTCAAGCTCCATGAAGCGGCCTTGAGTGAAAACGTCCAGTGTATTTATATGGCTCAAGTCGAACTTTTGTGTTTCGATAATATAGCTGAGTAGTCCTCCCGCCGCGCAAACGGAGGCGTTGTCGTTTGTCAGTCCAAGCGCGTCAATATCACGCACCTTGAACTGCGCGCAGGCTCTCGCCGCACCCATCAGGTAATCAAAGCGGTCTTCCCCTTCCTCGATAAGACAATCGAGCTTTTTGGAAAGGAACGAGCGCAGCTCCTTGTTTTCAAGAGCGCCTGCGCTCATAACCGCCTCACGCGGTAAAAAGCGAGCAAGCTCGTTTTGTATGTGTGTAACCGGGGCAGCGTCGAAGCCCGCAACGCAAAATTCGCCGGTAGAAACATCGCAGAAGGCAACCGCGCCTGCCGTATTGTCAAGAAACACCGAGCAGACATAGTTCGAACGTCCTTCCTCCAGCATTGAGCTTTCGGTCACTGTGCCGGGGGTGATAATTCTTATAACGTCGCGGCTGACAAGGCCCTTTGCAAGCGCGGGGTCCTCCGTCTGCTCACAAATTGCCACCTTGTAGCCCTTTGCGATAAGGCGGGCGATATACGCCTCGCAGCTGTGATACGGCACACCGCACATTGGAGTACGCTCCTCGGGGTTTTCGACATTCCTGTCGCGTGTCGTGAGTGCCAGTTCAAGCTCGCGGGAGGCAACAACGGCGTCCTCATCAAACATTTCATAAAAATCACCCAGTCTGAAGAACAGCAGGCAATCCGAATATTGTGACTTTATTTCGTTGTATTGCCGCTTCATGGGCGTGAGCTCTGCCATGGTTTTACCTCCGGTGATAACTGTTTTTTTATAAAATGCATTGTTTTCGGAACGTCTCCGTTATCGGCCAATCGTGTTACAAAATTTCTCCGCGAAGTGCCCAGGTGTTGCAGTCCGTTATTTTGACATCCGCGAACGAGCCTATCAAGCCCTCGTCGCCCAACATTCGGACAAGTCTTCCTCCATTTGTCCGAGAGGTCAAAATCCCGTCCTCTCTATCCTTACCGTCAACAAGAACACGTACGGTTTTGCCGATATAATCCCTGTGTTTCTCCTCGGATATCCTGTTTTGCGTTTCGATAAGCCTGTCGAAATGCACCTGTTTTTCCTCTCGAGAAAAGGGGTCGGGCATTTCCGCCGCTGGCGTCCCAACGCGCTTGGAGTAGATAAAGGTAAACATCGCGTCAAACCGCACCTTCTCTATTACCCTAATCGTCTCCTCAAAGTCCTCGTCAGTTTCATTCGGAAAGCCGACGATAATGTCCGTTGTCAAGACAACGTCGGGAATTGCTTTACGAATCCTGTCCACTTGAGCAAGGTATTTTTCAGAATCATAGTATCTGTTCATTGCACGAAGAATCCTGTCGCTGCCCGATTGGAGCGGCAAATGCAAGTGCTTTTCGCATTTTTCACAATCCCTCATCGCCGCAAAAAGCTCATCAGTGGCATCCTTCGGGTGGCTTGTCATAAAGCGAATAACAAAGGCGCCGTCAATTTCGTTCACCCTGCGTATAAGCTGAGCAAAGCTGATGCCGCCGTCAAGGTCTCTCCCATATGAATTGACATTCTGCCCTAAAAGCGTAATTTCCTTGTAGCCCTGAGCCACAAGCTCCCGGGCTTCTTTGATAATATCCTCCGGCTGTCGTGACCTCTCGCGGAAGCGAGTGTACGGCACGATGCAATATGTGCAAAAATTGTTGCAGCCATTCATAATCGAAAGCCAAGCGCGAACCTTATCGGAGCGAAGGTGCGGAATGCCCTCCACCACACAGCCGTCGCCGCTTCCGGGCGCAAAAACGCGCTTCCGCTTTGTCATAACGGTATAAATCAGCTCCGGAAAGCGCCAAAGCTCATCGGGGCCAAAAACCAAATCAACATGGCGGAAGGACTTATTAATTTTGTCTACAACGTGCTCCTGCTGAACCATACAGCCGCACACAGCGATAATTTGACGTGGATTTTTCTTTTTCGAGTGCGTAAGCGCTCCCAAATTTCCAAAAACGCGCATCTCCGCGTGCTCGCGCACGGCGCAGGTGTTCAAAACAATTATATCCGCGGCAAACTCGTCCTGCGTCATCTCAAAGCCCATTTCGGCAAGATAGCCGCGAATCTTCTCGCTGTCCTCCTCGTTTTGCTGACAGCCAAAGGTGTCAACCATTGCCAAAGGGATTCTACCCTCATGTCTCGCTCTAAGTTCAGTGCAAATGGCGAGCTGTTTTTCAATTTCTTCCGCAGGTATCTCTGTTCGTTTAATGCTCATGCTTTTGACTATTCCAATCGTTATATAATGACCGCCTGACGAGCCGACGCTTATTCTTTGGCGCTATATTTTAAGCTTGCGCGCAAAATTTAGGGTTTCTGGTTATGATATCATTTATTTGTGGTATTTTCAATCCTTTTAATGTATAATAAGGCGTTACAGTTGTTATTATATCGCTTAATTATAAACAGCGCCAGTTAAAACGCACAGGTGAACAGCAACACTGCAATTCCAAGAAAGGATACCCACCATGTCAGAAATAAACATACTCTCTCCGCACGTTGCCGACCTTATTGCGGCGGGCGAAGTTGTCGAGCGTCCTGCCTCCGTAATAAAGGAGCTTTTGGAAAACTCCTTTGATGCAGGCGCTTCAAATATAACAATCGAGCTCAAAGGCGGCGGAATGACCTATATCCGCGTAACCGACGACGGAAAGGGCATGCTGCCCGAGGATGCTGGGCTTTGCTTCCTCCGCCACGCGACAAGCAAGCTGCACGACGAACGGGGTCTCGAATGCATCGGTACTATGGGCTTTCGCGGCGAGGCGCTGGCTGCAATCGCCTCCGTTTCACGAGTGGAACTGCTAACACGAAAAAAAGGCACTGACATAGGCACGCGCGTTGTGCTTGAGGCAGGTGATATCCTCGAAATGACACCTCACGGCTGCCCTGAGGGGACCACCCTTATCATTCGTGACCTGTTTTACAACACCCCCGCAAGGTTAAAATTTATGAAAACCGACAGGACTGAGGGCTCCGCCTGCGCCGCTCTTGCGCTTCGCTGTGCCTTGGGCCGCCCCGAAGTTTCGGTTCGTCTTATCAAGGACGGCGAGGAGGATTTTTTCTCCCCGGGCGATGGAAAACTTGGTTCCTGTACATACAGTCTGCTCGGGCGCGATGCCGCAAAGGAGCTGCTCGAGTGCGAATCCTCCGACGAGGGAATTTCAATTTCCGGCTTTGTCGGCTCGCCGAAGGCAGGTCACGGAAACAGAACAAAGCAGTTTTTCTTCTGTAACGGGCGCTGTATAAAATCGCAGCTCATGCAGGCCGCCGTTGAGCAGGCCTATAAAAACACAATACTTACCGGGCGCTACCCCGCCTGTGTAATATATCTCGTAATAAGCGCAGGAGCTGTGGATGTCAATGTTCACCCCGCAAAGACTGAGGTAAAATTCAGAGACGAAAAAAAGATTTTCGACGCAGTATACTACGCAGCGCGCTCCGCAATCGAAGCCGAGAGCGACACAGCAGAAATAAAGCTTTCTCCCTCAACAAAAGCAGTCGCAACACCAAAAAAAGACTTTTTCAAGTCGATGGATGCCGGCTCCTTCCGCGAAAAATTTTCAGAAACGCCCAAGTCCGCAGGCCCCTCGATTTCTTCAAATTTTAATACTTCTGAAAAGCCTGCAAGCTCCCCCGATAGGGGCAAAATAGTTTGGAACAGAACGCTTTCCTCCGCAGCAAGCGGAACGACCATCCGCGAGAGTGAAACCCCTTACAAAACTTCTTTAATCACCAGCGAAAAACCGGTTTCAAGCGCTGAAGCCCCCGCACAAATTGTTCTTGAAGCCGCTATGCAAGCGGGAAAGCCAATGTCTTCCCAATCTGAAGCCCCCGAACACCTCCCCAACATCCTCGAAGACTTCCGTCTTGTGGGTGAGGCTATGAAAACCTATATAATCATTGAAAAAGACGGAGATCTTCTGCTCATCGACAAGCATGCGGCGCATGAGCGAATGATCTTCGACGCGCTCAAGGAACAGGGTCGTGAGATTATGTCCCAGTCGCTTCTTCTCCCCATAACGATAAAGCTCCCATCGGACGAAGTCGAGCTGATTGAGCG
The DNA here is from genome assembly GCA_018053145.1 of Oscillospiraceae bacterium. GTDB lineage: Bacteria > Bacillota > Clostridia > Oscillospirales > Oscillospiraceae > UBA2658. The sequence goes on along the minus strand of JAGPMA010000001.1, from coordinate 25,029 downwards.
AAATTCCGAGGTCCTTAATAAGCTTGGTTTTGAAATCGAGCCATACGGCGAGAGCAGTGTTATTCTTCGGGCTGTTCCCGCGGATACGGACGCCGAAGACGCTGCGCCGATGGTCGAGGAAATCTGCGACAAGCTAAAAAAGAACATCTCACTTTCGCATGAGGACGTCATAGATGACATTCTCCACACAGTCGCCTGCAAGGCAGCGATTAAGGCCGGTTGGAACACCGAAAACTCAGAGCTTTTAAAAATTGCAGCGGAAGTCGTTTCCGGCAAGGTAAAATACTGCCCTCACGGCAGACCTGTTGCTATTGCTCTTTCGAAAAAACAGCTGGACAAGGAGTTTTCGCGCATAGTATAAAAACTTTGACTTTAATCGGCTATAAAGCTATTACGGCGGTGAATTGATGACAAACAAAACCCCAAAGCTTGCAGTTATAACAGGCCCGACAGCAACGGGAAAAACAGCTCTTGGCGTTCTTCTTGCAAAAGAGCTTAACGGCGAGATAGTTTCGGCTGACTCCATGCAGGTCTACAGGCGCATGAACATTGGCACGGCAAAGGTAACCACCGAGGAAATGCAGGGGGTGCCGCACCACATGCTTGATGTTTGTGATCCGAGCGAGTCCTATAATGTTGCCCGCTATGTCAAGGAGGCGGATGCCTGCGTACAGGACATTCTAAGCCGAGGCAAGCTTCCGATAATCGTCGGCGGAACGGGGCTTTATATCGATTCTCTTGTCGCTGGTCGGGACTTTGACGATTTTTCCTCCGACAAAGCTCTTCGCCTTGAGCTTGACGCAAGATACGAGGCTATGGGAGGCGAAAAAATGCTTTCAGAGCTGTCCGCCTTCGACCTCGAGCGTGCTAAAAAACTTTTTCCTTCAGATAAAAACCGAATCCTGCGTGCGCTGGAGGTCTATTACGTAACAGGCCGAACCATAACCGAGCATGACGAGGAGACGCAGAAAGTTCCAAAGCGCTACGATGCCTCAGTAATTGCACTCTCCTTCGAAGACCGTGCGGATTTATACAAGCGTATCGATACCCGTGTCGACCTCATGGCGCAGGCGGGACTTTTCGATGAGGTTCACGCAATTCTTAAAAGCGGCGTACCCGAAAAATGCACCGCAATGCAGGCAATCGGCTACAAGGAAGCGGCAATGGCGCTTCGAGGCGAAATCAGTCAGGCCCAGGCCATCGAAATCATCAAGCGTGAAAGCCGCAGATATGCAAAGCGCCAGCTCACATGGCTACGGCGCAAGGACGACATTGACTGGATTTTATGGAAAACCGCTCCTGATTTTGAATGTGGTCGACAGATTTCGACAAAGTATTTTGCTCAAACCGAGTAAAATAGCTTATGAACATTTCGTATTGCTAGAGCGCCTTCGATTTGTTTAATATTACTATTTAATGGGGCGGTAAATCGTGATAAAATTACTTTCAGATGGCTGAATAACCTTTCAGCCAAATCTGAAGTAATATCTTGACGAAAATTTTTAGGCCGTCCTGAGAGGGAGTTGGCTTTCATGCAAAAGACACAGAACATCCAGGATACCTTGCTAAACCAAATTAGGCGCGAAAAACAAACGGTAACCTTTTTCCTCATGAATGGTTTTCAGTTGAAAGGCATCGTTAAAAGCTTTGACAGCTTTGTCGTCATTCTGGAAACTGACGGCCGTCAGCAAATGATTTATAAGCACGCCATTTCAACAATTGTACCCACAAATCCGATAGACCTGAGAGAGGCTCGGCCTGTCGATGATAAGGAGCATACATAATTTACCCGGGAGCTCTTAAGCGAGATATCCCGTGTATTTTGCTTGGGATAAAATTACGTAAATATCCAAAGGGCAATGCTCCCTTTGGATATTTTTATAATTATCTCGAATTTTGCCAAAGCCTTTCGCAGAATTAATTTAGGAGTTGCACAGATGAAACGAACAGACGCGCTTACTAAGCTTGTATCAACAATTCTCTTTGTGGCTCTGATTTCATATCTGGGCGTCTATATTGTCCGCAGTGCCACTAACAATATCAGGACAGCCCCTGCCGTTTACATATCACTTGCTGAAAACGCAGTCGCTTCAGGGATCGTCGTTCGTGACGAAAGCCTTATTCAAAGCGACGAGCAATACCTGAGCGTCGTAGCAGAAAGCGGTCAAATGGTTTCCGCCGGAGAAGCAATTGCGGTTGTTTATTCAGGCGAGGAAGCTCTTGCCCGCGCAGCAAAAATTCGTGAGCTGGAGCTAACAAAGCAATACATAAGCTCGGTGCTCTCGGGCAAAAGCTCTGCCGAAAACCTTTCCGACAGGGACATCTCAATCAAAAACGCGCTGATTTCCCTTGCCGCAGCCGCCGCCCGTCGCAACTCGGAAAGCCTTTCCTCCGCCTCAACCAGCTTGAGCTCTCTTGTAATACAAAACACCGAGATCAACACAACAGAGGTCGATTTAAACCTTGTCAACACGCAGCTTCAAACTCTTAAGCAGAGCGCCCTGTCTGATACCACCACGATTACAGCGACTTCGCCGGGGCTTTTTTCCGCAGTTCCGGACGGCTATGAGTATATTACCCCAGCCACGCTTTCGGGTTTAACCCCCACACAGCTTCAAACACTCGAGGAAACGCCTCAGGAGCTTGCCGAAAACGTACGCGGCAAAATGGCCTCCTCAATGGAATGGTACTTCGCCGCGAGTATCTCCTCCTCTGACGCTGCAAGGCTAGAGGTCGGCAAAACTGCCACCTTGGACTTCGGTCGTTATTGCAGCAGCCTTCTTCCTGCAAAGGTTATTTCTATCAGCTCCCCAGCCTCCAACGAATGCGCAGTTGTCTTCAGATGTACCCAGGCGACCTCCGAAATGCTCTCTGTCCGCCGCGCAACGGCTGAAATCGTCTTTGATGCGCATGAGGGTATACGGGTTCCAAAACAGGCCGTTCTCTCGGACGAAGGCGGCTCATATGTTTATACTCTTACGGGTATGCAGGCAGAGAAAAAATATATAACGATTGTTTGGGAAACAGAAGAATATTTCCTTGCTGATGTTTCGCAGGACGCTTCGTCTTTAAGATCGGGTAACGACATTATTCTCACCACAAAGGGCCTATATGACAGCAAAATAATAAGCGGATAAGCGCTCGGTGTAAGAAGAGGGATGTGTTAATTTGAGTATCGCTGAAAATGTCGGTTTTATCAAAAGCCGAATCGAAAAAGCGGCAATAGCCGCACAAAGAGCTCCCGACGAGATAATTCTTGTCGCAGCAACAAAGATGAACTCGGCAGAAAAAGTCGCGCAGGCGATTTCCGCAGGCGTTTCGGTCTGCGGAGAAAACCGCGTCCAAGAGCTTCTTGAAAAAAAGGAACAAAACGCCTACAACGGTGCAAAGCTTCACTTCATCGGCCATTTACAGTCAAACAAAGTCAAGCAAATTGTCGGTGCATGTGACCTCATACAGTCTGTCGATTCTCTCGAGCTGCTTTCACTGATTGACGCCCGCGCCGCGGCTCTCGGAATTCGCCAAGAAGTACTGCTCGAAATCAATATCGGCAGAGAGGCCTCAAAATCGGGAATATATGAGCACGAGCTGCCGGTGATACTGGAAAAAGCTTCTTCCTTTTCCTCAGTTTTTATACGGGGTATTATGGCAATACCCCCCATTTCAAACTCCACAGGCGAAAATAGGGCCTATTTTGCCCGTATGTGTCAGCTTTTTATTGACAATTCAACAAAAAAATACGATAATATCAGCATGGATTTTTTATCTATGGGCATGAGCGACGATTTTGAGGACGCAATTGCGGAGGGCTCGAATATGGTTCGGGTAGGCTCTGCGATTTTTGGTGCCCGTGCATATCCAGAGAGAATCAGCTTACAATAATGGGCTTTATTCCCTCGTTTTTTCACCTTGGATTAACGAATTCTCCTCCCACTCGAATAATTCTTAGCTTCATACGATGTGCTTGCAGCAATCACTGCATCTGATGTTCACCTCACTAAACATTTTTCGTTTCGTGTTCGTACATCGTGAAGAGAAAGGTCATAATATGGGTCTCTTAGACGAACTAAAAAAGCTCACACGTCCTTACAGTGGCGATGAATATGATGATTTCGGCGACGAGTTTGCCGAAGCTCCTGCGGAAACCCGGGTTCCCGCAGCCGATAGTCAGAGGAAATATGCGGCTCCCTCGGAGCGGCGCAACCCTTTCTCCGATTTCGACACGCATCCCGTTACTCCGGCAAGACGTGATAAGGTTGTCACGCTCGGTGGAGGGCCCGCACCGCAAATCGTTCTTGTCAAGCCCGAGCGTTTTGAAACCGCGGCAGAAATTGCGGACCACCTCCGCGAAAGACGCAGCGTTGTCATGAATCTTGAGCAGACAAGCAAGGATACCGCCCGCCGGCTTATCGACTTTTTAAGCGGTGTTGCCTATGCTCTCGACGGGAAAATCAAAAAGATTGCCGCAAACACCTACATTATCACTCCTTATAACATGGATGTATTGGGTGACCTCATTGACGAAATCGAAAACAGCAGCCTCTATATGTAATAAAGCTTCGACAACTATTTTAGTCAAATGCGGAATGTAAGCTCATTATCAATTATTACTCATCATGACATTTACGTTCCGTTTATCATTTGAATCACCTGTTAAACGCAATTAAAGTAACCGTTACAGATTTTTGCGCTTCGCAAGATAGAAAGGGATTTTGATATGCTGACACCTCAGAATTTTAGAGAGAAAACCTTTGAAAAAGCAATCTTTGGCGGCTACGATATGGGTGCCGTGGATGATTTTCTGGACGAAGCCGCTAATGATTATGCGGCAATCGCAAAGGAAAACATGGTCCTAAAAAGCAAAATGAAAGTTCTCGTGGAAAAAATCGAGGAATACAGAGCCACGGAGGATTCCATGCGGCTCACTCTGCTCTCCGCTCAGAAGCTGAGCATGCAGATTGAGGAGGACGCTCGTAAAAAGGCCGAGGAAACTCTTGCCAATGCGCGCTCTGAGGCAGAACGCATTACCCGCGAAGCGTATAATCAGCGCACAACCGAGGAAGCAATTCTTCTTGAGGCAAAGCGAGAGAGCACACAATACATAGAAAACATGCGTCTAGTTTGCTCAAAGCAGCTCGACTTTCTGGACAACCTTAAGCACATGAAGCTTGAAGACATCTCCCGTCCGGCCCCGGCTGTCGAAACAGTTGAAGAAACTGTCCGCAGTATCGAAAGCTCAGTTGAGCGTCTTGCGGATTCGGGCGAAGCAGATGAGGAAATCCGCCGTGTCGTAACGGGCACAGCCGAAGCCCCCGTTAGCAGCTTCGAGGAACCGACACGCCAGTTCTCCTCCGGCAGCGCATCCGCGCCGACCAGTCAGTTCTCCTTCGATAATCTTCGTTTCGGAAAATAAATGCTTTAACCGAGATTCGCTTTTCGCATAAACACATCACCATGGGTTTAGCGGCGAATTGAGGTTAACGGCATGTGCCGCGGTTGCCGTGTGTCGGCGAGCGGCACGCCTAAAATTTAATTTTTTTAGTGTGATTTATCACACTAAATATTGTCGGGGCGGGGCATAATACGCGCAAGTGCTGTGCCACGCCCCGCAGTTATTGTTCTTCTCTTTCGTTCTCAAAAAACAGATAATTGCTGCGAACGTCCTCCGGATTTATAAGCGTCGCAGCTTCGGTATCACTTATTTCAGATAGGAGCCAACGCAAATGCCACAGGATTACAACAAAACCGTTAATCTTCCTCAAACCGATTTTTCCATGCGCGCGTCACTGCCGACACGTGAGCCGGACATGCTAAAAAGCTGGTATGAGGATGATATTTACAACAAAATGATTACCCGCAACGAGGGCAAGCCCAGATTCATCCTCCATGACGGACCCCCGTTTTCAAACGGGCACATTCACATGGGCACATCTATGAACAAATGCCTTAAGGATTTTATAGTTCGCTATAAAAACATGTCTGGTTTTCAAGCCCCCTATGTCCCCGGCTGGGATAACCACGGAATGCCCATCGAAAGCGCCATCATTAAGCAAAACAAACTGGATAGAAAAAAGATGTCAATTCCTGAATTTCGCGATGCCTGCCGTGATTTTGCCGCGAAATTTGTAGATATACAGCGCGACCAGTTCAAGCGCCTCGGTGTTTTAGGCCAGTGGGACAAGCCCTATCTCACCATGGACCCTGCTTTTGAAGCGGAAGAGGTCAAGGTATTCGGCAAGATGTACGAAAAGGGCTACATTTACCGCGGCAAAAAGCCTGTCTATTGGTGCTGCAACGATGAAACCGCGTTGGCCGAGGCCGAAATTGAGTATGCCGACGACAATTGCAAGTCTATTTATGTAAAATTCAAGGTTACGCATGACCTCGGCAAGCTTTCGAAATATGCCGACCTCAACAACACATATTTTGTCATTTGGACTACCACCACCTGGACCATTCCCGGCAACCTTGCAATCAGCCTTAACGCAAATCTCGACTACGTTCTGGCAAAAGCCCCTAACGGCGAGGTATATGTTCTTGCAAAGGAGCTTCTTGCTGCTGTTTCAAAAGCTGTTGGCATCGAAAGCTTTGAGATTCTGGCTGAGCTCAAGGGCTCAGAGTTTGAATTTATGCGTGCAAAGCATCCGCTCTACGACCGCGAGAGCATCATAATAAACGGCGACCACGTAACGCTTGAAGCCGGAACGGGCTGCGTTCACACCGCTCCCGGACACGGTATGGAAGACTATATGGTCTGCCAGAAATACGACTACAGCGGCAAAACAAAAATCGGCATCATCGTTCCGGTTGACGACCGCGGAATTATGACAAACGAATCCGGCAAATACGAGGGTATGTTCTATTCAAAGGCAAACGACGCTATCTGGCAGGATTTGTCCGACTGCGGCGCTCTGCTTGCTTCACAAACCATCAGCCACCCTTACCCCCATTGCTGGCGCTGCAAAAACCCGATAATCTACCGCGCCACCGATCAATGGTTCTGCTCCGTGGACGCCTTTAAGGATGAAGCGGCAAAGGCCTGCGACAATGTCACATGGCTCCCCGAATGGGGTCACGACCGCATTGTTTCCATGGTTCGTGAACGTTCGGACTGGTGCATTTCCCGTCAGCGCCAGTGGGGTCTTCCCATACCGGTGCTATACTGCGAAGCCTGCGGGGAACCGATTTGCACCCCAAAGACAATCGAGAATATTTCCAAAATCTTCGGCGAACAGGGCTCAAACGCTTGGTTTTCGACAGAAGCCTCCGAGTTCCTGCCCGATGGCTTTGTGTGCCCGAAATGTGGCAGCAAGCACTTCACCAAGGGAACGGACACGCTCGACGGTTGGTTCGATTCCGGCTCAACCCATTATGCCTCTCTTGAGCACGACAACGCCGCCGATTGGCCGGCCGACCTCTATCTTGAGGGCGCAGACCAATATCGCGGTTGGTTCCAGTCCTCCCTGCTCACCGCCGTTGCCACAAAGGGCAGCGCACCCTACAAGGCTGTTCTCACCCATGGCTGGACAGTCGACGGAGAGGGTAAGGCGATGCACAAGAGCCTTGGCAACAGCGTTCTTCCCGACGACCTCATTCCGAAATACGGCGCTGACCTCATGCGTCTGTGGGCGGCAAGTGCCGACTACCGCGTGGATATGCGCTGTTCCGACGGGATATTTAAGCAGCTATCCGACACATATCTTAAAATCCGCAACACGGCACGCTTCATGCTCGGAAATCTCGACGGCTTCGACCCCGACAGCCGCGTTGCCTTTGCCGAAATGGAGCAGCTCGATAAGTGGGCTTTGACACGCACTAACAAGCTCGTTGAAAAGTGCCTTTCTGCCTACGATAATTATGAGTTTTACAATGTCGTTCACGCAGTTCATAAATTCTGCGTCATGGACATGTCAAACTTCTACCTCGACATTGTCAAGGACAGGCTGTACTGTGAGAAGCGCGACAGCTTTCTCCGTCGCAGCGCTCAATCTGCGATGTACAGCATTCTGGACGCGATGGTTCGTCTGATAGCACCCATCCTTGCGTTCACCTCAAACGAAATCTGGCTCTCTATGAAGCACGACAGCTCGGCGAATACACAGCACGTCATGCTCAACGATATGCCTCGTGTTAACCCTGACTATGCTTTCGACAGCGAAACCGAGGAGCGTTTCAACCTACTCATCGCCCTGCGCGATGACGTTAACAAGGCGCTCGAGCTTGCCCGCGCGGAAAAAACCATCGGCAAACCGCTGGAGGCTGTGGCAACACTCTTTGTTTCCGAATCAGCGAAGGCGCAGTTCGAAAAAATCGCCGCTATGCCGCTTTCCATGATTTTTATCGTTTCCGAAACAAAAATTGTTTTCGGCAGCGGCGAGGGCTATGAGGGCGACGAGTTCAAGGGAATCAGCATTAAAATCGAGCCCTGCAATGCGCCAAAGTGCATACGCTGCTGGATGCATAACGAACATATCGGCGAAAATGCCGAGCATCCGGAGCTTTGTCCCCGCTGCGCTGCGGCTGTTTCCGACTAAAAACAATCTGCCGCACGGAATCAAGCTATACTGCGGCAAAAACACTACCTCAGGAGGTACCTGCCATGCTGTATGCATTTGTTGTGGTAATCATCCTAATCCTCGACCAGCTCACAAAGCTTTGGATCAACTCCAGTCTTGACGTGGGTGCAACCTCTTCCTTTATCCCCGGCGTCATTCAGCTTACAAACATCCAAAACACGGGTGCTGCTTTCGGATTTCTAAAAGACGTCGAGCTTGCCCGTTGGTTATTTATTATACTGACGATAGCGGTTTCAATCGGCGTTATCGTTCTTCTGTCGAAAGACATCATCAAGGGAAGGCTTGGACGCTGGATGCTTGTTCTTGTCATTGCAGGCGGTCTGGGCAACTGTATTGACCGCATCTTCAACGGCTATGTCGTCGATATGTTTCAGTTCCAATTTAAGATTTTTGGGCAGGATTTTGCAATTTTCAATGTCGCGGACATTTTCATCTCCGTCAGCGGAGTCATTTTCTGCCTCTACCTAATTTTTCACAAGGAGCAGGAGGAAGATGAGCCGATTCCCGTTAGAGCGCCCTCCCGTATCTCGCAGAAGGAAGCCGAGCGCCCTGTAAGAGCGGACTACATCACTCAGCTAAAAAGACCGGTTGTCGAGGGTCGCAGGAACATCGAAGCAGAAATAGCCGCAAAAACAATTGAAGCTACTCCCTTCCGCACTGCTTCAGAAGCTGCGCCCCTTCGTAAAGACGAAGTTACTATCACCGACTGGAATATGCCCGATTTTTCGGCTCCAGAAAAAAAAGCCCCAGAGGCAAGCCCGGCCCCTATTAAGAATCCGGAGTTTATCGATCCTTTTAAGGCTGAGCCAGCTCCTGCGCCAAATACTCCGAGCTTCAATCAACTTCCGAAAATGCCTGCCGTCCCCGCAAAAAAGAGCGATTCAGATTTTAACATCGAAGATATTATAGCGGAGTTTAAGGATTAATGACAAACACATACACGATAAAAGCACAGGAGAGCGGCGAGCGTATCGACGCTCTCCTTGCGCAAGAAATAGAAGAAATAACTCGCTCGCAGGTGGTTCGTCTTATTGCCGAGGGCGCTGTCACCTTGCGTTGCGCCCCGATTAAGAAAAACCACCGCGTGACAGCGGGGGAAATTTTTGTCGTCGAAATCCCCGAAGCCGAAGAAACGGAGATTGTTGCAGAGAACATTTCTCTGGATATAGCTTTTGAGGACGACGACCTCGTTGTTGTGAATAAGCCACGCGGCATGGTCGTTCACCCCGCGCCCGGTCACTCAAACGGAACACTTGTCAACGCCCTGCTTTGGCACTGCGGAGAAAGCCTTTCTGGTATAGGCGGTGAAAAGCGTCCGGGCATTGTGCACAGAATTGACATGGACACCTCTGGGCTATTAATAGTCGCTAAAAACGACTACGCTCACCGCTTCCTTTCCGCGCAGCTCGTCGATCACAGCCTATCTCGCACCTATGAAGCGGTGGTTTGCGGCAGACTTAAGGATAACGAGGGCATCATTGATGCTCCCTTAGGCCGCCATCCGAACGACAGAAAGCGCATGGCAGTAACCGAGCGCAACTCCAAAAACGCTGTCACGCACTACGAGGTCATCGCGCGGTACGATGGCTATACCCATGTTCGCTGCCGTTTGGAAACGGGCCGCACCCATCAGATAAGAGTGCACATGGCTTACATCGGTCACCCCCTGCTCGGCGACATGGTTTACGGCAGAAAGCGCGCGGAAAAGGGACTGGAGGGTCAATGCCTCCACGCAAAAGCCCTTCGCTTCATCCATCCGCGTACCAACGAGCTTTGCGAAGTGACAAGCGAGCTGCCCGATTACTTTACGGACGTTCTTTCCCGTCTGGGCGACGAAATCAGCTAGGATTATCCTAGCAAAATTATTAAAACATCTTTTCCTTCGGCCTTTATACGGCACAAAATCTATGTACAAAAAGACCGCGGAGCTATAGTTCCGCGGTCTTTGCTGTTTCTTATGAATGCTGAGTCACAATAGCAAAGCCCTTTGCTTTAAGCTCTTCTCTGATAGCTTCCACCTGCGCATAGTCGCGCGTTTCAAGCTGGAGCGTCAGGAAGCAGGAGTTGATTGCCATGTTTTCCTCGCTTCTGTTGTAATGAACGGATACGACATTGCCGCCCTGCTCAGCAATAATTTTTGACACGAGCTCGAGCTGTCCGGGCTTATCCGTCAGCGCAACACAGAGGTTAACGAAACGCCCCGCTTTCAAAAGCCCTCGTGTAATAACACGACTTAAAATGTTGACATCAATGTTTCCGCCGCTAATCAAGCACACGGCCTTTTTGCCCTTAATATCCACCTTGTCGAACATTGCCGCCGCAACCGCAACCGCGCCTGCGCCCTCGGCGATAAGCTTCTGCTGCTCGATTAGCGCCAAAACCGCTGTGGCGACCTCGTCGTCCGTCACGGTCACAACCTCGTCAACATACTTCGAAACGAGCTCAAATGTGAGGTTTCCCGGACGTTTTACGGCAATTCCATCCGCAAAAGTCGCAACGGCTGACAGCTCCTCGATTTTCCCGCAGCAAACTGAATTTGCCATAGAAGGCGCGCCGGCAACCTGTACGCCGTAAACCTTGCATTTTGGATTAAGGGATTTGACCGCAAACGCAAGCCCCGAAATCAGACCTCCGCCTCCTATGGGGACGATTACCGCATCCATGTCCGGCAGCTGCTCCAAAAGCTCAAGACCTATCGTCCCTTGACCGGCGATAACATCCTCATCGTCAAAGGGATGAATAAACACTCTGCCCTCGGTTTTCTCAAGCTCGAGCGCTTTTTTATGAGCGTCGTCATAAACTCCGTTTACAAGCACCACCTCGGCACCGTAGCGCTTTGTCGCCTCAATCTTGCTAATTGGGGCGCTGTCCGGCAGACAAATTTTCGAGGATATTCCCTCCATAGACGCAGCTCTGGCAACGCCCTGAGCGTGGTTTCCTGCACTGCAGGCAATTACTCCGCGTGCCTTTTCTTCCGCAGAAAGCTGGCTTATTTTATAGTAAGCTCCACGAACCTTGAACGAGCCGGTAACCTGAAGATTTTCTGTTTTCAGATAAAGCTCGCCTTCAGACGGTATATTTGGCGCATATATCAGGTCCGTTTGACGAATCGCATTTTTCATTGAAAATGCTGCGTGGTAAATTTTGTCGAGTGTCAGCATTGTTATCAGTCCTTTCACATTGTGGAAAACAAAAAACTCCGTCTCAGTTTAGAGACGGAGTTAAATTCCGCGGTACCACTCTTCATTGCCCCAAAGGGCCACTCATAGACGCCAAAAAGCGTCTGCTTCTGTAACGGGAAGACCCGGTATTGCTTACTTTGATGTTCGGCAACCGACTTAGGGGTGATACGAAATCAGCAGCAACTGCCGTATCACACCAAACTACGGCTCTCTTAAAGTTGCGGACGCTTTTCCAGTCCCCTTCAACGTCTTTAGAAATATTCAATATATGACGAGTGAAAATTTATATCAAATATACTGTCTTTTCAACTTCTTGTCAACAGTTATTATCATAGGCTTTCTAAAAAGGCCTCAGAGCTTCTTGATAACATTATTGATGTAGTATTTCTCATAGACATAATAGCGATACTGCATACCTGTCGACGAGGTCATAAGCTCGCTCTCGCTTTCGAAGGACCACTCAAAATTTTCGTCTAGGTTAAGGAAGAAAGCGTCGCACTCGGGTCTTGCGTAGATTTTGGTGATGTAAACCTTTTCGCAATATGGCAGCAGCGCATTATAGACGCTTGCACCGCCTATGAGAAAGACTTTTGGCTGGTCCTTGACCATTTGCAGAACTTCCTCAACACTGTGCGCCACAGTTGCACCCTCGATTTCGATCTCCTGATGAGTCAAAACGATGGTCTTGCGATTCTTGAGCGGCTTGCCATCAGGAAAATCCTCAAGCGTCTTACGCCCAACGACAACGGTGCCCCCCTCAGTTATCTCCCTAAAATGCTTTCTGTCCTCGGGAATAACTATAGGCTGAGTTCCTTTAAAACCGATGCCCCAATTCTGATAATATGCAACAATAGCGTCCATAGTGCTCTCCTTATTATAAATACAAATTTCTCATAACATCGGTGTGCTTACAGTATTACACCGCAACAGGTATCTTTTCGTTAAACTCGTTGAACTCATAGCCGTCAAGCGCAAAGCTGTCACGTGTGAACTCGTAAAAGCTGCTTACCCTCTCGTCAAGTGTAAATTTGGGGGCTTTCTTCGGTTCCTGGGCGATAAGCTTTTCTATGACTGGAACGTGACGGTCATATATGTGTGCGTCCGCAATCACGTGTATCATTTCTCCGACCTTCAAGCCGCTGATTTGGGCAAACATATGGGTCAAAACAGCGTACTGGCAAACATTCCAGTTGTTCGCGGCAAGCATATCCTGTGAGCGCTGATTGAGAATGCTGTTCAGCGTATTGCCGGATACATTAAAGGTCATTGAATAGGCGCAGGGGTAAAGCGCCATTTCTGAAAGATCAGCGAAATTATAGATGTTGGTCATAATCCTGCGGCTAGCCGGATTATTCTTCAAGTCAAAAATCACCCTATCCACCTGATCCATATCGCCCTCGGGATAATGATGCTTGATGCCCAGCTGATAGCCATAGGCTTTCCCAATGCTTCCGTTTTCGTCTGCCCATTCATCCCAAACGCGAGCACGCAAATCCTTAACATTGTTGGATTTTGCCTGCCATATCCACAGCAGCTCATCAACAGCCGATTTAAGAAAGGTACGACGAAGCGTTAGTATAGGAAACTCCTTTGACAGGTCATAGCGGTTGACAACGCCGAATTTTTTGATAGTATGTGCCGGAGCGCCGTCCTCCCACTTTGGACGAACCTCTCTGTCGGTATCCCAGATTCCTTTATCCAGAATGTCTCTGCAGTTTTGAATAAAGATTTCGTCCGCCAAGCTCATATCCGTGCACCTCCGAGATTGATTCATTAAAACTTAATATTACTGATATTATAAGTCATATTCCTTCTTCTTGCAATAAAATACAGGAACTTTGCTTTTAGGAATATCTAATAAATTGCCAACCTAATGTTATAAGATACCACCCTAGCATTTAAAAAGACACAGATTGTACAGTGTCGTCTCAATATTTCCCCAAACAAAAATTCCCGCACGCCTCGAAAGGCGTGCGGGAACCTTATTGGTTTTATAACGTGATGCTAAAGCTTAGCACATTTCATAAACACCAGCTGCGCCCATGCCGCCGCCGATGCACATAGAAACAACACCATACTTCTTGCCGGTGCGCTTAAGCTCGCCCAGGAGCTTGCAGGTCAGCATAGCGCCTGTGCAGCCGAGGGGGTGGCCCAGAGCTACGCCGCCGCCGTTGGGGTTGATGTTTGCATTCTCAAGTCCCATTTCCTTAATGCAGCCCAGAGCTTGAGCTGAGAAAGCTTCGTTGAGTTCCCAAACATCGATATCTTCCTGCTTGAGTCCTGCAATCTTAAGAGCCTTGGGAACTGCATAGACAGGACCAAGTCCCATGTAATCGGGAGCAACGCCTGCAACTGCGAAGGAAACAAACTTTGCAATGGGCTTAAGTCCGAGCTCTTCAGCCTTTTCCTTGGACATGATGAGCACGCAAGCAGCTGCGTCGTTCATCTGGGATGCGTTACCTGCGGTAACTGTTCCGTCCTTCTGGAAAACGGGCTTAAGCTTGGTCAGCTGATCCATCGTAAGGCCGTAACGGATACCCTCGTCCTTGTTAAAGGGCTCGGTGTACTTAACAACATGGCCGGTTGCATAGTCCATTTTGTACTTAACAGCATCAACAGTGATGATTTCATCATCAAATTTGCCTGCTGCCTGAGCTGCTTCAGCCTTTTTGTGGCTGTTGAAAGCAAACTCATCCTGCTCTTCGCGGGAAATGCTATACTTTACAGCAACGTTTTCAGCTGTGTTGCCCATTGCTGTCATAGCGGTGGGCATAACCTCTGTGCCGAGCTTTACGTTCGGAACGTTCAGGTTACCGCCCATAGGAACCATGGACATGGTCTCAACGCCGCCGGCGAGGATGATGTCTGCCTGTCCTGCCATGATTGCGTTTGCGCCCATTGCTATAGACTGTAGGCCCGATGAGCAGAAACGGTTAACTGTCTGTGCAGGAACGCTATCAGGGATGCCTGCAAGAAGTCCTATGTTACGTGCTACGTTTGTGCCGGTTTCAGCTTCCTGAAATGCGCAGCCGAGGATAAGGTCGTCGATAAGAGCGGGGTTAAAGGTCGGAACCTTTGCAAGAACGCCCTTGATAACCTGTGCTGCATACTCTTCAGGTCTTGTATCTTTCAGTGTGCCCTTGGGAGATTTTCCGATGGCACTACGTCCATATGCTACTACTACTGCTTCTCTCATGATTTTTCCCCCTTAATTGCGGACAGGCTTGCCGTTCATAAGCATGCCTACGATACGGTCCTGTGTCTTCTCTTCGCCGGCGAGGGACAGGAAGGCTTCACGCTCGAGATCACGGATCTGCTGAGCGGGAACTTCTGCACCATAGGGTAGGTTGCCGCCGGTGATAACCTGTGCTATCTTTGTACCAATTTTTATATCGTGGTCGGAACCAAAGTGGCCGTTCTTCATCATCAGCATGTCATATGCAATTGCGCCATAACCATAGTCGCCTGCAACCTTGATGGTGGGATCGGAACCGGGACGATAGTTGTGTTTTGCCATCCACAGAACCATTTCCTTTGCGGATTGAATCTGCTTTGCCTTGTTGCGCTCAACATAGGTGCCCTTGGAGAAATAGCCGGCATCGATAGCTGCATCAGCACCGACATTGACCTTTGCCATCATGATGTACTGCCAAAGAGCCTTGACAGCATCATAACGGGATTTCTTCTGGTCGTTGAAGCAACGATCCATCAAACGGATGAGCATTTCTGTGCAGCCGCCGCCTGCAGGGATGAGGCCTACGCCGACTTCAACAAGACCCATGAAGGTGTCTGTGTGAGGAACAGCAGCAGCGCAGTGGATAGCAACTTCGCAGCCGCCGCCGAGAGTCTGTCCGAAAGGAGCAGAAACTGTGGGACGTGCAGCATACTTAAGTGCCTTTGTACCGTCCTGAAGGCCACGGATCATTGTGTCGAGCTTATCGAATTCCTTATCCTGAGCAAGGTTTACGATTGTAACGAGGTCTGCGCCTGCGCAGAAGTTCTTGGCTTCGTTTCCGACAACAAGACCCTGCCAGTCATTGCCCTTGAGCAAATCGGTTGCCTTAAAGATCATTTCGCCGGTCAGCTCGCCGATGGCGTTGCCGGTGGAATGGAATTCGAGGCAAAGGACGCCGTCGCCGATGTCGCGTACGGAAGCGTTTTCGTTTCCGGCAACTTCGTTGGTGCCCTTAAGGGTGAGGTACTTGCTTGTGGTTACAGCGCTGTCATAAAACTTCTCTTTGCCGGAGGCGAGCATGTCGAGAACCCACTGTGGGATTACTTCGCCGTCTGCCTGCCATGCTTCGACGGACTTGCGAACGCCAATCTTATCCCAGAGCTGGAATACGCCGTAGGTCCAGTTAAAGCCTGCGGTGAGAGCTCTGTCGATTTCTCTGAAGTCGTCAGCAATTTCGGGAACGAGACGTGCGGAATAAAGGAGAAGTCCCTTGTTGAAGTCATATGTGAACTTCTGCTCTTTGGCATCGCCAAAGGTCATGTACTCATATTTATTGCCGGAATCCTGAGCGGCAGCAACTGCGGGCAGCTCGTCGGCCTTCTTGTTGATGTAGGTCTTTGTAGCCTTATCGTAGCAAAGAACAACCTTTTTGCCGTCGATGATTTCTTTCTTGTAGAAGCCCTGCTTTGTCTTATCGCCAAGCAGACCATCGGCAACCATTTCCTTGAGGAATTTGGGAGGATCGTATTCGACCTTCTCACGTGCGTCTGTTGTAACTTCAAGCACGTTGTCAGCAACATGGCACAGAATGTCCAGACCAACCATATCGGAGGTCTTGCAGGTTGCTGTCTTAGTGTGAGCCATGATGGGGCCTGTCAATGCGTCAAGAGTCGGGATGTCATATTCATACTTCTCGCCAAGGTTCATTGCAAGCACAGCAGCGAAAACGCCGATGCGGTTGCCGACGAAGTTCGGTGTGTCCTTAGCATTGACAACGACTTTGCCGAGGGAGTTTTCTGCAAATTCCTGCATACGTGCATATGCATCCATGTCAGTCCATTTTGTGGCGATCATCTCGAACAGAGCCATCCAGCGGGGAGGATTGAAGAAGTGAGTGCCCATGAAGTATTTCTTCATGTCATCGCTCAAACCGTCAATAATCTTATGTACGCTAACACCGGAGGTGTTGGAGGAAACGATAGCGTCCGCTTTGCGATGGGGCTCGATTTGTCTGAGAACGCTCTGCTTAATAGCAATGTTCTCGGAAACAGCTTCGATGATCCAGTCTGCATCATCAATCATGTCAAGGTTGTCGGTAGTGTTACCGGGGGTGACATTCATGATTGCAGCCTTGCTATAAAGCATGTTGTTTCTGGGAGTTTTGATCTTGTCAATTCCTGCAAGAGCAAAACGGTTGCGGAACTCGTAGCTCTGCTCGGTAAGGCCCTTTGCCTTTTCTTCATCGGTCAGTCCCTTGGGGGGAACGATGTCCAGCATCGTGACCTGCACGCCGACGCTTGCAAGCAAGCCGGCGATTGATGCACCCATGACACCGGCGCCAAAAACGACGGCTTTGTTAATGTTCTTACTCATGAGATAGCTTCTCTCCTTTTGCTTTCTATTAAATTCAGCACGGGCTTCATGCCTCAGTGCGGGATTTACTAAGTAACTGTTTTAACTAACAATTGCACGCATACAATTTGTGTATACGCCTTCGGTCTAAGACTGCTCCAAATTCCAATTTCTACGAACATGACTTTGCTACCGTCCCGTGGGAAGACCTCGGAGCGTTATTGGGCAAAACCCTTTGGCAACCACAGCCCTCCCACGGAGACGATATAATCAGTATGTATATTAAGATTTTGGATCAGTATGATTATGCAGCTTGTCTGAGATGGCAGGATTACCTCGCCCTCATCACCAACAAAGCTTAATTATTTGAAGCTAGCTCTTCTCTTCTCTACGAAGCCGCCAACGCCTTCCTTGAAGTCGTCAGTTGCGCCGCAAGCCATCTGAGCGTCAACTTCTCTTTTGACATATGTGTCAAAGCCGTTAAACTCGGATTCCCAAACCAGTTCCTTGATGTACTTGTAGGAAGCGGAAGGACCATAGGTAAACTTCTTTGCCTTCTTAAGAGTTGCATCTGCAAATGCGTCGTCGTCTTCGATGACTTCGTTGATCATGCCAAGAGCCTTAGCATCGTCTGCGAATACCATCTGGCCGCCGTCCATAGCAAGCTCAGCAGCCTTCTTAACGCCGACAGCTCGTGTAAGAAGATAGATGCCGCCTGCATCAGGAACAAGGCCGAGCTTGGAGAAAGCTGTCATAAACACGGAAGCCTGAGTAGCCATGGTGTAGTCACAAGCAAGAGCAACACCGATTCCGGCGCCTGCGCAGGCACCCCGAACAGCACCGACAACGGGCTTGGGGCTCGTGAGGATAGCCTTGGTTACACTTGCCATCTTGCTGATGGACTTGCCGAACTCAGCAACGAACGCTTCCTTGGAGTTGTTCATGAGGCCGTCATACATAGCCTTAACATCGCCGCCTGCGGAGAAAGCGTTGGTGTTGGTGCTGTTGATGAGAATAGCCTTGACGTTTGCATCTGCGTCTGCCATGCCGATAGCGGCAACCAGATCGTCGATCATGACCTCGTCAAATGCGTTCATGTTTGCGGGGTTGTCCATGGAGATGATTGCGACTCTCTCGTCTACTGCATACTTAACCTTAGTAAATTCCATAATTCTTGTCCTTTCCGATTGTTAGATAAAGTAGTATAACGCTCACTCATCCGCAGATGGTAAACCTACTATTGCATTATACTAGCAAATGTTGTGCCAATGCAAGATGCCTTCTCCGCTTTTGTTAAAATCACATAATAAATTCTGGATATTATTTGCAATATTTACATACGTTTTGGCGCTTATTTCATGACAACATTTGTCAGTCGTCCGAATACACTTCTTAATAGAGCTTCGGCCGTCAAGCGTTTGTCCTATTATGGAGCAGTTGTCACACGTTTTGTTTCAATATTGCTTCATACTGTTTCTTGCCCTACAAAATATCATATAATATACAAAATGAAGGCTTCATAATTTAATGTTTGGCGCTTGCTTTTCAAATACCTATCATTTATAATCATTTGTATATAAGACGGGACTTTTCTGTCGATTCTTCGGCATTTTGGTCACTGTGCAACAAAAAACCGCAAAAAGAACGGCCGCACGTTCTCAATCAGTAAAATTGTTTTATAAGGAGTTTGATTTATGTACAATCCCGATCCCGAAGTCAGAAAAATATCACAGCGCGCTCTTTCCAAGGTGTTCCCCAGAACAGCAGAGGGCTTTGCGGAGCTTATGCACGCACAGCTCTATTTTGCTTACATTCCTCTCTACATATACTACACCAGAGCTTCGTTCAACAATTACCTGCCTGAGCCAGACGATCTTGTTAAGCCACAAGGCATTGAAATTGATATTATTGACGAACTGGTTAAGACCGCCGTCAACGAAAACAACAAAAACACCGGCTCTGTCCTGACAAATACTTATCATGCGAAGGTTCTCCGTCTTGAAGATGCGGAGCAGATTGTCACGCTCACCGAAGACCTAAATCTCGGCGAACTGCCGAAAACCATTCTGCCATACGAACACTGTCGCAATGCCATTATCGAAGCTTCAGACCGTATCGCGGTTATCGACTGCGTATGCCGCAATGCCAGAGGCGACAAGGGCTGTCAGCCGCGCGATGTTTGCATAGTCATCGGCGAACCTTGGGTTTCGTGGTGCCTTGACCGCGACAGATATTTAAACGGCCATCTTGTCACTCAGGACGAGGCTCTCCAGCTTCTGCGCGAGTGCCATGAGCGAGGCAACGTCCACGCCGCCTTCTTCAAGGATGTCGCTGCCGGCCGTCTTTACAGCATCTGCAACTGCTGCCCTTGCTGCTGCACGGCGTTGCTTTCACAAAACTACCTTACCGCCCCCATGTTCGCCGGTTCCGGCTACGTAGCAAAAATTGACAAGGAGAAGTGCGTCAACTGCGGGCTTTGCGAGAAGAAGTGCAACTTCCTTGCAATTTATAGGGATAAGGACAACAAGGTTCAGGTTAACGAAGACCTCTGCCGTGGTTGCGAAGCCTGCCTGCTCGCCTGCAAGAAGGACGCTATCACCCTTGAGCTTGTCGACGCCAGCGTTCTTGCTCCTCTGGACATCAAGGCCCTCAAGGCTCAGATGAACGGCTAATCCATGCACGAGCTTGGCATAATGACCGATGTGCTGGACACAGCTCTTCGCGTATGTGAGGAAAACGGCGGCAAAAGGGTTACGAAAATCACTCTCAAGGTCGGTCTGATGTCCGGAATTATTCCATCCTATGTTCAGTCGTTTTTCGACGTCATCTCTAAGGACACAAAAGCTTTTGGAGCGAAGCTCGAAATCGAGCCCGATTCCGCAGTTTTTATTTGCCGCAAATGCGGAGAAACAACGGTATACGACGCGCTTGGTCCCGATTATATTTGCAAAGGCTGCGGCAGTCAAGCGCTCCGCTTGACTTCGGGCTATGGATTTCAAATCATCAATGTCGGGATTATTTAAGTCTCGTTCTCAGCCTTTAATCAAAATTTAAGGATACGAAAACCTTTTTCACGGTTTTCGTATCCTTTTTTCGTAGCTCAATCGTGCTTATGTATGATATTAATTCTTTTTCTATTTTGTTTCGAAAAGCTTAGCAACCGGAATATTAAGCGCGTCGGCTATATCGAGCAATGCATCAACGCTTGGAACAGCACAGGCAGTTTCGATTTGCTGAATATGGTTCCTGCTATATGAAGTCATTTCAGCAAGCTGCATTTGGGTTATCCCCTGTTCTTTTCGATTGTACAGGATGTTAAGTCCGATTTTGACATACGTTTTGTAATGCTTCGATTCCATATTCTGTCACTCCTTGTAATAAGCATACAAAATTTCGCGGAAAAATGAGACAATCCTAATTAGTGCTTATGCACTCCTTTGTATTGCATTTTACCGCTTGCATGTGGTATTATACCACATGGGGTGATACACATGAAAAGCGACAACTTTGAAAAGGCGTTCAACGATTTCCTCGAGCGCAAGGAATATGACGAGGCCGAAGCCGCGCTCTTTCTAATCACGAGAGCCGCCTTTACGGCAGGCTGGCTTGCCGCCGGAGGAAAAGCTCTTAAACCGCAAACATTATTTGAGCTTATGCTCGATAACAATAAACGCACACCGGAAACTGATGATAATTGCGACAAACATGAATAACAGTCGCACCTAATAAATATTGCTAAAAACTATGGGAATCCTATTACGATTGGGAGGTGAACACCATATGGAGAGCAAAGATACTATCGTAAAAAATGCTTTAGATCAGTTAATCATACGTGCCCTTTATGATTTGGAGCAGTCAGACGACGCGGTTAAGGAAGCCTCGTATAGGCTTAGCACGCTTCACGATGCCCTGCGCTTTGACGACGCACTTGACACCGTAGTTCAGGAACGAATAAGACAATATATTGAGGAAACCGCAAAAGTTGTAACCAACGAATTTCGTTATATATATTTGCAGGGGGCCAAGGACAGCGTCATCGTTATGAGAGAGCTTGGTGCAATTAAATCGTAGGGCTATTGCCGTCAGCACCATTAAATTGATATAGTATTAAGGCTCAAATTGGCTTCCTGCTGATTTGAGCCTTTTCTATGATGTTTGCGTAGCGTAAACGAAGCCAAAAAGTTCAGATTACCCTCTCCAAAAGAGCATCTGCCATTTGTATAAAAATTTGGCAATTACAGCTTGACCACTATGTCGGAATATGTTATTGTCATATGAGTTAAATTGAAAGGGAGGATGCCCATGTTATTTGGAGATTTAGCCAACAAGCCGCTGGCGGATGCGGCGAAAGCAATGGTCCGCGACCCATCAAATTTCAACTGGACCTTCATAGCCATTTTTGCAATCGTGGTCATTATTTACTGCAACGAGGTACAAAAAAAAGACTATAAGGCTATCGCCGCCGCCTTGGCGCTGTACTCTGTGCACTGGTTCTACGAAATAGCCAACGCGGTTATTTGCAGCCTTTCCGGCTATGCTTTGTGGACTGTCTCGGCAGAAAGCACCAGCTTCATTCTGCTCATCGGCGTATCCTGGGAATTATCAATGATGTTCGCCATCGCCGGCTTTACATCGAAGCTTCTTCCAGCCGACAAGGACAAAAAGATGTTCGGCATTAACAACCGCATTGTCTTTGCTGTCGGCTCGGCGCTGCTCTTCTCTCTGGTTGAAATTTTCCTTGCATGGACACCCGCATTCATTTGGGTTTATCCCTGGTGGGGCGCAGTTCCCGTGTTCATCACGACCTACATACCGTTCTTCCTAGCAAGCTATCTCATTTATGATAAGAAGCCGAAAACGCAAAAGCGTTTCATCATTACGATGTTCGCAATTGACGCCGTGGCTCTGGCTGTGCTCATTCCTCTCGGCATAATTTAAGAGCTCCATAATGCTCCCATATAAAAGCCCCGGCAGCAAGTGCTGTCGGGGCTTTTATATGGGAGCTTGCCGCGTTTAAAGCTAAGACAGACTGCAAAAGCTCCCCAAATGCTTTCTTGGGGAGCTTTTGCAGTCTATTTAAAACGTGTCGTTATGCTGTCGCTCTCGAGTCTATCAGTTTTGCTTTTTGAAGCATTCTCATAACCACCGTCGCAACTTCTGCGCTTGTTATCGAATCCTGCGGGCGACATAGACCGTTATTGCCAACAATAAGCCCACTATTAATGTTGAAGGCCGCGCTTTCTTTCGCCCAACTCGAAACTTTCGCTCCGTCCGCAAGCTTGGCAAGGTCTGTCGCAACTGTGGTATCCATTCCGCCCACCTTTGCCGCTCTTGTCATATGTTTCGACAAAGTCAAGCTTTGAGGAAAAGCTGATATATTTTGACAAATTCTTAAATTCAAAGGTATAATGCATATATTTCGATAGCTCAAATGAGCATGCCCAAGCCCACTGCGATAGCAGCTTTTGACTGATTATTACTCTTTAGCAAACAAAACAATGCATCCAGTGAAGTTCCTATCTCAAGTATTTCGATAATCACCGTATATTGCGTAAAAATATGTATGGGTGCAGTGAGCACAAGCACTGTAATTGCCAGCGCAATGCTGCTGATTACCAATGCAAGCTTTTTATAGGTTTTCTTCTCGGTTAGGCTTAAACAAACAGAGAAATTAATAACGGCATCCAAATTAGAGTAATACACTCTACAATGATTAAAAGTCGAAACGGCACTCCGAAGGAGGCAAGCAGATAATTGTCGTAAATTGATGTCCTTAACGCTGTAATTAGCGCCAGCAACGCGAACAAGACGCTTGAAATTTTCCTTTTTGCAAGGAAATACATGCAGAAGCAAAACAGCAACATTTTAATAAAACTGCCTATAAGGAACAAATCACGATAGCTGATAATTCGGTCTATACCCGAAATCTGAGAAGCTGTCCCCAATATCGTCGGATACCAAACCCCACCACGTGCGTAAGTGAAGTTCGAAACCTGCACAGTGATTGTAAGTTCATCGTCATCAGGCGGGAACGCAATGCTTTCCCGCTCATACTCGGGTTCAGCCCCTTCCAGACTTGTGCCGATAATTCCGTTTTGCGCCTAAAGCTTCCCGTCAACATACAGCTTATAGGCAGTCGATCAAGGCGGTATCCTAAGCGCCAGCTGTTCGTCGCCGACGCCCTTGACGCACAGGCTGTATGTGGCGCGCGTATCCAAAGCCCGAAAGCTCCTCTCGATTGACCTTATAGCTGTTCCACACATCGGGAACATCAGCAAATATGTCGGGCTTGGCGCTCTCCGTGTAAGACACAAACTTCTTCCAGTAAAACGCCCATTCTCCGTTAAGCATTACTGTTCCATCATCCTTAAGATTCCATCCGTCTAAATTCAATACTCCGTTTTGTGCCTTCGGATATTCCCTATTTTCATTTGATATAACCCCAATAATCACAGAAATGAAAAGCATTATTATCAGCATCGAATATAAAATCTTGAATAATTTCGAGGAATTGATATATTTGTATAAAATCATGTGAAAACCTCGCGTTCAAGAATAATAGCTTCCAAACCAAAGTAGCTGCATTGTCAAGATATTTACTGTGAAAATTTTATATGTTAAGCCAATTATTTGCAACTGAAAAGTTCATCTTGTTTTTAAGATGAACTTTTCACTGACCATAAATAGGCAAGAATAGTTATATACTTTTTTGTTAAATGCTGAAACGCCTGATTGCACCATTTGAGATGACATTTTAAATCTTTTTCTGTTTATTACATTTTGCATAACCGAGAATAATGCGCCAGCATTTTACAAAGACTAAGCTCGCATGGAAACAAAGTAAAACATTGCACAATTAATCGGCGTAATTGTTAACACAGCATATCCTGCGCTTCCGCCAAAATTGGCAGTATAGGCAGGCATGTATATGTTTTCAGTTGCCGAAAAGACATCAGATTTTGCGTAACAGGCGCATGGGAGGTATTTTTATGAAAGCAACAGGAATTGTACGTCGAATCGACGACCTCGGAAGAGTTGTAATCCCAAAAGAAATCCGCCGCACCCTTCGAATCCGTGACGGCGACCCATCACTGACAACATTGGCGGATTGGGAAATATTCTGCTTTGGAGTGCTTGAACTGGCAAAAAGAACCGGGTATTGTTGTACATAACAGCCAAATCAATCTTGGTTACCATGAGTATCCGCGAGGGCATTTTAATGCGAATCGCGATTAGGCAAAACTCTTTGTTTTTGCAAAACGGATGGGCAGGTTGAACCCCGCTCCGTCCGTTTTGAGTTATTGTGCCGAAGCAAAGCATGAATATGTCGGTTGGGAAAATCACGGCTATGTAGGGTGATCCGCATTCCCTGCATAATACTGGAATTATATTATTTGTTCACTCAAAGCTGTGAATATTCACTATCAGATAGAATATTTATTTGTTTGGCAAATTTCTCGGTGTCGCCTTAACAATATGAAATACAAAAAAGTCTATTGAAATAGTATAGCTTTTAATATGACTCCCCACATAAGTAGTGAGGACATTGCCTATATTCCCACCGAATCGCTATATAACATGCGCACCGATTCCATGATTGTGTTCCATGGCAGATCCGTGGCGTAAGAAAACTTCTTTTGATACGCTCGCCAAAGCCGCTGCATTACCGGACTGCTTTCCACCTCGTCAAATACAGCGGCGGCATCTTGCAGGTATTGTTCCGAGCCACGTTTGCGGGATGTCG